>DAET01000071.1:0-2506 GCA_002497765.1 Euryarchaeota archaeon UBA486
TGTTTCATGAACACGATGTAAAAGGCGCAGTCTTCAGCGTCGTTGACGTTCCAGAAGACTGACAAACGCCCTCCTTCATCTTCGGGGGTATCAATGACCGTCGTTCCGGTCACGGGCGCAGGTGCTTCGTTGTCGTTCGTGTCGCCGGTTGGAACGATGGGTCCCAAAACCGTGACGTTGGACAGGTTCTCCTGCCCGGCCTCGTCCACACAGGTGAACCCAATCCACACGGGAACACCGGGCGTGAGGGAAAGCAGCGATTGGTTGCCTTCGTTGGGCAAGACGCTCTTCTCGGGCGTTCTTCCCAGGGCGTCCGTCATCGGTGTTGTGGCGAGGTAGATGTTGGTCATCGCAAGGTCAAGAGCCGTGCATCGGGCCCATTCGAGTTCAACATCGCCTTCGTCGTTCCCTTCGTCCCAGTAAGCGGTGGCCCACGCTGGGGCTCCCGGAATTTCATCGCTTGGCGAGGCTGGCCCAAACGGTGCAGAAACGTCGCCCCAGCGGCCGTCGGTGTACTCGACCACAGCCACGGCGTAGTAGTCGGTGCCGTCCATGAGCGGTGCACCGCCTGCGGTTTCGATGTCAGCGCTCAATCGGCTGTGAAGCGAGACCGCTTTGTCGGGCGTCTGACCGAGAAGTTCGAGTTCAGTTGGCGCTGTAGCCCAAGGACCTTCGTTGAGGAAGATGAGGTAGCGCGCAAAGTCTTCGTCGTGCACGAGGGACCACGACGCAGTCAAGACGCCACCACCGTCGTCGGGTCGGTCGACCAAGCCCTGAACGGCCACGGGGGTATCGCTGCGAACATAATCGTAGGTTAACCTGACCTCGAGTGAGCCGTTGGAAGGGGAGAAGAGCCGCAGGGCTACATGACGGGTGTTGTCGTAGAGTTGGCCGGTATCCACGGCGTCCTGCAGATTGCGTGCGAGGTTGGGGTCCTCGGTCAGGTTCAGCGTGACATCGTATTGCAAGGCGACGGATTTGGCCCACACCGCAGCGCCTGCAGACGGGGACGTCATGACGACCGGGACATTTTGGAAGAGGAGACCGTGAATCCCCGGCGTTCCTTGCGTGGCGTCCAAGGCGAACGGTGCCGTGGGGTCAACCAGTTCGATTTGCATGCCCAGGTGGGTCAAGTCGCTGATGTTGATGCCACCACCGTTGCCCATGGCGCGGACCGTCAGCGGCAAGGCACGTCGCATCGACGAGGATTCAACCGATGTGAACTGGCCGTTTCGCTCCCAGCCCAGCAACCCGTCTTCGGTGATCGCCCAGATGTGGTTGGTGCCCAGGGTTCCGGTGATGAGGCCAGCCGCCCCGAGGGACGCCGTAAAGGCGTGCGCAGGCGTACGCGCTTCGCTGAGAAGCAGATTGTCCCGTGAACCGACGGACAGGAGTTCTTCACCGTCGCTCAGCATGTGAACGATGGGGTATTGAATTTGAAGCGAGGACGTACCGTCTTCAAAGTCGCCGGTGGAGGCGTTCCAGTGGGTGAGCGGTCCAACGTCCGTGGCCATGTGAAGCCCCCACCAGTCAGCGGTCAACGCCGTCACCGTGTTGGACGGGAGTTGATCGAAGCGGTGCGTGGAGATGACCTGTTGGGTTGACGGGTTGATGAGGCTCACGCCGGGTCGGTCAGCGCCACGTCCGTCGTGGCTGACGATCAGGGTGGAGACGCCGACGTTGTTGGTGGTCACGGAGAGTCCCCACGCAGATTGACCCATCAATCCGTTCGTTTTGGTCAACGTGCTGCCGCTTTGCGTGGATGGGTCCCAAACGAAGACACCCAACGGCGTGGCCATGTAAACTTTGGATCCGATGACCACAACGTCCTCAACGACATTTGTTGGCAAGCCTTTGGAAACGGTGATGGAATCCATCCAGTCGTTGGTGGTGTAGTTCCAGCGTCCAATGCCACCGTCTGTGGCGATGTAGAGCACACCCGTACTGTCGGCAAAACCGTTCACGATGTTGGAAGGCAGACCGGCGATGAGTCGCCCATTCCCGAACTGGTCGGTGTTTGGATTGAACATCTGAACGCCGGGCGGGCTTCCTCCCTCACCGGCGAGGCCAATCACAAGTTGGCTGTTGTAGGTGTGCATCGTGTCGAACTTTGTGTGGAGTGAGCCACCGATGCTGGAGATAACTTTGGTGAGGGTGTTGAGCTTGAGCATGCCCCCAGGAGACGAAGCGATGTACAAATCCGTCCCGTGAAGATGAAGGTCGCTGGCCACCGTGTTGCCGGGGAGCGTCCATCCGTACTCCCATTCAACCGTGCCGTTGGGCAGGAAGGTCCCTTGGAGCAAGCCGGTTCCGGTGCCACCAAAGTTTCCTGTGGTGGCTGAGCTTCCGGTCGAAGCCCACAGGTGGGTGGCGTTGGCCACCATCGTGGACACTTGGCCGCTGACGAGGCCTGGAAGGTCGACGACCGTCTGCAGCCCGGAAGAGGAGAGTGTGGCGACTTCGCTGTAGCCTGAGGAGCCACCGGCGCGGCCGATGAGCCACTCGG
>DAET01000071.1:2906-34924 GCA_002497765.1 Euryarchaeota archaeon UBA486
TGCAGAGCGGTTGCGCCGCTGGCCACCAGGGTCGAGTACCCACCTGCGATGAGGTTTGGACCGAAGTTACCCACGGCGTGGCCGACGATGAGTTGCGTACCTGAATGCGAAAGGGCGTCGTACCACACTGGGTCGCTGGGAAGGTTGTGGCTGGACGTGGTGAGGCTGGAGAGGAAGCCCGAGGTCGGATAGCTGTAGCGGCTGATGGGTTGGTTGTCGTTGTAGTAGCCGATGTAGAGGGTATCTTGGTTATCGCAGGTGACCGAGGCAGGGGCGGTTCCGTCGAGTTGGCTGCTGTAAAGGCCTGAATTGACCGTGGCGTTCTGCAGGTCGATACGAGCAATGCCACCGTTGTTGTTGTACATGGCGATGTTGAGCATGCCACCGCACATTTCCATGGAAATGGGGTAGCCGTCGGGGATGTTGTTGTTGGAATCGGCGGGGTAAGCCGTCCATGCACCGGCACCGTTGCGATGGGAGATGATGCCTTCTCTGAACTGGCCAAACCCATTGAAATCGGCTCCACCAACCACCAAATTCGTACCGTCGGTCCAGAGTTCGTAGAAGTTGTCTCCAGCGTTGCTTGGTAGGCCGTTCCCGGCATCCCATGTGGTGTTCCATGTGTTCGAGATTTCATTGTAGCGCGCAATACCGTCTTCGGTGGCGAACAAGGTCTCACCGTTGTGCTCAACGATGCCCCGAATCGGGAATCCAAGGTTGGTCCATGAATTCACGAGGTTTTGGCTGCTGTCGTAAAGTTCCAGTTTCAACTCGCCCCACGAGACCCATGTGTTGCCGTTGGAGGATTCGTAGGCGGTCACACGGCTGATGGACCCGGTTGGCAAGATGTTAGCCTCCCATGATGATGTGGTGGTGTTCCATCGTGCGATACCACCTGAGCCGTCGCTGTTCCACCACTGGCCGGACACGACGCTGACCATCAGCGTATCACCCGACATTTCCATGCTGACGATGTCGCCGCCGTTCTCACCGACTTGGGCGCCGATGTCGAGATTGCTGAGAGCGGTCAAATTGGCCACGTCGAGGCGACTGACCTCATCGCCTGTGGTACGGCCGTGGTAGTAGAGGATGTTGTTGTGAATCAGCATGTCGTGGGGTGCGCTGTCGGCGTTGTATAGGCTGCTTGAACGTTCGATGTCGTAGGCTTCACCGCCGGTCGTGACGTTGATGAGTTGGAAACCGTCATCCCCACCCACCCACAGAAGGTTGGGTCGGATGTCCGCAACCAGTCCCGTGACATCGTCGTTGCCCCCGTCGAGCACGCCGTTGTCCTCGGTGAAGGGCACAAGCCACTGATTTGAGGTGATGTTGTAGCGGAGCACACCGAGGCCTTCGGTACCGATGTAGGCGATGTCGCCCATGACTTCAACCACGGCGTTGCCCGTTTGGGTGTCTTGGCCCCAGTTCTCATCGTGCTGGAAATTTGATTTGGTGATGAGGCCCACGCCTGAAGTGGTACCGCCGTAGACGTAGGTGTTGTCGTAGCCCACGCTGTAGGTGGCCCAGTTGGGCATGCCGTCGTAGACGTTCTGACAGTCGTCGATGCCCATGGTGGCGAGGCTGTACTTGCAAACGCCGATGTTGGTCCCGGCGTAGAGGCTGCCACCGCTGATGCTGCCCTCAACGGCGAAGTCGAAGAATTGCTGGGGGCGCGTTTGCCAGGACGACCCCTGGCCAAAATTGGTCATTTGGTTACCGTCCCACTTGCGGGCGCCTTGTAGGGTGCCGATGTAGAGGTTGGTGCCGTCGGTCTCCAAGGCGTAAATTTGGTCGGAGGGGAGCAATCCACCACGGTTGCCTGCGGTCAGGGGCGCAAGGATTTCACCGGTGCTGAGGTCTTTTCTCACCACACCGTAGCCCTGCAAGCCGAGGTGGAGGATGTCGCCGACCATGGCGACCGATGCGTAGTTGACGCCATTGATACCGGTGGAACCCCACGGCTCGAGCCAAGTGTCGTTGGTGATGTCGTAGCGCAGGACGCCTTTGTCCTCAGTGGCCATGTACGCCGTGGTGTCAAACAAGGCCACGTCGCCAACGAAAGAGGTTGGCAGGCCGTTGGTGGTGTCGTAGGATGTGCACGCTCCAGAGGTTCGGTCAAAGTGGACGAACACGCCGCTCTCGAGGGAGAGAACGAGATGATCGTCGTTGGCGGCCACGCTCAGGATCTCGGTCGTCGACGGGTAGCAACCGTTGGTGCCGTCGTAGGTCTGGATGCTGTTGCCGCTGGTGTCCATCTCTTCAACGACGGGGGAGGTTTCCAAGGCGAACAGGAGCGTGGTTGCTCCCTGCGAGGACGGTGCGGCGACGGTGTGCATCACGTTGTCCATGACCGACCACGGCGTGAGCCAAACCGAGTTGCTGATGTCGTAGCGCATGACGAGCATGGAATTGTCCGCCGAACCAATGTAGAGGACGTTGTCCACCTCGACCAAATCGGTCATCTCGTCGGTCGCCGGTGAGCTGGCGAGCAACATTTCGCCTTCAACGAACGGGGATTGGTTCGGGGAGAGGTGAATCAGATTACCGCTCCCGTCGTCTACGAGCAACGCATCGGTGGCGGGCGAAGCACCGCCGTAGGCGGGCCAACTGGTGAGCGAGGCCCCTTCGTTGGCCAAACCCAGGGTTGCCAAATCGTAGGTTGTACTGAACACGCCGTTGGTCGAGTTGTACGAATGCAAATCCTCGCCGGCGAGGATGTAGAGGGTTGAACCTACGCGCTCCACACCGGTCACGGTGTCGCTTGAGAGCCAGTTGGCGGAGGTCCACGTGGAGAGCCAGAAGCCCGCAGCATAGTCAAAGCGGGCCAAACCGCTGTCAGAGGATGCCAGCAGGAGTTGGTTGCCGGAGACGGCCATGTTCGTGATGCTGTCGGAGTGCAGGGTGTTCGCGGAGCTCCATGTGGAGAGGGCGCTGGAGGTCGTGGTGTCGTAGCGGAGGACGCCAACTCCCTCAACGGCAGCGTAGACCACGCCGGCTACTTCGATCATCGACAGGGCCTGCGTGCCGCCGTCCGTGCTTGAAACGGAGGCCACGGTGGTCCACGTTGAACCGTCCCACATTACGATGCCAAGACCGTTGGCGGCGAAGACGTCGCCGTTGCTGGCCATGATGAATTGGTCCACGTTTCCATCACCGAGGGCGGGTTGGTCGGAACTGTCACTCAATGAAATGGCACGGAAGGTGCCGTCGGCCAGCAGAAGATGGAGCAAACCTCCCGCCGAGTCCATGACCATGTCGAGCACGCCACCCTCGTCGGCGAAGTCGTAGACGTCGATGGTGTGGGGGTTGTTGTTGGCATGAAGAAGCATCAGTCCATCGTTGGCTGCGAGGTAAAGGACGCCGCTGTCGGGATTGACGGCGGTGGCGCGGAGGTCAAAGTCGTAGGGCGTGAGCGATACCAACGGGTCCGCAGGGGCAAGGGCTTCGATGACCATCTGCGTGATCTCAGCGTCCGATGGGAGGTCCCAGCCCGCTCCGGAGTTGCTGTTGGGGTTGAGCCGGCCGCTGTAGGTGCTGCCCGTGGTGAAACCGTCGGCTACGCCCAAGGTTCCAAGGCCCCGCCAGTCGAACAGCGAGGTGCCGAGTCCGTCGATGACCAACTGTGGTTCGTGGATCGTCATCCCGTCCTGGCCGCTGGCACGGACCTCGAGGGTCACGTTGGAAAGGACGGCGCCGGGAGCGAAGGACAAGTTCCAGTCTGCGGTGGCCCGCTGACCGGTTTCGGGTACAGCGCCAAGTGCATCAAGGGTGACCCAGCCGGTGTCGTTGCTGCCTTCCAGGGGCCAGGTCACGCCGCTGGGTTCGGCGTGAGCGGAAACCACGGGCGTCGTGAGCAATGGGCCCATGGACATGAGCACCATCAGGACCACCATGGACAGGGCCCGTGGTCGCTGGCCCTGAGAGGGAGAGGCTGAATGCCCATGTTTCATGGAGGCAGGTGCATTTTCCCCTTATTTGAAAGGAAGCCCTTGCTGACTGAACAATGCTCGGTTGCTTTTACGCTTCTGTGGCCTGTTTGTGGCGTGAACATCGGGGAAATCTTTTCGTGATGTTTTGAGGTAATCTCCAGTATGGAAGATGTGTTCTGGAGTCTCGAGGACGATGAAGGGGACGCCCCCGACGCCCCGACGACCGTGCCTTCTTCGTCCCTCCACCACATCGAGCAAACCAGCGTCAGGGAATCCCCTTGACCTCCTAAGCGCTCGAGACTACTGGTTGGTGGTCAATCGAAAGGACGGTACCCTTGTCGCTTCCTCCGAGAACCAAGAGAACAGCCGATATTTCGCAAAACGGATCAAGGATTGCCTCGACACGCTTCTCTGAACGCCAGCATCCGTGTCTGCACGGCGTTGACGTGCTGAAAGTTCACCAGCACCACCTCAACTCCGCACAACAATCAAACCCCGCCTCTCCACCCTTTCGGTGGGGATAGCCTTGTCCACGAGCAAAAAAGACGAGATGTTGCGCAAGGAGGCGCTTGACTACCACGAGGCAGAGCCTCAAGGGAAAATCAAGGTCGTCCCCACCAAACCACACGCCACTGCTCACGAACTGAGTCTGGCCTACTCCCCCGGTGTGGCCTACCCGTGCCTCGAAATCGAGGAGCGACCCGAAGACGCCTACCGCTACACCTCCAAGGGCAACCTGGTGGCGGTGATTTCCAACGGCACGGCCGTTCTAGGGCTGGGCAACATTGGTGCACTTGCCAGCAAACCGGTCATGGAAGGCAAGGGGTTGCTTCTGAAGACCTTCGCCGGCATCGACGTGTTCGACATCGAGGTTGACACCGAGGACCCCGAGGAATTCATCAACACCGTCGTGAACATTTCCAAGACCTTTGGCGGCATCAACCTCGAAGACATCAAGGCGCCCGAATGCTTTGAAATCGAGCGTCGCATTTCAGAGGCCACCGACATTCCCGTCATGCACGACGACCAGCACGGCACCGCCATCATCTCCGCAGCCGCCCTGCTCAACGCTGCGGAACTTCAAGGGAAGGCGCTGGCCGACCTCAAGGTCGTCGTCATTGGCGCTGGAGCCTCGGCCATCGCCTGTGCCAACCACTACGTGGCCGTCGGCGTGTCGATGAGCAACATCACGCTGGTGGACAGCCAGGGCATCATCACCAAAGCCCGACTTGATGCCGGCGAACTCAACGAGTACAAAGCGCCCTTTGCCCAAGATCGCCCTGCCGGCGATTTGGCGGATGCGCTGAAGGGAGCCGATGTGATGCTCGGCTTGTCCCGAGGCGGCCTCGTTAGCAAGGAGATGGTGGCCAGCATGGCCGAGAAACCGATCATCTTCGCGTTGGCCAACCCCACACCAGAAATCCTTCCCGAAGAAGTGCTTGAGGTGCGCCAAGACGCCATCATCGCTACAGGGCGCTCGGACTATGCCAATCAGGTGAACAACGTGCTTGGCTTCCCTTACATCTTCCGAGGTGCGCTCGATGTTCGCGCTCGGGACATCACGCAGAACATGAAGATGGCCGCTACCAAGGCCCTCGCCGCCCTCGCCAAAGAACCGGTGCCGGACTACATCTCAGCGGCCTACGACGGCGTCGTCATGCAGTACGGTCCCGAATACATCATTCCCAAACCGTTCGACCGCAGGGTGCTGATTTGGGAGGCCGCCGCGGTGGCTCAAGCCGCCGTTGACGAGGGCATCACCGGCGTGTCGGCAGAGGAATTTGACATCAACCGATACCGGGAAGAGCTCGAGGCGCGACTGGGTGAATCCTACTCCGTCATGCGGCAGATGATCAACCAGGTCAAGGGCAAGGGCAAGCGCATCGTCTTCCCCGAAGGCGACAACGAAACGGTGCTGCGCGCAGCCGCACAACTCGTCGAACAGCGCATCTGTTCGCCCATTCTGCTCGGCCCCGTTGACCGCATCGACCGCATGGTGGAGGAACTCGGTCTGAATTTCACGTACGAAGCCTACGACCCGCGCTACGATGAGCGGCGAAAAACCGACTACGCGAACGCCTTCTTCAAGCGTCGACAGCGCAAAGGCATCACTTGGCCCGACGCCGCTCGCCTGCTCAAGAGTCGGCCGTATTTTGCGGCTCAGATGGTTCAGGCCGGTGACGCCGACGGCTTCGTCGGCGGTGTCAGTCGGAACTACGCCGACGTGCTTCGCCCGACGCTGGAACTCATCGGGAAGGCTGACGATGCGCACTGCGTGATTGGTTGCTACATGATGAACGTCAAAGGACGCACCATCTTCCTGGCTGATGCGACGGTCAACGTCTACCCTGACAGCCGAACCTTAGCCGAAATTGCCGTTCAAACCGCCAAGGTTGCACGACGATTCGGCGTGGTCCCTCGGGTGGCCATGCTGTCGTTTTCCAACTTCGGCTCAACCCGCGCACAGCGTTCCGATCGAATCGAAGAAGCGGTCATCATGGCACGAACGCTTGACCCGACACTCATGATCGACGGCCCCATGCAGAGCGATACGGCGCTCAACCCCTCGGTTCAGGAAGAATACCCGTTCATGAAACTCGTCGGTCCGGCCAACGTGCTCATCCTCCCGAACCTCGCCTCGGCCAACATCGCCTACAAGTTGCTGGAGGAACTTGGTGACGCAGAAATGACCGGACCCATCCTCGAGGGCATGGCGCATCCCGTCCAACTCGTGGCTCGCCAAGACGGTGTTCGCCACATCGTGAACATGGCCACGATTTGCACGGCCGATGCCATTCGCAAGGACAACTACTGGGAGACGCTGGTGGACGATGGTTCAACGTCGTCATAACGCAATACGGGCCGTCGTGGTCGCCAGATGGCACCGGTGAAGAACCCGGCGCAGAGCCCACCAAACAACAGGTTGACCCAGCCTTCGGTGGCATAATCACCCATGCCCCGAAGGACGGGAATGAGGAAGGACGGCACGATCCCCAGCACCGTGGTCCACATCGCTTCCGAGCGAACGTTTCGCCACATGTCGGTGTTGTCGGGCACCCGTTTGGGCGGCGTTTCCCGGACAGGGACGAGGGCCAACCGTGCGACCACACCGGGGAGGGGGCGGTCGCTGGGGACGCTGGCCACGGCGGTGATGGTGGTGTTGCGGGGATGAACGGCGATGGCTGCCGTTTGCGTGGCGGCCGGCCCCAACACCTCGTTGGGTCGAGGGCGGCCGTCCATCATCGCACCGCGGTGATTGGACGCCGGGCCATCGGCCAGCCGTTCAGTGAGCCCGGCCTCAAGCGTCAACACGGCTTGGTTTCGGGCCGCCAACCACTCGGCGTGCGTCAGGGCGCGGATGTCCCAGGTTCCTGAGAGGTCGGCTACGGCAGCCTTGAAGTCGGCCTTCTCCATCAGGGTTTGAGCCAACTCCGACAGGTCGTAGGAGGTCAATGCTTCCATGGGGGTGCTGTTGCCATCCTCGTTGTCCTCGCCCATGGCCTTGGCCACGTCGTTCCTCGTCAGCGGTTGCTCCATGGTGTAGAAGGCCGGTGTTTTGGCCTCGTAGCAGGGTCGCTGGCCGGCATAGACCCAGCCACCTTTTGTGGTCCCCATGACGGTGGTCGCTGGGTTGACCGGTTGAAAGGCGATGCCGCTGAGGGTGATGCTCACGTGCATCCCTCAGTTGAGTGTGGCTTCCATGCGCCGGTACCACGCCATGCCGTTGGCGTGGTCGGTCAATTGCTCAAATTGAGGGTAAGGCGACACCGACCGCATGTAGCCGAACGCGGCGAAATCGACAAGATCGGGCGTTGCACCGCCAAAGAACGGTTCGTCGCCGTGAGCGTCGGTGAACTCCGTCAACAAGTCATGCCAGAGTTTCTTGGGTGTTCGACCGTCGCGCTTGACGCGTTTTCGTGCGATGATGCCCCACATGATCGGGAAGCCGGCCCATGCATAGAGGCGCTTTGAGATGAAACCGAATTTTTCAATTTTTGAGATTCGAGTGGTGGTCTTGAGGGCAGAACCGAGGCTTCCGTAGAGGATGGGAACGGTGGCCTTCGACAGATGAGTGTCCACCCAGGTCATCCACTCTTCTCGGCGAGCAGCATCGCCTTGTGCAGCCATGACTCCGTTGTTGTACGTCTGGTCGATGAGCCGGAGCAGTGGCGTGGAATCTACGTGGTGTTGACCTTGTGCGTCAGTGAACACGGGAACCTTGCCCCAGTCGCCAGCAAAGGCCACGTCTTTCTTGATTTTCATGCCGTTCACGCCGACGTAGTTCACGTCGACGTCGAGGTGTTCGAGCAGGCCGCGAACCTTCCAACAAAACGGGCACGAGTAGAGCAAGTGCAGCGTAGGGGTTTGACCCATGGTGGTTGGCTGAGGACCGTCCTTCTTCAAGCCTCGTCCTCATCATCCATGCCGGGTTTCCAGCCCGCTTTCCAAAAGTTGAGGTTGTCCAACCAGCCCAACCATTCCTTATCGGTGCAGTTGAGTAAGCGAAACGCTCGACCTTCCAACCCCTCTCGGAGCGACGGCGCCATGTCGCCACGGTCCATGGCTTCCTTCCATTCCACCTGCATGTGGCGGATCAGCCGGCGAGCCTCCTCGGGCTGGTCGAAGTTCATCTCACACGCGTCCCTCAACTCGGCCAACCACGTGCGGGTGTCCTTGAGAATCGGGTCGTTGGTGTCGGTGGACGGCGTTTTCTTGCGAAACGGCCACCATCCCATGCGACCTCCTCGGTGGACTGGTTCATGGTCTTGTTCATCCTCCAACGGTTTGAAAGCCCGAGTTCCAACCTCCCGTTCATGGGCCGCTTGACCGTTCACACCCACGGCGCACCCAAAGAGAAGGCCATGAAACGTCTCATCGACATGTACGGCGAGCGTATCCAAGGTCGGGGCGTGGGGCTTGAACATCACCCTGCCAAACTGAGTGGAGCCGATTACGTGGCTCGTCTCTTGGCAAAAAAAGGGACGTTGGTGCTTCTGGACGAGGGTGGCGTGCAGGACGATTCCATCGCCTTCGCGCAGCGCTTTGAAGCATGGCAACTGTCGTCGGACAACGTCCATTTGGCCGTGGGTCCAGCCGAGGGATGGCCCGAGGACACCAACCTGAATTCCGTTCTCCGACTCTCGCTGTCCGAGATGACCTTCCCGCACGAACTGGCCGCCGTGATGCTGGTCGAGCAACTCTACCGCGCAACTGAACTTCAGCGCGGCTCGGGGTATCACAAAGCATGATAGCAGGGCGCCGCAGAGGTTTTGACGATGAGCACGATGTTTCTGGACGAATCTTCGGGCAAAGCGCTCGTGTTGCTCGTCCTCGCCGTGGTCTCGGTTTCCCTCATCGCCGGGAGCCGGCACCAACCCTTCCCTGAGATCTCAGGGCGCTTCGGCTGGGTGCTGATTTCGCTGACGGGCATGCTGGCGCTTGGCGAGACCGCGCCTCGCCCCATGTCGCTCACGCTCTTGCTCGTGGTCGTCCTTGGCTTGGGAAGCTACGGGGTGCTCGTCGGCGTTCATCACATGGTTCGTACTCGGCGGGATGTGTTCATCGCCCCGATGTCGGGGTTCGTGTTTTGCACGGGCGCTGGCGGCCTGATGGTGCTGACCTGGCCGGACTTGAACACCCTTGAACAGTGGGCGGGTTTCCTGATGCTGGTCGGGCTGGGCGGTGGTCAGACGTGGATGGTGTTTCGTGGCCTCTTGATCGGCCGGCTCCCCTTGGCATGGAGCCAAGCCGGCATGGTCGCCCTCCAACGTCGCCAACTCCACGGCCCCCACGGTGCCATCGCTTGCTTTGAGCGAGGATGGGACGCCGATGAGGAGCACCTCAACCCCATGGCCTACGTGGCCCTTCATCGAATCCATGTCTTTCTCGAGGACGAGGAGGCAGCTGAGCGCTGGCTCGAGGCGTTTGAGGACGCCGGTGGAACAGACTCGGTGGCGCCCGAATGGATTTCAGCCATTCACGATGGTTTGGTCGCGATGGGTGCATCTTCTGACTTGTTCCCTCAAGAAGACGGCACGGAAGAGGCCTGAAACTTCCTTTTTTCGGGGATTTGGGGCACAAAACAAACGAGGCCTTATATCCCTCGAGGTCGATGTATGACCATGAAGCACCTCGAACGAGCACCGGATGATTGGCCCATGGGTAACATCCTGTGGTTTGCTGTTCTCATCTGGTTTTCCTCGAGTCTGCTGTCGCAATCGGCCTACATGGCCACGCACGGGCTGCCCTACGACGCCGTCTCCATGCTCAAGTCGCTCGGGCCGGTGTACTACCTCGTCGTGCTCATGGAAATCACGCTGTGGGTGGGGCTTTTGATGATGGGCTGGGTAAAGCTCGCTCGGGCCCGACGAACGCCCCTCGCACCCGCCGGGGACTTGGTGGGGGCTTGAGGCTCGGACATTCGTTTTTCGTTCAAAAACGGACATTTCTCATGGCCACCCGCCGGTGACTAAAAGAAGCGTCAAGTCAAGGAGAAGCCGTGTCTACACCCGAGGACGAACCGTTCTATTCTGGGCTACCGATGGCTCTGGAGGAACTTTCTCCCGAGGCTGACCTCCCTTACCCGCTCCCCGACGGCGCCCGCGTGGTGACCATCGAGGAAGCGCGTGCATCCCTTCCTGAGGCGCAAAACGTGCTGATGGTGCTGCAAGCGATGAGCGACGAGGCTCACGACCTCACCAATGAGTTGGAGCTCCTGCTTGAAGGCTACAGCATGACCCATCCTCACGTGCTTGAGGTGGCCGAACACCTGGGCCGCTTGGTGAATCAATGGCAAGCCAGTGTGGCTCGCCTGGAAAGCATCGGCGCCCGTATTGTGTCGATGGACCCCGGTCGACTCGAATGGTACGGCGTAGTTGACCACACGATGGCGTTGTTTTCATGGGCAGTGGGTGAAGCCGACATCGAGTGGTATTACCGGATGGAAGAGGGCTTCCCGTCCCGCAAACCCCTCATAGAGGCATGACGTGGCAGGGGTGAGGCGCACCCATGGTCAAGATCAATCGAGTCTACACCGGCGGCGGCGACGGCGGCGAATCTTCGCTTGTTGACGGTTCCCGGCGCAAAAAATCAGACGCCCGTTTCGATGTGGTCGGGGTTTGTGACGAAGTCAACAGTTGGTTGGGCATGGTGCTCGCTGAACTCGCTCGGCTTCCCGACCACGAAGACGGCGGCCAACGAACCAATGTTCACCGGGTCCAAACCGTGTTGACCGAGGCCTTGGTTCGTGTTCAAAACGAACTGTTTGATTTAGGTGCAGAACTGGCGTGCCCACCGGCCACCCTGCCCGAATACATGGTGCTGATATCTCAAGCGCAAACCGATGTGCTGATGGAAGAAATGGATGCGTGGCTGGCAACGCTGCCCGAGTTGACGAGTTTCATCCTCCCGGCTGGCTCACCCCCGGTCGCCACCATGCACCTCGCTCGAACCGTTGTGCGCAGGCTGGAGCGAGGCCTTGTTCACCTCGTTGACGAAGAGGGTGAGGGTGCCGTCCGTCCGCTGGCGCTTGTCTACGTTAACCGTCTCTCCGACTGGTTCTTTGTGATGGGACGCTGGACCAGCATGATGCTGAACGAAGAGGAGGCCCTTTGGGTGCCGTTGGGGAAGCGACCTGCAGAGAAGGGCGTCGCTCATCGCGTTGACCAAATGCGGGCCAATGACGGTGATTTCGATTCGCTGTGATCACTGCGTCCCGTAGAGGTTCACGAACTGTTGTGCCAAACGCACGACGCTCCGAGTTTCATCGTGGGTGATCGTCTCCAATGCTTGGTCCCAGTCCAGCCAGAGGTAGCCGCGGTGTTCGTGGGAAAGCTCCACCTCCATCGTCTCGGTCTCAGCCACGTACCAGTAGACTTCCTTGCTTTTGCGCTTGCCTTTGTGGCGGAAGGTGTACTCGGTTCGTTCCTCAAATCCGTTGAGCACGGTGACATCGGCGATGCCGGTTTCCTCGGCCAATTCTCGAAGCATCGTGGCCGTGCGGTCGCTGTCGTTCTCTTCGACATGGCCTTTGGGAAGGTCCCAGTGGCCCTGCGGGTATTGCAGCAGCAGCACCGCCCCGTAGTTGACCAGCACCACGCCACACGAGGTCTCCATGTGTCGGCCTCACGGCTTCTCGTTCATGGTCATAACGGGTGTTGGCCACCCAACCTTGATGGACATGGGGCGGCGCCTTCTCGCCATGGGCATCGTTCCACTGCGACGTGAAGAGGTGCCCCACTACACCCGTATCTTGGCCGATTCCGACATGGACGGGCTGTTTGGTGCGGCCGTGCTGAAGGCCTTTCGACCCGATGCCACCGTGATGTTTTCTCATGCTGCTGCCCTGCGGGGTGGCTTGAACGACGGGGACATTGACCGCAACACGGTGCTGGTGGACCTCCCGTTTCATCCAGCCTGTGGCTGGTACGTCGACCACCACCTGACCAATCGTCCCGACGAACAGGAAGCCTCCTCGTTCGCCGCCGACGGTGGAACACAGCACTGGGAAGCCACGCCGTCCGCCGCTCGTCTCGCTTACGAATTGCTGGTGGACATCACCGACATGGAACACTTGACGCCGATGATGCCGGTGGTTGATGCCCTGGATTCCGGGGGCATCAGCAAGGAGGCCTTTCTCGAAGACGGCCCCCTCTTGCAACTCTCCCGAACGTGCACGTCCCGGGACCCGGTTTACATGGAGCACCTGGTTGAGTTGCTGGCTGGTGGCGCTGATTTCGAGGCGCTTATGGCCGACCCTACGGTGAAGGAACGATGTCAGCAAGCCAAGGAGGAGCGAACCGCGGTTCAGCACCACGTGGAGGCGAACACGACGGTGGTCAATCGTCTGGCCGTTTGCCGAATGGACGAATCGGGGTTCCGTAGCAACGGCTACCTCGTTACCGCATGGGCGGGTGACCGAGCTGATGCTTGTTGCATCGTTCACGGCTTCGCAGACGGCGATCTCAATGCGCCCGACCGCCCGCCGCTCTCTGCGAGCTTCTACGCCAATTCCTTCCTCCCAAACGGTCAGGGCCGCTACGATTTGTCACGAATGGCCACGGCGCTCGACCCAACCGGTGGCGGCCACGCGAATGCGTGTGGCTGTCGAATCCAGCCGCCGGGTTTGGAGGCCAACATGGCGCACTGGCTTGACATGTGGGCCAAGCGAGACACGGTTCTGAGGATTTGATTCAGAATTTGCGGGTCATCGTGATGTTGGTGGAGTTTTCGATGTCGATCTCCTCGTCCACCTCTTCGACGGCCTCGGCGGCCTCAACAGGGGCTTCCTTGAGGCGCTTGACGGTGGCCTTGAGGACCTCGAATTCAATCTCAAGGTCTTCCAGAGCGTCCCGGGTTTCCTCGATGTGCTTCTCAACGCGAGCCAACACCTTGTTGACTTTCTTGAGGGTACGGTTCTGCCGTGCCATGGTGGCCGGTTCCGCTGTCCTGTTTTGAAGGTTCTCCACAGGAAAAGGGGGTCACTCTTGCTCGAGTTTGCCGCTTGAATCGACGCCTACCGTGGCCGCGAGGGGCGTATCAGCGGCGCCACTCGCTGCTCCTTCGTGGACGCCAGCGGGCACAGGTTCATGCCCTTGCAAGAACGCCGGTGCCCACCAGTTCCACTTGCCCATCAGGCGCATGGTGGCCGGCACCACCAGGGCGCGAACCAGCGTGGCATCAATGAAAATCGCCAGAGCGAGTCCCAAACCAATCTGCTTCAGAATGATGACCGAGGAGAGGCCGAAGGCGCTGAACACCACGACCATGATGGCGGCCGCTCCGGTGATGAGGCCACCCGTCTTTTGCAGACCGTTGGCCACGGCAAGGGTGTTGTCACCGGTTCGCTCCCACTCTTCGTGAATGCGAGAAAGCATCAGCACCTCGTAGTCCATGGATAATCCAAACACGATGCAGAACATGATGACAGGGTTGCCCGAATCGATGGGTTGGGCGGTGAAGTTGAGCAGGTCGGCACCGTAGCCCCATTGGAACACCCACACCAGCATACCAAAGGACGCCGAGATGGACAAGATGTTCATGGCGATGGCCTTGATGGGGATGACCACGGAACGAACTTGCAGGAAGATGAGGAAGGTGGTGGCGATGAGAATGAAGCCCAACGCTCGAGGCAGGTTATCGGCGATGGCTTCGAGGTTGTCAGCGTTGTACGCAGCAAATCCGGCGATGAGCATGCGGTCGTTTTCACCGATCATTTCGTTGAGGAACACGTTGCGTTCATCGCGAAGTTCTTCCACCACCTTGCGGGAATCAACGCTGGTTTGGTCGCCCACGAGTTGAACCGACATCATCGTGGCGTTGTCGCCCACAAAGGCTGCACGAAGGCTTTCTCGGACCGCCACCTGTTCGGGTGGCAGGAATTCATCGGGAGTGCTCCAGAAGCCAATGACGTCGTCGGCCGTCATGTTTGGAGCAGGCAGGCCGACACCGATGCCGCCCGAAACGCGTTCGTCCGCAAGCAATTCAGTCAGGTAGGCGTGTTGCGCCCGCAGGTTGGTCTCGTTGAGCGGGTCAACGCCGTCCGTGTCGATGACGAGGAAGATGGAGTTGGCCGCCTGGTCGGGCCATTGCTCGTCGATGAGCTCCATGCCTTGGCGAGACTCGTCATCGGGCGGGAGGGCCTGCCACGACGAGAGGGAAAATTCGGCATAGGCGAAGGGAAGACCGGCGCCGATGAGGAGGATGAGCGTAGGGATGAGGACGGTCCACGGCCGGTCCATGACCCGCTTGGCGATGCGGGCCCACGTCCCGTCGTCCCTGGCCGACATGTCGATGGCAAAGGGGATCTTGACCTTGTTCACCCGTGGGCCGAGCCAAGCCAGCACGGCGGGCAGCACGATCGTCGAATAGACCATGGCGATGGTGACCGCAATCGTTCCGCCAATGCCCAACGAAGGCAGGGAGGTGTTCGTGAAGAAGAGCATACCCATCAAGCCGATAGCGACGGTGATGCCCGAGTAAAACACGGCCTTGCCCGCCGTGGCACAACTCATGGCCGTGGCCGTGCGGATATCGTGGCCCCGCTCGAGTTCCTCTCGGAATCGGTTGACGAGGAAGAGGGAATAGTCGATGGAGACGCCGATGCCGATGAGCGAGATGATGTTGGTCGCGTACACTGTCACATCGGTCACGTTGGACAACCAGACCGTCATGCCGATGGCGGCAGCCACGGTGCCAACACCCACGCCGACAGGGAGCAATGCAGCGACGAGGGAGCCGAACACGATGCCGAGAATGAGGATGGAGAGGGGGCCGGAGACCAACTCTGCTTTGATGAGGTCGTTTTTGATACGGTCATCAAAGGTCCAGTCAACGGCGATGCCGTCGGTCATCCAATCCTCAAAATCACCGTCCAAATTCACGGTGTCATGGAGGTCGTTGATGATGGATTTCGCTTCCTTCCTGTCGGTGGCAAAGGTGACCTTGTTGATGGCGTAGGTGCCGGTTTCATCGGTGGCGACCACGTCGTCCCGGTCCACGTCGTTGACCTCCCACGAGTACTCGATGCTCACCTTCGCATGAGCTTCAAAATCGGCCAGTGCCGCCATCACGGCGTCTTGCCATGCCTCGCTCGTATCGTTGAGCGAGGGGTGATACACCAGGTATCGGAAGGACTGACCGCCCTCGTCGTTGTCCGTGGCGAAGCGTTCGGAGATGAGGCGGCCGGCGTTCACCGATTCAACATCGTCCTCGCCGAACCCTTCAGCCCAGTCAGCCCCCATGGTGAACAGGCCCGTCATGAGCACACACGACACGAGACCCAGCGCCATCATGGCCTTGCGTTGGTCGTAGACGAACAGACCGAGCTTGTAGAAGGCCCTGTTCTTGAGCATCTCCGGGTCGGTGGCGCCTTCCATGCACCCGGCGAAAAAAATGGGGTATTTGAATCGGCGTCTCGGGACCTCCACGCACGGTGCGGCTTGGGCTGGCCGGAGGCTGGCTCACATCAACACGTCAAAGGTGTAGATGAAGCCCAAGAAGGCGTGAATGAACACCATGTAGATGATCAAGTCAGCGGCTCGACCGTGCTTGAGTTTCGCCGTGGTGAACGATTCGCCGGCTTGTCGCTGGTTGCGGGCTTGTCGGCCGAGTCGGGTCATGAACACCATCAGACCGAACCCGACAGGGCCCATGAAGCCGTGGAGCGAGCCGGGGACGAGCGCTGCGAGCACGTCTTCACCCTCGTACCATCCGGTGAAGGCTCGGGCAGCAAAGGCGACGAGAATGACCAGTCCGGTGCCCCACAACAGGCGCTCGCCGTTGGTTTCGTGGCGAGCGAGGTGCAGGGCTCGTTCCTCGCCTTTGAGTTCGTAGGACTTCTTTCGCCATGCGTATTGCCACCACATCCAGACCACCAAGGCGCTCGCCAAGAGCGGGTGGAGCAGGAGGGCAACCGTGGTGATGGGGTCCATGCAATCTCATCTCCGGGAGGCGGCATTGGTTCAAGGAAGTATGCTTTCCTTTACCAAAACGAGCAAAGATGCCCATCGGTGGGTTGAAAGGGCACCCGTCGTGGCAGGAAACGAGGGGATGAAAGGTTGGACGAATCGTACATGGAAACCTGCCTCAAGGCAGCGTTTTCAAAACCCAAGTCGGGTGCTGTACGTGTCTCCATCATGAATCGAGAATCCGCTTGGAAGATGCTCGATAAGCCCCTTCGCGCCCATCTGGTCATCGCTGCCCACGAGCAGGAACCTCCCGCTTCGGACGACGATGACGACCCATCACCTCGGCGACCCGCTATGAACCGACCCCGGGGCCGCATGCGCCGGTCGGGGCGCGCCACCGGACCCGCCCACATGTCATGGCTTCACACGCCACAGCAAGTGATGGACGAATCGCCCTACACAACGGCGTATCAACTCGCCACGATGCTCGTTCACAAACAGATGGACGCTGACAACTGGGATGAAGCGTGGAACGCTCACGAAAACCTGCTGCGGGAAACCTGCATGGTCGAAGGCGTTCACCCTGTGTGGCACAGCATCGGCGAGAAAACCCCGCTCTTGGGTCAGTTCCTCGCCTTCCCGAAAGCCAAAGCCACCAAGGCCAAGGCCGCCACGAAGATGAGCACGGATTTCTTTTGGGTTGACCCGCGCAACAAAGACGAGGTCATGACCGTGCTCAAACTGGCTGGTGCCGGTGTCAACGACCCCGACATCAAGGTGGCGTTGCAAAAGGCCACCAACCAGATCTCCGGCGGTCGAAAACTCGACCTCGACCCACCGCTAGACGACCTGCCCGACGCCATGGCCTTCATCACCGTCCTTCTGGCCCTCCACGGTGGATATGATGTTCCTGCCGCCGCATGGAAGACGGCCAAGAAGGCCGACAAGGACCTTGCAGAAGCACTTGACACCTTCCAACAGCTCGTGGACGGGACGGTGGACGATTGGAACACTGTGATGGCGCTCAGTCGCGAGGATTCATTGACGGAGGCCTGCCGAACGCTCGCTTGGCAACACGCACCGAGTGAAGCCGAGGCCTGCACGGCTGAACAACTTGAGAACGGGCTCAACCTGCTCGAGGCGGCCAACATTCACGAAGGGCGAGACCGTTTGACGTGGTGGCGCCTGAACGCCTTGTTG
The DNA here is from genome assembly GCA_002497765.1 of Euryarchaeota archaeon UBA486. Taxonomy (GTDB): domain Archaea; phylum Thermoplasmatota; class Poseidoniia; order Poseidoniales; family Poseidoniaceae; genus Poseidonia. The sequence goes on from DAET01000071.1 coordinate 20,443, forward strand.
CGAGAGGGGAAGAAAGACCAGGCGATGGATGTCCTTGACGAGCGCCGTCTTGATGCTTCGTCCGACGTGACGGACCTGCTCCCCCTCGTGGTGTCGCTGGGCAACGAGCGAGCCAACGAATGGCTGATGCGCTTCCTTGACGATGTTGACGACCAAGCCTTGTTCCACGTGCTTCAAACCGAGGCGTTGGACCATGCGCTTCGTCTCAAAGCGGCCCAACGCTTGTGCGATGAGCAGGGTCCCATGTGGGAGGAAGGCCGGGCGACGGCGCTTGTGCTCCTGCTCGAAGCCCTGGACGTTCACCGTTTAGCGACCGTGTTTGCCTCCGACGGCATGCTGCCATTGACCCACCCTTACATCGCGCTGCTCGTCAGCCACTTGGCGCCTGCCACCGTTGATGCTTCCCTGCGCGATTCCATCTTCGAATCTCGAACTCAAGCCCTGCAGTCCATCCACGGGGCCGAGCTTCCCGAGGTTTTGTCGCCGCTTGCCGAGCACTTGTTGCTGTTGATGGAGGGCATTTACAAGGACACGCCCGAGGTGGGGAAGAAACTCAACGCAGCCGCTCTCAAGGCGTTCTCTCCCATCAGCCGAGCCTTGGCCGGTGATGGTGTGGTCAGTGCAACCCACATTCGCAACATGGGCAGCAGTCTCGACGATCTTGACTTGACCCTCATTGAACGTCGTCTGTTTGAGGTGATGCTGCTCACGCTCACGATGAACGGGCATCTGCAAGCCTACAACATCGGGATGGCCAAGTCGGATGATGCCGAAGAACTTGACGAGCTGCTGACGAATGCAGCGCTCCCGCTGCGTCTCATTCAGTCCTACTCCGTGCTCATGGTGGAGCACGACCTCGGCCTTGCCAACCTGGTATCGTGGTACCAAAAGAACGACCCGCTCTCCCCTTGGGCCCCCCTCGCTCGTGCGGCGTTGTTCGCAGCGAACGGGGATGAGTTGAACTCCGCCCGGGAATACTCACGGGCGGCGGAACTCTTCACCAAGCTGCGTAAAGCAAACTCTCCGACAGAGGAGGCTGAAGGCACCGACGACAACGATTTCGCTCTGGCCCTTCCCCTGACCCTGTATCGAAAGTCATTGATTCACTACGCTCATGCCACCTCGTGGGCGGAGGCCGTGGACCTGCTGGAGCGCGTCCCCGCCCTCAAGACCGCCATCACGGAGCGATTCAAACTCTACCTCCGTGTGTGCCACCTTGCAGGTTCGGACACCGACGGGGCTGCACGCTTGATTCGTCAACACGTCCAGCGACGCATCACGATCACGGAGGAAGACGTTGAAGGGAACCCGGTCGAACGTACCCGCACCACCTACAACGAGGAAGAACTCGATCTTCTGCGAAACTACCCGTTCGAGCAGGCCCATCTTTTGCCACCTGAGCCCTTCCTTGGCCGAGTCACAGCCGCCTCAACGCGCATCAGCCGAGATCTTCGTCGGTCTCGGACGCAATTCGAGCACCAGTTCCGTCAAGCCATGCAAGGGCCCTCGCCCTCCATGGAGGAGATTTACGAGATTGCAAAGAACGCTGCAGAGGAAGGTGCGTTTGAAGGTCTGATGTACCTTGAGCGAGCCCAAAACTCAACCAAATTCTCCATCACGGCCCGCAACCGATTGGCGGGTGTGGAACAGGCCCTCTTCTCCCAGTACAAAGAGGACATTCCGACCTCAAAGCGACGTTTCCTCCACAATCTCTCGCTCTCTCCGCTCGTCATCGTTGACACGAACGTCCTCGTTGACGCCCTGGTGGAGAAGATGTATCAGCGGATGAACCTGGTGTTCGAAACCAACCTGAACATCCTCGGCTCCAACCGGTTCCACCGCATTCTGCTTCACCATGCTCAAGCCAAGCGATTGAAGATGATGATTCCCGATGATGTCCGAGGTGAACTCAAGCAGTTCGCCAAGGACCAGCGGCTGTTGCCTCGGTTCCGTTCCGCCATGGTGAACGCCGAGCAACTGGAAGAAACGCTCAGTGAAGAGGTGATGATGAGCCTGGTTGACGATGTCCTTTCTGAGTACAACACGTGGTCGCCCAGCGCTGACATGGTGTCGGGCGTTCCCAACGCTTCCGACGAACTCAACACCTTCCTTCTGCGACACAGCGATGTGTTTGACGAGTTGACCGAACTGAAGGGGTACCGAGGCGTTACCTACCGAACCGAACTCGAGGGCCGCGCTATTTACCCCGAGGCCACCGACCTTGACATCTACCGGCTTGCTACGCACCTGGCCTCGCTTCCGCTGCCCGACATCGGCGCCGTCCTCGTCGCAACGATGGACGGTGATTTCACGCTGGTCGACCGAGCGATTGAGGAGCGCTTCGGCTTCAGCGTCGCCAAGAACAACCGGTCCCTGAAACCCTGGTTGAAGCGTCAGACGAATTGAGGTACGTCACTGACGCCACTCGGCTTGAGGGGTTGTTGAGCCAGCTCGTCGAGGAAGGCCTTTCCGAGCAACATTGGACACTTCAGGTGGGCTCGGTCGGCGACCGTCATTTCCACCTCGTAGGTGGTACGACCCACACGAACCTTCCCGGCCACCAGCGTACGTTCCTGAGACCCCATGGCGTTTCGAACCTTGACGCTGCCAACAACGGGGAGCTGCAGCGCCTTGGCCAAGCCTTCATCGATGGAGCACCGCTTGGCACCCGTGTCCAGTTTGGCCTTGATTCGCACCCACCACTTTCGGTCTGCACCGCCTTTGATGCTGACCCAACGGGCGTCGTAGGAGCGAGGCACGGTGTTCACCTTGGCCGGTTTCACATGTGTTGAATCATGGCGGCACCGAAGGCACTGCAGGAGAGCAGCGTGGCGTCGTCCATGAGTCGTTCGAAGTCGTAGGTCACCGTCTTGTTCGAGATGGCGCCTTCCATGCCTTTGACGATGAGGTCGGCGGCTTCTTTCCAGCCCATGTGGCGCAGCATCATCTCGGCCGAGAGGATGAGGGAACCGGGGTTGACCTTGTCTTGTCCGGCGTACTTGGGGGCCGTGCCGTGGGTGGCTTCGAAGATGGAGATGCCCGTGTCGTAGTTGATGTTGGCTCCGGGGGCGATGCCGATGCCGCCGACCTGAGCAGCAAGCGCGTCGGAAATGTAGTCGCCGTTGAGGTTCATGGTGGTCAACACGCTGTATTCAGCAGGCCGGGTGATGATTTGCTGAAGCATGGCGTCGGCAATGACGTCCTTGATGACGATCGTGTTGCCGGTGTTGGGGTTGGTGAGGGTGCACCAAGGACCACCGTCAAGTTCGGTGGCCCCGAATTCATCCTGAGCGAGGGTGTAGCCCCAGTCTCGGAATCCACCCTCGGTGAATTTCATGATGTTCCCCTTGTGCACCAGCGTGACGCTGGGCTGGTCGTTGTCGATGGCGTACTGAATGGCAGCACGAACGATACGAGCCGTCCCTTCCTTTGAGACGGGCTTGATGCCGATGCCCGAGGTGTTGGGGAAACGGATCTTGTCAACGCCCATCACGTTTTGGAGGAAATCAATGACCTGCTTGGCACCATCACTCTCTGCTTCCCATTCAATGCCAGCATAGACGTCTTCGCTGTTTTCGCGAAAGATGACCATGTCCACGTCTTGAGGTGCTTTGACGGGCGAGGGGGTGCCGTCGTACCAGCGAACCGGGCGTACGCAGGCGTAGAGGTCCAATTTTTGCCGGAGCGCAACGTTCAGCGAGCGGATACCGCCGCCCACAGGGGTCGTCAGCGGCCCTTTAATGGAGACGAGACCGGTTTTCATGGCGTCCAAGGTGGCTTGGGGCAACCATTCGCCGGTGGCGTTGAAGGCTTTCTCGCCAGCCAGGACTTCCGACCAGACGATGGTTTTCTCACCGCCGTAGGCTTTCTCGACAGCAGCATTGACCACATCGATCATCACGGGGGTGATGTCAACACCGATGCCGTCGCCCTCAATGTAGTGAATCACGGGGTCGTTGGGGACCTTGAGTTGGCCGTTTTCCATGGTTACCGGTGTACCTGTCATGTCTCTCGTCATCACCCACCAACCTCTCCTTCAAGAATGAACCGCCCCTGCCCTGTGCATGCAAGGACGCGTGGAGTGGACCGGCGGGACCAGCCTGAACGGTATTAACGCCGCAGGGCAGTCGATTTCGATGGACTGGGAAACCGGGCCGTCACCCATGCAACTCACCTTGCAGATGGTCGGTGCCTGTTCGCTCGTGGACGTGGTTGTTGGACTGAAAGAACGGCCGTTCTCCGATGCGTGGGTGGAGTTGGATTCTACTCGTGCGGAAACCACGCCTCGTCGGTTTACCTCGATCACCATGGTGTACCATGTGGTTGGTGATGTGCCTCAGAAGTTGGTGGAGCGCGTGGTGGCCAAAAGTCACGAAAAATACTGTAGCGTATCGGCTTCATTGGACCCCGGGATGGTCATTGACTGGCGCGTCGAAATTCATCCACCATCAGAGGCTTGACGGTCGTCCCTGGCGGCTCAAGGCTTCAGTCAGTGCCTTGCACAAGGCTTCGTACACCGGCGTCCAGCGGGCGTGCAATCCTCGAGGTGCGGCCATCGGCTTCCATGCATCTTCGACGGCCAGGACGGTGGCGAACGGTTTGATGGCCTGACCACCCATGTCAATGATGAGGGACAGGTGGTATGCGTCGCGGTCGCGCTCAACAGTGAGGCTGTCCATATCGATGCGACCACCTGAAATCGAAGCGCTCAACCGTTCGTGGTCGAGGAGGTCTCGGGCCAGCGTTTCGAGCAAGAATTCGACGGTTTCTGTTGAAACCACCGACGAAGTGGCAAAGGCTTCGGCTGGAAAAGCGTCGTCCTCATCGTCATCGTCCATGAAGGCAGCCAGTGGATCGTAAGGCTCGGTGACAGCGCCCGGGGAAGCACTTCCCTCCTGTGGTCCAACCGGCGTGTTGAGGCCGAGGGCTGCGTAGATGTCCATCTCTCCATCGTCCTCTTCAATCGGCATTGGTTCTCCCATCATGGATTGATTTCAGTTCTCTTCATACTTAACGGTGGGTTTCTGTCGGACCGTCTTGCATCATGGTTCCCGGCTTGAAGCAAGCCTCTTACCACACCGAACGGTGGCGTCATCATGGCCCACCGCCGTCTTGTTGCCTTGGCGGTGTTGCTCTTGGCGACCACGGCCAGCACGTGGGCGGTTGCCTCTCCCAACGGGCTCGGTAGCGAAGCGAACGAGGGCTGCCTCTGTCACACGCCGGATGCATCGACACGGGTCAGCGTGAATGGCCTTCCCGACGCCTTTGAATCCAACACGACCTACAACCTCACGCTTACCATCAGCAGTCCGATTGAACCTTCAGCGAACAATTCGCAGGGCGGTTTTCGCTGGGTGGTTGATGAAGGTCAACTTTCAGCGGTGAACAACAGCACGGTGCAGGAATTGGACGGCGGTTGGACCCATACCTACGAGGGTTCCTTTCTCCGAACATGGGAGGTGCAGTGGACCTCACCCACCGACAACACCACGGCGGCCAATTTCGTGATTCACGGGAACGCCGTCAACGGCAACAACGCCCCCACGGACGACGCTTGGGCCACCCTTGAACTCGTGGTTCCCGGCCAAGCGTATGAAGGCGATTTGACACCGGACGAGGGCATAGATGGTGTGAGCCAAACCGATCGAATGCTGTTGGTTGTTGGTTTGGTGCTCATTGCGGGTCTATTGTGGGCCGTGGCCCGACCTTGAATCAGTTGACGAACTCAATCTGCCGGTTTCGCAGCGCACGAAGCTGACGGTTTTCGGTCGAACCGTGAATCTGGTCGCTCTTGACGCCGGTCAACACCAGCATCACACGGAGTTCGTCGCCCAATTCTTCCTTGACTGCAGCACCCCAAATGATCTTCGCGTTGGGAGAGATTTGTTCTTTGATGAGTTGTGAACAACGTTCGGCTTCACCCAGCGTGAGGCTGGCGCCACCAACCACGTTGATGAGCGCGCCGCGTGCATCGCTCATGTCGAGGTCAAGCAGGGGTGAATGGAGGGCTTCCATCGTTGCAGCATCGGCTCGCCCGGGGCCTTTTGCACTGCCAAGACCAATCATGGCCACACCTGCTCCTGAATTGACGATGGACTTCAAGTCCTCAAAGTCGAGGTTGACCATGCCGTCGGTGGTCAAGAGTTCGGTGACGCCCGTGATGGATCGAACCAACAACTCATCTCCTACTCGGAATGCACTGGCGATCGGGAGGTCTTTCACGCCCTCAATCTCAAGCAGGCGCTCGTTGGGAATGACCAGAATGGTGTCGCAGTACTCACGGAGGCGTTCGAGCCCCCACTCAGCGTTTTGCTTCCGAAGTGAACCTTCGGACTTGAACGGGTAGGTGACCACGGCGATGGTCATGGCGCCTTGGGCCTTGGCCAAACGGGCCACATGACCGGCTGCGCCGGTGCCTGACCCACCGCCCATACCAGCCGTGATGATCGCCAGTTGGGTGTCGTTGGTGATGCGGCGCAGCACACGTTCGGATTCCAGTGCTGCTGCTTCTCCTTTGGTGGGGTCGCCACCAGCGCCTCGACCACGAGCGGTGCGGCCGATGAGCACCTTCTCCTCAATGGGGGACTGAAGCAGTGCTTGGGCGTCGGTGTTGATGGCGTAGCCGGTCACGTAGGACGAATCGAACAACTTCTCGTCGAACAAGCGATTGATGGCGTTGCAGCCTGCACCGCCCACACCGTAGACACGGATCCTCGGTTGGAGCGACTCAAGCAGTGCCTTCAGTTCTTCGTCGGAGCCTTGGCCAGGCGGTTCTTCGTGGACGACCACACGTTGTTCCTCTTCGGAGAGTTCCAAAACGCGTTCAATCAAATGGCGCATGGGCAGATTTCCCATGATGACGCTTTGAATGTGCCGCCCCGTGAGGGGTTCCATCCAGCGGTTTCACACGTGCTTTTCGTTCGCCGTCTCAGTCTCGAAGACCTTCTTCGGTGACCTGGTAGACGCACTCACCGTCGGGGAGGTTGGGCGAGTCGACAAGGCGAGCGATTCGGCGGCCTCCCTTGGCCTTCCTCAGGTAGAGTCGGAAGGTGCTGGCGTGGGCCAGAATGTGGCCGCCGATGGGCTTGGTTGGGTCACCCCACATGGCGTCAGGCTTCGAGTGGACTTGGTTGGTGACGAGCACGAGTGCGTTGTTCACGTCGGCCAGTTTCTTGAGGTCCTTCAGGTGGCTGTTGAGCTTCTGTTGGCGTCGGGCGAGCATCCCACGTCCGATGAATTCTGCACGGAAGTGGCTGGTCAAGGAATCAACGATGATCATCTTCACGTTCAGGCCCTTGCTCATGCGCTTGATCTCGTCAGCGAGAAGCATCTGGTGAGCGGAGTTGTAGGCGCGTGCGACATGGATGCGGGAGAGCACGTAGTCGGGGTCGAGGCCGTGGCCTCGTGCCATCTGCGTGATGCGCTCTGGACGGAAGGTGTCTTCCGTGTCGATGTAGAAGACATCACCGTCGAGTCCACCTTGGTCAACAGGGAGTGTGCAGTTCACGGCGAGTTGGTGGCCAATCTGCGTTTTACCGCTGCCGAACTCACCGTAGACTTCGACCAACGCTTGGGTCTCAAAGCCTCCACCAAGGAGGTCGTCGATGGACTGAACCTTGGAGGAGAGTTTCTGAACTTCACGTCGGCGCTCGAGCAGGGCATCACCGGAAACGAATCCACCGATGTTGGCCATTTTCTTGGCAGCGGCGATGATCTTGGCAGATACGGCTTCACCGAGTTCAGCTTCTTCGGCCAGGTCGGCAGGTGACATGACGGCGAGGCCCAGAAGTTCCTCAAAACCAGCTTCTCGGAGCTTCTCGGCGGTGGCGGGTCCCACGCCGGGCAGGTCTTCGATGGTCACCTTGACCTCTTCCTCTTCGGTCATTGAAGCAAGGTTTTCTTCCTCCGGTGCTTCATTCTTTTCAACTTCAATACTCACTTTTTTCTTCGATTTCGTTGGCATGTTTCATCCCTTCATCCCATCGGTGGATGCCTTCCGTATATGAAGGAGCGAAGGAGGGCTTGAGATCAATCGGCCATGTTTTCCTCGTGAATGCCGAGATCATTGAGCCGCAGTCAGCGTTTTGGTTCACTTTTCGTTTTGATTTCGTCAAAGTGAAAGTGAAGTTCAGTCTTGTTCAGTGGCCGCTGATTCAATCGGGTTGGGCGGCGATTCGACGGCTTCGTACGAGACGGTGACGACGTGGTGCAGGTTGAGCGAATCGTTTCCTGAGTCAATGCTCACGTTGAGCGCCCAGTCTCCGGCCACGATGCTGTATTGGCTGTGGGTCCAGGACGCTTCTTGTCCGTCTCCGATTTGTTCGGTGTGGAAGGCTTGTTGCTCGCCATCGGGGTTGTCAAGGTGCCAGGTGACGGTCACGGGCGTGCCCCCGAGGATGCCGGATGGATTGCTGATGGTTGAATCAACCTCAATGCGTTCCGGCGCCGGGCAGAGGCAGTCCGGGGTGGCCGGCACCACCATTGAATCGGGGTCATCGGTGTTGCTTTGGGTCCAGTCGGTCGTTTTGTCAATGCGAACGATAACGTTGGTTGAGGCTTCGTTTCCGCTTTCATCGGTGGCCGACAGCACGACCGTAAACAGCCCGTGGGTCTGGTAGGTGTAGGTTATCTCCGCCTGGTCGTTGGCGTTCACGGTGATGGCGTTTGAACCGTCCTCATCATCACCCGGATCGAGGGTAAAGGTCGTCATCGCTCCTGCCTTTGAGGTGACCCGGGCGAAGTCAAAGGCCAACTCAACACCGGTTTGAGACAGCGTGGCCCCGTTCTGAACGCGTTCGAGGATGGTGCCCGAGGTGGACTCGTAGTGAACGGTCATGGTGATGGGGTTTTCATCGTCGCCGTCATCCACGGTACTCAGGCAACCGGCGAGGCTGGCACACATGAGCACGGCGAGCGCCGCCATGGCCTTGACACGGGCGGCTCGCATGCGAGGAGGGTGGACCTTCCACCTCATCAATGCACCCGTTTTCATGATGGACCGGCGACGGTGGTTTGAAAACGGTGAACCGTGGCGCAGGGGGTAGCGAGGTGGGGTAGTCTGGATATCCCGTCGGGCTCATAACCCGGAGATCGATGGTTCAAATCCATCCCTCGCTACCATCATCCATACTGGTAGTAGTCGTGCTTGGGCTGCAGGCTGTCTAGGGCCGACTGCAAGCGAGCGTTAGCGGCTTGCTCCCCTGCGAGGATCGCGGCGTGTTGACCTTCCAGACGTGTGATTTCGGCCTGGCAAGCCGGGGCCTTGCCGGGCTGATTTGCCGAAGCATGCCTGAGCGAGCTGAGCACCGTTTCGAGGGCCACCGGCGGGGAGGCGGTCGGTTGGAGCTCAAAGGTGCCGTTGGCGTGGATCACGTCCCCGGCAGCGCTGACGGCCGCCAACAATCGGTCGACGTGGGCCTTGGTGGGCATGAGGTCGGTGGCCGTGTGCGCGGCGGCGAGGTGGCCGGGCGAGAGTTTCTCACATTTGGCAAAGGCCTTCGAAGCCGCTCGTTGTTTTCCGGCCGCAGCGTAGAGCCTCCCCGCTCGCAGATGGTCCTCGTGTTCGGGTTGCATGGCCTCAAGCATCTGCGGTGCGTGCTTCTGGAGGATTTTCACCAGGGCTTTTCGCTCGCTGTGCATTCGCTTGATGCTCGCCATGCTTTGGTCAGCCTTGTCTCGCATGAGGTAGACATCGCACATCAGACGGAGGCCCTTGAGCAGGAAAATTTGTTGCTGCGGGTCGCGTTTTTTCTTCGCCAGCATCATGTCACAAAACTGGGTCGCCATCACTTCCGAGAGTTCAAGCCGCCCTTCTTGCATGTAGCGTTCAATCTGATGCAGGGTTTGCGAAGGGTCCTGCATCCCGAACATGGTATCAACCTCGCTGAGCACCACCGAGGCTATCATGCCTTTGATGGACGGTTTCACGGCCCACCTTCTGCGTTTATTGACCATCACCGCCACGATTCGTTCATGGTGACCTCGTGCGTCCTCGCTGTGTCTGGCACACCCGGTACCGGAAAAACAACCCTGTGCGAGGCGATGGAGGGCGAGGGCTGGCAGGTGTTGTCACTGGCCACCCTGGCCGAGGAGCACGATTGCATGGGACCGGTCGACGAAGCGGACGGTGCCGCCCCTATCGACGTCCACCGATTGGCCGAAACATGGGAGGCGCCCGTGGAAGGGCGTTGGCTTGTCGACGGCCACCTGGCTCATCTTCTGGAGGTTGACGGTGTTGTCCTTCTCCGGTGCCAACCGTCCGTGCTGAACGAACGCTTGTCTGCTCGTGGGTACGAGGCTCGGAAGGTCAAGGCCAACGTTGAGTGGGAAATGACGGCGGGTCATTGGGCTGAACTGATGGAGTTTGAAATTGATCTTCCGCTGCTGGAGTTGGACACCACCAAAGGCGGGGCCCGTGCCGCCGACCAACTTCGAGTTTGGGTGGAGGAAGGGTTGCCGTCGCTTCCATTGACGGAACAAGCGATGGACGCCATCGATTGGCTCGGAGAATGAGGTGGTGGGGGCCAAACGCCCCACAAACCATAACACCCGTTCCTCGGTGGTGAAGCCATGGCCCTTGAAAAGATGCGCAAGCGATGGGAGTCAGCCCTCCAACCGGTCTTGAACGCCTTTTCCTCGTTCTCACCCGCTACGGTGACGTGGATGGCCCTGCCGTTTGGGGTCGCCGGTGGGTTGCTGGCCATGTACGCTCCTGACGAAGCATCCGGCGGCTGGTGGCTGCTCGGCGGTGCATTGAGCATCGCGCTGGCCATGCTGTTCGACGGTCTTGACGGCTCGTTGGCTCGAGCCAAGGGCGAGGTCACACGGTGGGGCGATTACTTGGACCACACCATCGACCGTGTGCTCGATGCTGTTTGGGTGGTTTGCATCAGCGCCTCGGTGTTTGTGGGCGACATGACGCTCGGCTTTGCGGCTGCCTTCCTCACCCTGCTGGGTTCTTACATGGGCACGCAAGCCCAAGCCGTTGCGGGTTCGAGGAACTACCGTGGCTTTTCGCGAGCCGACAGGACCGTACTCACGTTGCTGTCGCTCATCGCCATGGGCGTCATGCTGTTGGCGGGCTGGTCCATCGACACAACGTACCCTGGCTGGTTCGACCACATCAACGTCAACCCCCTCAGCCTGATTGTCTTCATCTCTGGACTCGGCGGGTTGTGGACGTTCAGCGTTCGGTTTATGCAGGCCAAAGGCGAAATCCAACGCTTGGATGCTGAAGACCCGCTTCCGCAACCCGAGCGAAAGTAGGGTCAAGTGCCGGAAAATCATGGTTGAACCATGGTTCATTTTGGCGACCCCCGTTCGCTCCATACATCGGCATTTTTGACCCCTGAGAAGCGACATAGTCATAACGGACGAAGGCGACATATCAGATGATGGGTAGCCCAAAGGCTGAACAAAACGGTGGTCTGCGCGCCGTCATTCTAACCGCAGTCATGCTCCTTGCGTTGGCTCCGTTGAGCCCCGTACAGGCCAACGGCGACCCTGCCAACCTGCAGGCGCAGAACATCCTCGCGACGTTTGACAACACGACCGAAACCACGGTCATCACGTGGGAAAACATCGCAACGGGCGGCCAGGAACTCAACGGTTTGTTCAGTGCGAGCTACCAACTCTACCGCCACACGGCTCCCATCGACCAGATGAACCTGGCCAGTTTGACGCCGTTCGCTGAGGTGGATGCATGTGATGCCGGCGTGGCCGGCGGCAACCCGTTCAACTGTCAGGGCGGCACCCACCCCGGCCACACCGTCACCTTCCCGGTTGAACCCGGCACCAACGGTACGTTCTACTACGGCATTACCACGCTGTTGAGCAACGGCACAGAGGCGGCTGAACTCATCTTCAACGGATCACAAACCTACGAGCCCGTGTTGGAGATCACCCGCAGCGTCTACACGCCGTTCATCATCTCCGTTGAGTTTGACGCCGCCGCCAGCCAGACGCACATCAACTGGCTCAACTACAACGCCATCAACAACATCCTGCCCACGACCGGCGAGGATGCGCTTCAGATTCGTATCTGGCGAACCGACTACCAAATCACCCGTGAACTCGGCGGCTACCTCGTCGCAGAAGAAACCCCCATCGCTGTGCTGAACGCCACCGAGAGTTCCTACACCGTGGAAATTCCTCCCAACACACAGCGAAGCAGCTACTACTCCATCACCTACCTCTTGCCCAACTACACCGAATCGGGTGATGACTACGAGGACATCCGCTTCGTCGGTCAAAACACGATGGCGGACCCCGTGGTTGAGGACAATCAGCCACCCAGTCAACCCATTCTCCTCTCGGCAGTATTCATGGCCAACGAGGACGGCACGGGAACGACCACCATCACGTGGGGCGATGTGGCTGGCGAAACGGGTGAAACCTACCGCGTTTACCGCTCCGACCAACCCTTCTCCAGCATCCTTCGCAACGATGTGTTCATGCTGGTCGAGGGCATCTTGGAAGGCATCAACTCCTACGAGGTTCAGGTTCCACAAGGTTTCCTTGGCTTCTCCTACTACTGCGTCGTGACCGTCGACGCCACCGGCGTCATCAACACCGATACGACCGGCGATGCGTGCACCAACGGCATTGAGGAGAACGCCTTCTACGGATGGGTCGCTGAGCCGACCAACGTTCATGCCGAGTTCATCGGCGATCGCACCACTCGAGTCACGTGGAACGACCAACTCGGAATCGAGGGCGAGATTTACCACATCTGGTACACGACCTACCGTGTCTCCGGCGCTCAGTTTGTCGAAAATCAAACCATGATGTACCTCGGCACGGTGGGCGACGGCATCGGCTACTTCGACGTTGAAGTGCCCGAAGACGAATACCGAACCAACTCGTTTTACTTCGTCACTTCCGAAGCGCTTTACGGCAACATCAACGGTACGTACCACTACACTGGACTGGTTCAGAACTACTTCAATGTGCCATTCGAGGACACCCGTGCACCCAACCCACCTCGCATCAAGAACGCCTTTTCCATCGGTTCGTTGAACCTCGTGAGCCTTGAGTGGTTCAACGAGGACGAAGACAACGAGTCCTACTCGATTTGGCGCCATTACGGTGAGCCGTTTGGCGAGGATGAGAACGACGTCTCCACCATCCAAAGCGATGGTTGGGAGCCGGTGCTCGAGGACATCGATGCCACCTTTGTCATGAGCGACACGCTAACCCGTGAGTTTGCGATTCCTGCCGACGTCGACCGCAACGTCTGGTACGCCGTCACCATCACCGACGAGTGGGGTAATTTCAACGGGGAAATATTCGCTGGTTTCGGTGGAAACGCCTTCAAGGTCGCTGAAGACACGTTGCTCCCAGAAGGCGAGTTGACGGTCTACAACGACGAGGGCATGATCTACGACAGCACCACGCTCGTGGCCGGCCAGTATTCGCTCCGTGTTCAGGTCAACGAGGACCTCGGCACCACGCCCACCATTCGCATCACCACCTCTGACGGCGGTGTGCTGACCGGTGAAGACGAGCCGTTGGCCCTGCTCAACGACAACCGAAACAACCCTGACGTGGGCCCGCTTTACACCTACGACTTCAGCATCTCTTCCAACTCCAACGCCGGCGACATGACCGTCTACGTCGTGATGGAAGACGAATCCAACAACGTCGTCAACCAGAGCTGGGACCATTTGTCCATCGACGCCCAACTTCCGCAAATCGACATCTTCTCGCCCACGCCCTCCAACGACGGCTCGAAGTACCTCTACGGCAACAAGATCAACGTGCTTGTGGGCGTTGAAGACGACGTCGTAGTCACGTCCTTCCAGTACCGCTTCACCTACCACTTTGGCGGCACCACGGGCGTTTCGCTCTCCACGCCGTGGTCGGATTTGACAGGCATCACCTACATCGATGAGAACAACCGTTCTTTGACCGCCGACATGGACATCTCAGCGGGCAACTTCGAGCCCGGCATTCACCGCCTCAGCGTCCGCGCCACGGACGCGGCTGGCAACGAAGTCGCACAAAACGTCCAGTTCATCGTCGACTACTGTCGCAACCGCCTTGACGGTACCACCGTTTGTTCATACGAAGAAGCGCTCAAGCCGCCCGTTGAGCCCGAGGTCATCACCCCATCCTTCAGCGACCCACCCTATGTTGTGGTGTGGGTCATTGCTGTGGTCAACCTGCTGGCCATCATCGTCTCGTTGATGATCATCCAAACCGGTATGTCCGGTCCCAAGAAGAAGAAGCGCGGGGACGACGACGAAGACGACGAGTCCTGGATGGCTGAATTCATTGGCACCAGTCAAGACCTTGACATGGACGCCGTCACGGGCACGGGCAGCGCCTCGGAATCCAAAGAAGAGGAGAAGAAAGAGGAGACGAAGACCGCCGCCGAAGACGACGATGACGATCCCTTTGCCATCAACGTGGTTCAACGCAAAGAGCGCCGACGCAAGAAGAAGGAGCCCGAGCCTGAGGACGACGATGACGACGATGACGA
>DAET01000071.1:35275-38842 GCA_002497765.1 Euryarchaeota archaeon UBA486
GATGACGACGACGATGATGACGACGATGATGAGGAGGAGGAGAAGCCACGAAAGCGTCCTGCTCGGAAGGTCGGTCGCCGTGCTGCTCCTCGCAAAGCGCCCGTCAAGCGCCGAGCAGTGAAGCGAAAGTCCGACGACGATTGATTCGACGTTCTTTGATGAACGGAGGCCCGTAGCGTGAGGAAACAAGAGAAGGTCGGCTACGGCTTGGTGGCCCTCTCGCTGGTGTTGGTCGTGCTGGGCTCCATCGGGTTCACGACCACCGGTGAGATCACCGATTTGCCGACGCCCAACGTTCCCGAGAAGACCTTTTTTGGTGATGACCCCATTCCAGAAAACGGACTCAGCACCTTCATCACCGCAGAACTCACCTTGACCTGGGACCGCAACGACATCTACGTGGTCATCGTTGACGAGGACGAAAAGAAGTCGTGTGAATCACAGCCACCTGGCTTGTTCAACGAGGGGTCAACCACGGCCTGTACGCCCTACGACGCCGACGTGCTTGCAGCGGGCAACAACGGCGAGGAAGGGCTGACGTGGGATGTTGAACCGGGCGTTCACTACGCTGGCATCGGCACCGTGCAGAACACCCTTCCAGCCGGTACGCAAGTCAACATATCCTACGCTGTTCACCTGCAAGCGGGCTTCGTGACCTATTTCTTGTTCGCCTTGGTCGGCATTGGCGGACTGGCGTACTCCCGGGTGGAGTGATCACTCCACACCTTCGTAGTAGGTGGCGACCGCCTCATCGATTTCATCGAGAATGGCGTTCTCGTCCAACGTGAGGGTCATGCCGTCTCGGCGGAGGGCTTGACCGCCCACCCAGAGGTCCATGCAGTCGGCGCCGTTGAAGATGAGGTTGGCCAGGTGGCGGTTATCCGACCGCCCTCGAGGGCGCATGCGAACGTCGTCGAGGTTCCACACGGCCCAATCCTTGCTGCCTTTGGTCGCCAAATCCATGGCGTCCACAGCGGGCAGCAGGGTGGAATCCCAATGATCGTGACGCTGCACCAGCGACGCCAAGCGTGCCTCGGCTTGCATGTTGAGACCGTTGCCCGAGGAGGCGGCACCGTCGGTGCCGAGTCGCACATCCACACCGGCGTCCATGTAGGCGGGCAGCGACAGGGTCCCACCGCAGGCCAGCTTCATGTTGGAGGAGGGGCAATGAACAGCCGTCGCCTCGTGCTTCTTGAGCATCCGAATCTCGTTTTTCTTCACCCACGAGGCGTGCGCACAAACGGTCCCTGGCTGGAAGAAACCGATGCTGTCAAGGTACTCCACGGGGTAGAGCCCGGTCTTGGCGTGGCAGTCGGCCACCTCCTTGCGGGTTTCACTGACGTGAATGTGAAGACGGCCCTGGCGGCGTTCAGCGAGTTCGGAGGCCCGAAGCAGGGTGTCCTCGTTGCACAGGTAGACCGAATGGGTGGCGATGGCGTACTGAACGAGGTCGTTCTCTTGGTTGGTGGCCAAAAGGCCGTCCAATTCGTCGAGGGCCGAAGCAGCGTCGGGGTGGCTGGGTAGGGCCGCATCGCTGACGGGCCCGCCGATGAGGCCCCGAAGACCGGCGTTGGTCAGCACTTCACCGGTGACGCTGGGAAAGAAGTACATGTCCGCTGCAAAGGAACTCCCCGTGCGGATCATCTCCGCCGCTGCACAACGGCTGCCCATGCGCACATAGTCAGGCGTGATGCGCGCTTCGGTGGGGAAGATGGCTTCGTTGAGCCAACGGTGAAGAGGAAAACCGTCGCTGAAGTCCCGGGCGTTGAGCTGCATGGCCAAATGCGTGTGCCAGTTCTGAAAACTGCGGGTGATGAGTCGCTTGGAGCCGTCAATGTCCTCCATCACGTCCTCGTCGCCGTTGGAGGACGACCACGAGCCGTCGGCGTGAAGCAGCACGTCGCCCGTGACCTTCTGGCCACCGCGGTCGTAGAGGACCGTGTTGCGGTAGCGAACGGGTGCATCGCTCATGGTGGGGCCTGCTCGCCATGATTCATGAACGCTGAGGTTCGCACCGAGGGCCTTATGTTTGATTGGGACAGCGGGGAGTTTGCCGCCACTGTGGCTTAGTTGGTAGAGCATCTGATTCGTAATCAGAAGGTCGGGAGTTCGAGTCTCCCCAGTGGCTCCTTCACAGGTTGGTTTTCGAGATCACGTCGACGCCGAAGGCCACGGCGCTCTGCTCGAGGCTCACCACGCCAGGAAGCGGACGTCCAGCGATGTAGTCGAGGCAAGCGCCGCCACCGGTGGAGACGTGCCCCATCTTGTCGGCCAAGCCCCGCTGCGCCACGAGGGTGGCCGTGTGGCCGCCACCCATCACGGCGTAACCGTCGGATTCGGCGCAGGCGTTGAGCATCTCAATGGTGCCCAAGGCGAAGTCAGGGTCCTCGAACACACCTGCAGGCCCGTTGAGGATGATGGTTCCCGCTTGCTTGATGGCCGCCGAGAGGTGGAAGACCGAGTTGATGCCGATGTCCCAGAACGGGGCTTCAATGGGGAAGTCCTTCAGCGGGATGTCCACCCGGTTGCCCTCGATGTTGGCGGCGAGGTCGACGGGCAGGTGGATGCTGTTGCCGTGATCCTCGATGAGCGTCTTGGCCTGCTTGATGGTCGATGCCCAGTTGTCCTTGAGTTCCTTCTTGAGAAAAGCCCGGTTGGGCTCGCCGATGTCGTAGCCGGCCAAATCCAACAACAGGTTGGCCACGCCTCCGGTGGGCCACAGCGCATCAGCGATGCCGTTGCGCAACATGTTGTCAGCGACTTGAATGGAATCGTCCACCTTGACGCCCCCGAGAACGGCCAAACACGGGCGCTGGGGGGTCTCAAGGGCGTGGTCGAGTTTACGAATTTCGTTGCCCATCAACTCACCCGCCACGCAGGGCAGCAGGCCGGTGAACCCGACGATGGACGGCGTTGAGCGATGGGCACAGGCGAAGGCGTCGTTCACGAAGAGGTCGGCCACGCTGGCGAGTCGCTGCACGAGGTGGGTTTCACTCATGGCCGTCAGGTCGCCCTTGATCGACGTCTCTTGCTCGTCCATGCGGACGTTGTTGAGCATCAGCAGTTGGCCGGCCTCGAGTTCCTCAACGGCCTTCATGGCCTTGGGACCGTGAATGTCGTCGACCCACTTGACTTGACGGCCGAGCAGGCGGCCCAATTCACGGGCGTGGCCCAGGGTGCTGGTGAAGTCGTCTTTGCCGGGGCGGGACTGGTGGGCGAGGAGGATGACCTTTGCCTTCACGAGTTTCTGCAGGGTCGGCAGGATGGCACGGATCCTCGTGTCGTCGAGGAAGGCCTTGGTGGCGGGGTCAAGCGGGCTGTTGATGTCCACGCGCAGCAGCACGGTTTTGCCGTCGACGTTGACGTCGTCCAGCGTGAGGACCTTGGCCATTGAACCATTCCAAGCGCCTTCGGTTTTTCATCCCTATGCTGACGGCGTGGGCAAAGGTTGGTTGGGCCGAGAAGCCTTTTTTGACCGGTGAACGGGGCACAGGGTTGAGGCTGATGAAGAACGAGAACCTGCTGTACACCTGGGCAGGCCTGCAAGAACTTCTGCGCCCGCAGGTG
>DAET01000018.1 GCA_002497765.1 Euryarchaeota archaeon UBA486
GGGCGTACATGGAACGCGTGCAGAATGCTTGCAAAGCGAATGAATTGGACGATGTGGTGACCTTCACCGGGCGCGTTCCGCACGAGGAGGTTGAATCGTACTATTCGCTCGTTGACATTGCCCCCTTCCCTCGCTTGCCGTTGCCGGTCACAGAGTTGGTCTCACCCTTGAAACCGTTTGAAGCAATGGCCATGGAGAAGGCGGTCATCGCTTCGGACGTTCATGCCCTTACTGAAATTGTTCAACATGACGTTACGGGTCTGTTGTTCGAGAAAGGGAATGGTTCCAGTCTCGCTGAAACGCTGGTGAGGTTGATTGACGACTCCGATTTAAGGAATCGACTGGGCGGCACCGCTCGCTCCTGGGTCCAAGATGAGCGCGATTGGAACGCGATCGCACGCACACTCGGGAGCGCAT
The DNA here is from genome assembly GCA_002497765.1 of Euryarchaeota archaeon UBA486. Classification (GTDB taxonomy): domain Archaea; phylum Thermoplasmatota; class Poseidoniia; order Poseidoniales; family Poseidoniaceae; genus Poseidonia. The sequence goes on from DAET01000018.1 coordinate 418, forward strand.
ACGAAAAATTGGGGGTGGTGCCATCCAGCCGCTGAATTGGTCCAGGTGGGGTGATCCTCAGCAGGTCGTGCCTGATGAACTCCCGGCCTGGCGCGACGGCCCTTTGTTGGTCGATCTCGGCGGGCATCAGGTGCCGATGATGCTGACAAACACAGGGAAAACCAACTCCGGTGGGTACTTGCTTGTGGTGTTCAATGGGGCTGTGCGGAACCGCGCTGAATCCTCTCCGCCGTTTTACTCGGGTGCGGGCCTCGCTCGGTCATATCCGGGACCGGTGCTCTCGATTTCCGATCCTGGGACGCATTACAATGAGGTCAATTTGGCATGGTATGCTGGGTTAACCGGTTTTGAGACCCTGCAAAAAGAGTTGGCTGCGTTCATTCACCGGCTCTCCAAGAATCATGGCATCAAACCCTTCCTGCTCGGCTCATCAGGCGGAGGTTTTGCGTCGTTGTGCTTGGCTTGGCTGATTGGTGAGGATGCAACGGCATTGGCCATGAACCCGCAAACCGATTTCTTCCGTTACTTTCCATCCCCGGTCGCTCGCTACTTGCAGGTCTGCTATGGGCTTCCAAGGACACCAGAAGCACAACAGGACTTGGAGGAGCGCGGCGTCATCACAAACGTTCAGGGACTTGATTTCACGAAGCCTCGTGTTCTCGTGTTGCAGAACATGTTTGATGCGCATCATCTCGCGCATCACTTCCGTTTCCTCTCAGCATCTGGAGATCTGCAGCACGGAACCACTGGACACGATCATGGTATCGATTGGATGGTCGCCCCTTGGGGATTTGGACATCAGCGGGTTTGGCCTGAGCACGTTCAACTTGTGATCAATGCCGTGCATGATGGCTTGACTAACTCCGAGGTCTTGCGCCTTCTTCAACAGCAATTCTACCCTGAAGGGACTGCAATCGAACCGATGACAAGGTTGGTTTCGGAGGAAGCGGTTGAAACAAAGTTCCCCATGCTCGTCAAATCTGATGGTTCAACGCTGAACATTGGAACACACGATTTCGACAAGGAAGACGTCATCACCGAGGAAATACACGGTTGGGGCATCATTCGCCCGCTTCTTGCTGGTGGTTCTCTCGGCCCCGATTTGTATCGCGCGCTGTACTTCATTTTGCATTGGGCGAAGTGGTCGCAAGGCAACGTGCAGCTCCCCCCTCCCCCCTCACATTTGATTCAACAAAGGGTTGAGATTCTCCATTGGCTTCTCCCGCTGATGGAGGAAACAGGAGGCCTCATGCCACATGCAAGTTCCATCAAAGCATTGCTGGAGTTCGAACTCAGTCAGCTTCCAAAGACGTGATCTGATTGTAGGCTTGAAGCGCCTCTTCCGGAGCGCCAATAAACGCGCATTTGCCTTCATGCATGAGCATAATGCGGTCACAAATCCCACTCATCAAACTCAGTGAATGAGAGACGATGACCACGGACCCGGAGCCATCAATGAGGTCTCGGACACGTCGCTTACTCCGTTCTCGAAACGATGCATCACCCACCCCGAGCACTTCGTCGATCAGCAAAATTTCTGGTTGAAACGCTGTTGCAACCGAGATCCCCAGTCTAGACTTCATCCCTGCGGAATACATCCGAAATGGGCGATCAAAAAAATGCTCAAGCTCTGAAAATGCTCGAATCTCGTCAATCAATCCGTCAATCTGTGCAGTTGTTCGTCCCATCAAGGCTCCATACAGGTAGCAATTTTCGCGACCGGTGAGCTCCCCATTGAATCCAACGCCGACCCCGGCAAGGAGGGAAACAGAGCCCCGCAATGCGATGGTACCGCTGTCAGGAGGGAATATGCCCGCCAAGAGTTTCAACAGTGTTGATTTCCCTGAGCCATTTTTGCCGATGATCCCCAGCACCTCTCCCTCGTGAAGTTCGAAGTTGATGTCAGAGATTCCTGCAGCCGTCGCATCCAGTTTTTGGAAGCGCTTTGGGAGCGGATAGGAGAGCGTTACGTCTTCACAACGCAGAACCGTTCTCATGCGTAAACCACCGCCTTGTGTGCCTTTGTTTCAAACACGATGGTGCCGACAACGAGGCTCAGGACGCTGACCAACGCGAACACCGTATAGCCAGTCGCCGGTATTCCAGTCGGTTCGGAGAGGAGGATGCTCCGCACCTCGGTGATGGGCACAATGGTCGGGTTGCATTGTACAACGGCAGCAAGCCAACCGTCTCCGAACCGCTTGCCGAACATATCGTAGGTCCACATCACGGGCGAGAGGAAGAACCCCACGCGAAGCACAAATCGAATCGCGTGCATGACATCAGGGATTCTGGTGGCCAGAGGGGCCAGCAGGATACCCGTTGACCAAGCAACTAGTGCGGTAACGGCAAGCCAGACTGGGATGAGCAGGAAAGACCAGCTCAGCTCCAACTCATACCACCACACGAAGGGGAAAATCGAGACCATTGAGAGGAGGGCCATTTGGAATGCCATCACAGCACTGCTCGCGCTAAAGATGGACTTTGGAACACGTGCAAACTGGAACAGATTTCGTGATGAGATCAGCGAATTGGAGGAGGAAGACAACACCGTGGAAAACAGACGCCAGAACATGGCTCCGATGAACACCATAAGCGGGTAAGCGAAGCGATCAGTGCCCACCAAGATTTGGAAAATGAACGTGTACACTGCGGCAAGAAGAAGCGGCTCGAGGATGGCCCAGCCTAGTCCGAGGCCGGCGCGACGGTAGCGTGACGTGAAATCGCGTTTGACCAAAAGCCGAATGAGGTTCCTTTCCTGCCAGAGGTGCTGGATGGTCCGAAGGGGGGTTGAGAGGCGTCCACCCCCTTGCCAAAGGGTGGTTAACCCCTCGTCAGAATCCTCGTTCACAGAAATCCGTGCCCCGCCCGTTGAATAAAGTCAACCGCCGTTCATGGATGCTAGGGTCCGATGCTTCAGGTTCGGGCCGTTCACGGCCACGAGGTTGAAATCCGAATCCTATGCCCACGCACCATGGCCGAGGCACAAATGCAGACGGTGGGTATCATCGGTCTGGGCTACGTTGGCTTGCCCACAGCCATCGGCTTTCACGATGCAGGTTTTGAGGTGTGGGGGGTCGACATCTCAGAACGCACGGTGAACATGGTTCGTGCCGGACAGAACCCGACCGGCGACCCTGACGTGGATGACATCGTACCCGCTTCTGGCGCCCCCCGGTGGAACATCACCACGTCCACCTCAGAGGCCGTGCCGCATTGCGATGTTGTGTTGGTTACGGTTCCAACGCCGGTGACGCATGATCTGAAGCCAGATTTGACCTTCGTCGAAGCCGCGGGACGTGCCGTGTTTGAATCGCTGCCACGCGGCAAAAACACCGTGGTGGTTTTGGAATCCACAGTCTACCCCGGCGTGACCGCAGAAACCTGGTTGCCTTTGTTGGAGGAACTCGGACTTGAGCAGGGCGTGGACGTGACCATCGCGTATTGTCCGGAGCGCTTCAACCCCGGCGACCCAGCCCACGGGGTACGGTCGGTCGCGCGTGTCATCGGTTGCAGCGACGAGAAGGTCGGGGCTCAACTCGTTGATTTGTATTCCAAACTGACCAGCGAAGACGTTCGTTACGTTGGGCGGCTTGAAGTTGCGGAAGCAGCGAAGGTGATCGAAAACGTTCAGCGTGACCTCAACATCGCTCTTGTGAATGAATTGGCTCGCATCTTCCCCGCCCTTGGGGTGGATGTCGAGGACGTTCTTTCTGCTGCGGCCACCAAGTGGAACTTCCACCGGTACACGCCCGGTGTTGGCGTGGGTGGGCACTGCATCCCCGTCGATCCGTACTACATGATTCAGCGTGCGGCCAATGTTGGGGTGCCGGCCAACCTCATCACGGCTGCACGAGGCGTAAACCGCTCGATGCCCATTCACGTGGCGGGCGTCATCCGTGACCTTCTCTTTGAAGCAGAAGTTCCCGCAAAAGACGCTCGGGTTCTGCTGATGGGGTGGTCCTACAAAGCGGAAGTTGGTGACCCCCGAGAGACGCCTGCAGAACCCTTGGCTGCCGCGCTCTTGGAGAAGGGCGTGCGGGTTGGAGCGTGGGACCCCCACCTCAACGAGCCTCTTCTTGACGGTGTTTCGGTCCACAGCAGTCTGGCTGAGGCTGAAGGCTACGACCTTGTCGTGTTGGTCACCGCCCACAGGGCCTGCCTCGAGGCCGACTGGCAGGGTCTTCTCTCACGAATGAGGAAACCTATGCTGTTCGACGGGCGTCGTGTTTTGGATCTTGAAGCTCTCGCAGCCATGGGCTGGTCAACGCATGCCGTGGGCAAGCCCTGACCGCTCACCTTCGGTTTCGGAAGAGTCCAAGGATGAACCGTCCGGGGAAAGTCAGCACCCTCCCAACACGCAACGAGAAGCTTTGCTGCGGGTTTGTGGTGCCCTTTGAACGCAATTCATTCACCATCTCATGCCACTCCAACCGGTCGATGTCCCTGGCCGGCGTGGGGTCCGTGAAGTACCGTTTGACGAAGGTGTGGTCCTTTTTCTCCAGCACCCGCACAGCTTCCCATTGGATCCTTGCCACATCTTCTGCTGTGAGCGGTTCAACTGGAATCACGCTGAAGTTCCAAAAGACGTACATCGGGCGGTTTAGCCGCATCGCCAGTTCCCTGGCGATATCGGCTTCATGCGATCGGACCGTGTCGTCAACGATGATGGGCACATCGGTTCTGAATAAATCCACATGATGGAGGATGCCTTCTCGGCCTTTGTGCCCTGCAGGGCCGTCAATCAGCAGAACGTCATAGCGCTCCGGTAACGCTTGCCGAAGGACATCAACGTCATACCACCCAGGACGCTTTGTGTCGGGAACAACAAAGGGCGCGTGAATGTAGGTCGCTCCTTCACAATGGCCAACCCATGCCTCCTCGTCCTCAACTGAATAGACCGTGTAGCGTTCGACCAATGCAGCCGTCCCGTCGCCGCTTCCAAGTTCAAGCACCGTGCTGCCCTTTGGGACCAAGCGTTCGATGGCCGTCAACACGCCACCGTCAATCGCCCAATGCTTGCCGCTCACGACCAACTTGGTGCAAGGCGGCTCCATCAAGGGTTGCACCGTGACGAATTGGACCGCGTGGATTTCTGTTGAGGTTCAGATTTTCCGACGTGGGCCGGTCGGTGCCGAAGCAGGTTCGGGTTCTGGTGCTGCTTCAGGCTCAGGCGTCTCCACCTCGACCGGGTCTGGCTTCGACGGTTCAGGTTCAGGCGCTTCCTGAACCACGGGTTCAGGCTCAGGGACAGGATTCCCTGCAAAGCCCGGCACGACCTTCTCCTTCGGCCCGACCTCATCGACGCGTTGCTCGATGGCCGCATGCAGGGCGTCGACACTGTGCGTCCATCCGAGATGATCGTCCGCATACCTGCGTGCTGCACGCTTGCCTTCGACGTACACCGACGCGTCGCGTTCCATGCGTTTGAGCAGGTCAACGATGCCGTCGTGAAAGTCCTCCTTTGCGAAGAGGTGCATGAAGGGCGTCTCGCCGGAAAGCCGGTGCCCGTCGTGGTCGATGCCCGCGACCATCAGGCCAGAAGCGAGGTATTCCGATCGCTTGAGCGGGCTGGCCAACGACCACGCTCGATGCTCCGGCATCGGCAGCAGGCCGAGGTGTGAAGTGCCGAGACGATGCGCCACCTCGTCCTGAGGAAGCCGGCCAAGCACGTGGACGTCATCGCTGCCCTTCGCCATGCGCTTGAGGGCGCCGAGGGCATCACCCTCGCCCATCAGGGTCAGGGTCACGTCCAGTCCGGCGTTCTTGGCCTTCTGGTGCACCATCGGGAGCGCGAGCACCCCGCGGTTTCGATCCATCCTGCCGTGGTAGACCATGTGCAGGGTCCGCTCGGTGGAGCGCCGCTCCGGTCCGGGAAGGAATCGGCGCAAATCGACGCCGGCCTGAAGCACCACGACGCGCTTGGCGTCGAGTTTCGTGAAGGAGCGCACCTGACGAGCGTGTGCTTCGCTGACCACGGTGCCCACCGGTCCTGCATGCTGCCGACCGGCCTTGGCGGCAAGCCGCCATGCGCGGCGCCACACGAACCAATGGATGCGGGCAAGGAAGCCCGCGTCGGCCGGTGGGCTGCGGTCCAGCAGCATCCACGGGACGTCATTCAACACGCCAGCCTTGAGCAACGGGCGCAGGAGCGGCCACTCGATCAGCACCACATCAGGGGTGCTGATCTCACCCCAGCGGACGAGGATGGCCTCTGCGATGGCGCGGCTGCGTCGCCCGGGCCGAGCTCGGACCTCAAGGGTCTGATGGTCCACCCCGTCGATGGCAACCGAGGTGACGCCAGGGCCGAGGAAGGTCACCTCATGCCCGCACTCGCCGAGCCCTTTGGCCAAAGCGCGTTGGGTTGTAGCGCAGAGGTCTGCGTCGAGGTCCCGGACGCTGGCCCAGAGGATCCGCATGGCGGTTCACCGTCTCAAGCAAGCACGTGGTCGAGGA
>DAET01000007.1:0-40938 GCA_002497765.1 Euryarchaeota archaeon UBA486
ACCTTTTCTCATGCGTTTCCGGCCTTTTCGACTTCAGCCCAGTCGCGCATGAAGCCTTCCAGCCCGCGGTCGGTCAGCGGATGGCTCATGAGTTGACGGAACGTTTTGGCAGGCATGGTGGCCGTGTGAGCGCCCAGTTGGATGCACTGAAGCACGTGGGTGGGATGGCGAACAGAGGCTGCCAGCACCTTGGTGTCGAGGTCGTAGTTGGCCCAGGTGTTCATGATCTCGGCGATGAGTTCCATGCCGTCGTGGCCGGTGTCGTCGATGCGTCCAATGAACGGGGAAACGTAGGTGGCCCCTGCTTTGGCGGCCATGAGGGCTTGGGAGGCGGAGAAGATGAGGGTCACGTTGGTGTCAATGCCGTCTTCGGTCAGGATCTTCGTGGCAGCCAGGCCTTCTGGCGTGCAGGGGATCTTGATGATGACATTGTCAGGCAGTTCTGCCTTGAGGGCTCGGCCTTGTTCCACCATGCCGGCGGTGTCCATGGCAGTCACTTCGGCTGAGATGGGGCCGGAGCAGATGCCGGCGATTTCTCGAACGACTTCCTTGAAATCACGACCGGATTTCTTGATGAGCGAGGGGTTGGTGGTCACACCATCAAGAATGCCCCAGGCGGCGATTTCTCTGATTTCGTCAACGTCAGCAGTGTCGAGGAAGAATTCCATGGTGGTCGTTCAATGAAGAGGTTCTATGAACTCTCCCCTGCGTGGAGAAACGCCGATGTTCACTTACGTGCAATGGCCCGCTTGGCTGCTTCTGCGATGTAGGGGGTGGAAATTTGCATGACCTCAAGCATCTCATCAGCTTGACCCGATTCACCAAACCGATCTTGAACACCCACGCGCTCCAACGGTGCGAAGGTGTTGGCCGTCAAGTGTTCAGCGACGGCTCCTCCGAGTCCACCGATGACGTTGTGGTCTTCTGCGGTGACGATAGCGCCACAGCTGCTGACCAATCGATCGATGAGTTCACCGTCGAGTGGCTTTAGCGTGTGCATGTCAACCACGGTCGCGTTGATGCCCTCAGCGGCCAATGCAGCAGCCGCTTCAAGGGATTGTGACACCATAACGCCACAGGCAATGATGGCCACGTCTGAACCTTCCTGAAGGACAATGCCCTTGCCGATTTTGATCTCGTCCACGCGTCCTTCGTAAAGCACCGGCGTCTTGTTTCGTGCGGTTCGCGTGTAGGAGGGCGAGCCGCTGCTGGCCAGCTGCATGGTCAACACCTTGGTGGACACCACGTCGCTGGGGTGCATGACGATCACGTTCGGTAGGGTCCGGTAAATGGCCAAGTCTTCAATGGACTGCGCCGAGGAACCGTCGGTGCCCGTGTGAGTACCACCGTGGCTGCCGCAGACGTGAACGGCCAAGTTAGGCCGGGCTACGCCGTTTCGCATCTGCTCGAAGGCACGCTCGGTGAAGATAGCAAAGGTGCTGGCAAACGGAATGTAGCCAGAAGCAGCGAGACCTGCACCAACGAGGAGCATGTTTTGCTCTCCGATACCGCATGAGACCGTGCGCTCGGGGTGTGCCTTTCGAAAGTGAAGTGATTTGGTGGACTTGCCCAAATCGGCTTCCAGGACCACGACCTTGGGGTTGCTGGCCAGTTCCAGCAGCGCTTCACCGTAACCGTCTCGAGTAGCAGCCATCTTGGTCATGCGACCACCTCGCCAAGTTCAGCCATGGCCTGAGCGTATTGCTCGTCGTTCGGGGCGGCACCGTGGAAGGCTGGGTTGTCGGCCATGAAGGAAACTCCGTGGCCTTTCACCGTGTGTGCAATGAGAATGGAGGGTCCGTCGTTGGTGGATGAAAGGAAGTTCATGCCGTCGACGACTTCGTCCATGTTGTGGCCGTCAATTTCCTTCACGTTCCAACCAAACGCTTTCCACTTGGCAGGAATATCAAACATGCGCATCTGTTCCTCACAGAAATCGTCGTTTTGGATTCGATTTCGGTCCAAAATCACGTTGAGGTTGCCCAACTCGTGGTGAGCCGCCGCCATGGCCGCTTCCCACACGCTACCTTCTTGGATTTCGCCGTCGCCAAGCATCACATACACTTGGCGCTCGCTGTTGGCCAATCGACCGGCGATGGCCGAACCCATCCCGAAGGACAGCCCCATCCCGAGCGAACCTGCTGAAAAGTCAACGCCTGGGCACCACTTCATGTCCACGTGGCCCTGACAAATGCCGCCCAGCACCCGGTACGATGCAAGGTCATCCACGGTGATGAAGCCCATTTCAGCCAAGATGGCGTACATGCCAGGTGAGGCGTGACCCTTCGACAGGATGAACCGGTCTCGGTCTTCCCAATCGGGGTCGTCGGGGCGCACGCGGAGCGTGGTTTTGTACAGCCCCACCAGCAGGTCAATCTCGGAAAGCGATCCGCCGGGGTGGCCCGCTTGGGCCCGGTGAACCATGTTCACGATGTGGACTCGACATTTCCTCGCAAGTTCTCGCAGTTCGTCTGTGTTGCTCATGGTCTCACCAGCAAACATCAGCCTGCGAGGATGGCCTTTGATGGTTGTGCAAGCCTCGTTTCTCCAAATGGAGCGCTACTCCTGCTTTTTGGGTGCGAGGGCATCGAGGGTGTTCCGCACCGCTTCGGCCGTGATCATCACGGTATCGCCAGCGAGACTTCCGCCTTTCGGCAAGGCTCGTGAAGCAAGCCAAATGAACACGCCAACGAACCAGGCAAAGAAGGCCAGCGAGAGCATGTCATTGAGGGTTGAGACGCTAAGGAGTTCGGGGAGGTCAATCTTGGCGACGATGAGGACGGCGATGAAGACGCCCATGATGGACTCTCCAGCGATGAACCCCGCGCCGATGAGGACCCCTCGACTTTCAACTTCTTTGGCCGCTTCAATGGCAAGCTCTGATGGTTCCTTTCGAAGAACACCGTCGACACGGAGGTGAGCGCTCCTGAGCATCACATGAGAAATGATGCCGCCCACCATGATGGGAACGGACAAGCCGAGCGGGAGGTAAATGCCAATGGCGACGCTCATGACAGGCATTTGGAGTCGAATCAAGGCGACAGCGATGGCAGCACCGAGCACCACCATCTGGATGTTTAAATCACCACCAAACGCCCCTTGAACAATGGCACCGATGAGTTCAGCCTGTGGTGCAAAGAGGGCTTTCGAACACGTTGGGTCGCTTGGGAGCGGGTTCATTTGACACGCCGTTTGTGAAATTCGGAACGCGTCATGAAGCAACGACAAAACCGGCCCGATGACAACAGCACCGGTGAGTACGCCAATGATTTCAGCCACTTGTTGCCGCTTGGGTGTGGCGCCCAGCATGTGACCGGTCTTCAGGTCCTGCATGACGTCGCCAGCGATGGCGGCGCTCGATGCGACGATGGCGGCGATGAGCAGCGTGGCAAACATGAGGTCTTGCTTGGCCATGCCCAGCATCAAATCACCAATGATGTAGACGAGCCCAACCGTGAACAGGAGGGTGGCGATGGTCATACCCGACACCGGAGAGTTGGAGGAGCCTACCACACCGGCGATGTAACCGGCCACGGCGGCAAAGAAGAACGCAACAAAGGCAAGGAAGAGTGCGCCGGCGATGGCGAGAACGAGCGATTCCATGGCCCACCAGTAGAAGAAGAAGGTCAGGACGACAAGAACAGCACAGACCTTGAAGACACGGTTCATCGGAATGTCTTGCTCTGTACGAAGGAGAACGCCTGCTTGATCATCGTTCTTCACAAAGGCCTTTGAAAGTCCCGTGATGATGGTCTTCCGCATGCTCCACAAAGTGTAGATGCCGCCCACCACCATGGCGCCAACACCCACGTACCTTACTTGCGTCGACCAAATCGTGTAAAATCCGTCAACAAGGGAACCATCGACGGGCCAACCGTAAATCAGTCCATACATGGGAACAAGCAGGCCAAAGCCCAAGACACCACCGAAGAAGATGAACGAGGCAATGCGGATGCCGACGATATAGCCCACAGAGAGCAGCGCTACCGAGAGGTCCATCCCTGCATAGAGGCGAGTAGAAACGAACGAAACGGCGCCTTCAACGGTGTGGTGCGTGATCTCGAAACCCTTCACCATCAAACCGTACAGTCCACCGATGCCGAGGGCGTAGAGAATGGCAAGCGCACCATCACCGCCTTCCTCGCCGGCCACCAGAACTTCTCGGCAGGCCACGCCTTCGGGGTAAGGAAGGGCCTCCTCGACAATGAACAACCGACGCAAGGCAATGGTGAACATGGTGCCTAACAGGCCTCCCAACGTGGCGATGATGAGTGTCTCCATCCACTGAATGCTCGTCCAAATACTCATCACCAACAGCGCAGGTACGGTGAAGATGACTCCTGCAGCGAGGGATTCACCTGCGGAGGCCATGGTTTGGACGGCGTTGTTCTCAAGGATGGAGACGTCTTTGAACATGGTACGGAGGATGATCATCGACATGACTGCCGCGGGTATACTCGCTGAAACCGTCATCCCTGCATAGAGGCCGAGGTAGGCGTTGGCCGCTGTCATCAGGACGCCGAGAACGATGCCAACGATGATAACACGCGTGGTGAGTTCCAGCGGTGATTCATGAGCGGGAATGTAGGGTTCCTGTGTCCCGCTCATGCCCGTTCCAATCCTTTCCAGTAGGTATAGCCTACGATGGAGGGTTGTGTACCTTGACCAAGTTATGCAGGAGGGATTCTTCCCGCCATAATAATAACCGTTCTAACTCACCGAACAACCATCTCAATGTTTTATTGGGGGGTGAATTGACCGTGGATGAGCACTGGCACAACCTTTCAATCGCCGACAGTCTCGTCGCACAACAATCCTCAGAGCACGGAATCAGTGTGGATGAGGTCATTGCCAGAAGGACCCGTTTTGGCGAAAACAAATTGGACGAAGCGGAGAAAACCTCTGCGATCCTGCGCTTCCTTTCTCAGTACAACGACCCACTCAATTACCTCTTGATGGGCGCTGCATTGATTGCCCTTCTGATCAATCCTGACCATCCCGGTGATGCGATCTTCATCTTCATTGTGTTAACCGCTAACGCATTCTTCGGTTTTTGGCAGGAAAATCAGGCAGAGCAAGCCATGGATTCGCTCAAACAAATGTCGATCTCAAACTGCGTGGTCATACGCGGTGACTTTGAGAGCGAAGTGCCGACTTCAGACTTGGTGCCAGGTGACGTCGTCCGCTTGGAAGCAGGCCTCAACGTACCAGCAGATGTCCGGATGATTTGGTCCCAACAATGCAAAATCGATGAATCGGCCTTGACCGGTGAATCCCTCACCATCAGAAAATTGACCGAAGCCTTGCCTGCGGCAACACTCCTCGCTGACCGAAACAACATGGCCTTCATGGGTACGACGGTGTCCTCGGGTCGCGGCCTTGGTTTGGTCGTCGCCACGGGAATGAAAACGGAACTTGGAAAGATTGCCAGCAACATCGCTGACGCTCAAACGCCAAAAACTCCATTGGAGCTCAAATTGGAGAGCCTCGGAAAATTCCTTGGATTCATCGCGCTCATTGTTGCCATTCTCCTGGTTTCGCTGAATCTCGTTGTCTCGTACGGAAAACCTGGCGTGGACCTAAGGGAAGTCGTCGTCCAACAGTTCATCGTCGCCATCGCCATCTTTGTGGCCATTGTCCCCGAAGGCCTTCCCATCATTTTGGTGATCACGCTCTCCCTTGGCATGCGAAACATGGCGCGGCACAAGGCCATCATCCGTCGCATGAAAGCGGTTGAAACACTCGGCTCAACCACCGTCATTTGTTCGGACAAAACGGGAACACTGACCAAGAATCAAATGACAGTCCGTCAAATCCAAACATTGGAACAAACGTTTGACGTGACCGGAGAAGGGTTCGAGCCCAATGGTGCATTGGTGCGGAACGGTGTTGAGTTGAGCGATGATGATCTCAAATCCCGCCAGGCAGACCTCGGTTTCAGGCTGCTCGGAGCTTGTTTGACCCTCTGCCACAACTCAACCATCGTGAAGGCGGACGGCCACTGGCAAGCCATCGGCGACCCAACGGATTCTGCCTGTGCTGTGGCCGGTTGGAAAGTCAACGGTGACGTTAAGAAATTCTCACATCGCCACCCGCGTCTGAACGAGTTCTTCTTTGATTCTGTCCGCAAGCGAATGAGTGTCGTGCACGAGTACGAGGGTGAAGAGTGGATCTTTGCCAAAGGAAGTGCGGGAGGATTCAAGGACATCGCCACCACCAAAATTGTGGACAATGAATACGTCCCCTTGTCCGACGTGGACCGGCAGCAAATTTCTCAGATGAACGATGACATGGGTTCCCAAGCGATGCGCGTGATTGCGCTGCTTGCACGGAAAGTCAAGGAAGGTGAGGACATTGAAGACATTCATTCCATTGAATCCGATTTGGTCTTCCTCGGGCTCATTGGCATCATGGATCCTCCACGACCCGAAGTGAAGGCCGCCATCGAGACGTGTCAGCGAGCCGGTATCAAGGTCAAGATGATCACCGGCGACCAACAAATGACGGCCGCCGCTATCGGTGCAGAACTCAACATTTCGTCTGCTTCGGGTATGGCGCTTGATGGGATGGAACTCGCTGGCTTAAGCGACGAGGAACTTGTAGCAGCCACCGGCGAGGTTGCGATTTATTCTCGTGTTACGCCGGACCAAAAAATGAGAATTGTCTCTTCGCTCCAGCAACAGGGCGAGATTGTTGCCATGACGGGAGATGGTGTCAACGACGCCCCAGCCCTTTCGGGCGCTAATATTGGCATCGCCATGGGCATCGCTGGTACTGACGTGGCCAAGGACGCAGCCGACATGGTTCTTCAAGATGACAACTTTGCCAACATCGTCCACGCCGTGGAAGAAGGTCGGAAAATTTACCAGAACATTCGCAACTTTGTCCGCTATCAGGTATCGACCAACGTGGCGGCCGTCTCGCTGCTCGTGTTGGCAACCTTGTTCTTTGGGCCCGAAGCGCTCCCCCTAACAGCCACCCAAATTCTGGTGATTAACATCCTCATGGATGGTCCACCCGCCGTCGCGTTGGGTGTTGAGAAGAAACACGGGAATGTCATGGAGCGACCACCGCGTCCGGTTGATGAGGGCCTCCCCAATGGCCGAGATATCTCACTTATCTTCTACCTCGGTGCCGTCATGGTCATTGGAACGTTGATGGTGTTCTGGCTGGGCGGTGGCGCACTCGCCGGAGCAGAACCTTGCACGCTGCGAACCACGGAGACAAGCACAACGGCCTTTGACATGGAGGCATGTTTGGCTGGCGACCAAGCTGCCGTTGACGATTGGCAAGCATACGCTGACGATCACTTCAAGCATGCACAAACCATGACCTTCGCCGTCTTCATCGTCTATCAGTTGTTCAATGTGATGAACTGCAGGTCAAACGAAGAGAGTGTTTTCGAGTTGGGTCTGTTCTCTAATCCGGCCATCAACTACGCCCTGTTGATCTCTTCGGGCCTGTTGCTGTTCTTCGTGCAATTGGCCGAGATGACCATTCCCGTCATCGGCATTGAGGTGGGATCGTTGCTGCGAACCAATCCACTCTCCCAAAACGACTGGTTGGTGGTGGTTCTCATCGCCTCCAGTGTCTTCATCATCGAAGAGTTCCGAAAATTCATCGTCAAGTCTGGCATATTTGCCATTCGACAGCCTTGATGGTGTGAAGCACATCTTCTTGAGGTGAACATTCGAGGGTCTGTCATGGAGGCCGTGTTGAGCCCTGCTCCACTCGCAGGAGAACACCACGACTGGGCACATCGGTTGGAATCTTCCCTGGACCAGCGGCAATGGTCGTCTGCGTTGAAACCCATCGTATCGAAGTTGGCAGCCAACCGCCCGCTGACGGTTGAGGATGGCCTTGTCTTGTATCAACACCCGGACTTGAATGAAGTGGGAGCATTGGCCGATGTGGTTCGTCAAGCACGCTTTGATTCCAAGGCGTTTTTCAATTCCAATGTCCACATCAACCAAACCAACATTTGCGTTCTCGCCTGCCGGTTTTGTGCTTTTCGTCGTGGCCCTAAAGCCAAGGACGCCTACGCCATGTCCGTCGATGATTACCTTGCGGATTTGGCGACCTACGCCCACGCCGTAGACGAAGTCCATTCCGTCGGTGGCCTCCATCCCGAATGGGGCGTTGAACACTATGAAACACTCTTCCAGCGCGTAGCAGCCGAACACCCTCACATCTCCATCAAGGCGTTGACCGCCGTTGAAATCAAACACTTGGGCCAACGCTCGTCCATCTCGACCAAAGAGGTGCTCAAGCGCCTCAAGGACGCCGGGTTAACGTCCCTTCCAGGCGGCGGGGCCGAAATCCTTGACGATGATGTGCGTGCAGTGATTTGCAACGGGAAGGAAAGTTCAGAAGAATACCTTCGAATCCACCGTGAAGCTCACGAGGTGGGACTTCCATCCAACTGCACCATGCTGTTTGGTACGATTGAAACCCTTGAACAGCGCCTTCAACACATGATTTCGCTTCGAGAACTCAACGATCAAACCCAGGGCTTCCAATGTTTTGTTCCCTACCCGTTCCTTCCCGATGACACCCGTTTGCCCGAAGCCCAACTTGCCAGTGGTTCAGAGGTCCTTCGGACCATTGCTGTCTCCCGCTTGATGCTGAACAACATCCCGCACATCAAAGCCTACAGAATGAACATTGGCGACCATGTTGCAGAACTGGCCTTGCAGTTCGGAGCCGATGACATTGACGGCACCGTTCAGAAAGAATCCATCATGCACCTTGCAGGTTCAACAGCACCGCTGGACCACGACCGTGCGAAGTTAGCACGTTTGATTTACGATGCTGGTTGTGAACCGGTCCAACGCAACACGATTTACACCGAGTTCAAGGCCTACACACCACCGCCGGTACAACCCCGCCGTCGCCTGCAGATGGCGTCTGATTGAGGAATGAAGATGGCCGCAACATGGACCTCAACGCTCGGGCGTGTGGCCTTCATCAATTGCGACCCACTCTATCATGCACTTCCGAGTCATTGGAACGTACTGGCTGCTCCACCTTCGTGGCTTACGGGCCATGTGCTTCGGAGGGATTGCATTTTGGCGCCCATTCCTGCAGCAGACTATGCAAAACATCAGGATGAGCTCGTGTTGCTCCCAGACATTGGTATCGGAAGCCAGGGCGAAGTTGGGAGCGTTCTGTTGTTTGGCGCTGTTCCCATCGAATCCATGGAAACCATTGCGCTGCCGACTGATTCAGCTACGTCCGTAGCGTTGCTGAAGCATCTCTTGGCCAAGCGAGGTCACGCTATGTCCTATGTATCGACGGGCCCAGACTACGAATCGATGATGGCGATGGCGGATGGCGCCTTGCTCATCGGCGACCGAGCGCTCGAGGCTGCCCGAGAGTTCCCGGAGATGGTTCAAATGGACCTCGGCGAGGCATGGATGGAGGACGAGGGCCTCCCGATGATTTTTGGCGTCTTTGTCGCACGTGCTGACACCCCACCTGCATTGGTGCGTGAGGCTCATGCCGTCCTTCTTGAGAACCTCATCCAATTCGAAGACAATCATGGGAAGCGAGAACAAGTGATCGAATGGTCCATGGAAAAATCGGGATTGACCCATGATCGCCTTGATCGCTATTACGGTGAAGTATTCAACCGCCTCAATCAGCACCATCTCGACGGCCTCTTCAGGTTTCTTTCTCAAGCGTGCGGGATGATCGAAAATCCTCGATTTGCATGGGCGGCTGACGCCGTTGTATGAGATTTCAAACGGATGGTTCTTGAAGGGCACACAGGTGGACGAATCATGGTTGAACTTCCATTGGACGAAGACGGCAACAAAATCGTGCGCATTGGCCACAGCCCGGACCCGGATGATGCGTTTATGTTCCACGCTATGACCACCAATGCCTTCCCGACACCAGGCTACAATTTCGTGCACGAACTCCAAGACATCGAAACACTGAACCACCGCGCGATGAACCAGGATCTGGAAGTTTCAGCCGTCTCCATACACGCTTACCCCGACATCGCCGACCACTATGCTCTCATGAACTGCGGTGCCTCGATGGGCGAAGGCTACGGTCCGATGATTGTGTGCAAGGATGGCGTTTCTGAAGAAGAAGCCCGAACCAGTGTGATCGCCGTCCCTGGCCTGAAGACCAGTGCCTACCTCGGCCTGCGGCTCGCTTGGGGTGATTGTGAAGTCGCCGTCGTTCCGTTTGATGAAATCATTCCTCGAATCCTCGATGGCACCTACCTCAGCGGCCTCATCATTCACGAAGGTCAACTCACCTATGTTGACCATGACCTCAACGTCCTCATCGACCTTGGCAAATGGTGGAATGCGCGAACAAACAACTGGCCCATGCCACTCGGGGGGAACGTCGTTCGCCGAGATCTTGGCGAGGATGTCATGCAGGACATCACCAAATACACCAAAATGAGCATCGAGTATGCGCTTGCATCGCCAGATGAAGCCCTCGAATTCGCCAAGGCCTGGGGTCGTGGAATTGACGATGATACCAACCGTGAATTCGTCGGCATGTACGTCAACGACCGAACCATCGACTACAAGGATGAAGGACGTGCATCCATCCGCCAATTCATCTCCGAAGGTCAAGCCATTGGACTCATTCGAGAAGATTTTGACACCGACGCCATGCGTTTTATCGGTGAACCCTGAGGCCTGCTCATGAACGCAGAGGGCCGTATCCCCAAAGTGAGTCAATACGGCTCGGTTGATCCTGCGCCTCCCTCTCAAGAGACCGTGGTTGCCGATCTCACGGCACGCTTGTGCGACGAATCATTGCCAATGTTCCAACGCATGCGGGCCGTCTTTGCTTTGAGGAATCAACGGACAGATGCTGCTTGTCTTGCCCTGTGCCAAGGCTTCAGCAGCGATAGTGCCCTCCTTCGACACGAAATAGCCTACGTGCTCGGTCAGATGCAAAACACCGTGGCGCTCCCAACGCTCATTGAACGACTTGAGGACGGAGGTGAACATGTCATGGTTCGCCATGAAGCAGCCGAGGCGATGGGTGCGATCGGCGACCGCTCCGTGATTCCTTCCCTCGAAAAATTCAGTCAAGACCCTCTGCCTGAAGTGGCTGAATCGTGCATTGTAGCACTCGATCTCCTTGCATGGGTTGATGGCGCAGAATTCCACGACACCGAATGTTAGTGTCCCTCAAGTTCAAAGACCAGACCGCCTACCCAACAACAGGAAGGAGCCTCATGCCTCACGATCACATTCAATTGGCCCAAGCCCCAAACGGCGAACTTGGTCCACGATGTCACAACTGTGGCATCCGCTTGACGTTCGGCAACGCGATGGTGGTCAACAAGTACTACATGTGCTGGGAGCATTATGTGGAAGCCACCGGCGCAGATACCGCCACCGAAATCTCCGACGCCGATGAGCGATTCTGGATGAAACAGGACTGAAACGGCTTTCTTCATGAACCCTCAACGGTTCGTAGTGGTGAGGCGCGTACATGGCAGCAGGCTGGGCGAGGTTCGCGCATCGTTTTGGTCAATACTACCAACATGCCCCTCTGTGGTCTCCACCGCGCATCAAAACCCGCGAGTGGATGTTCATCCCCTTTGGCGGCGCACCACCTCTCCGCCACAAATCATTCTCAACCGTCGCTCAAGTGCAGTCGTTCCTGTCGCAGCGGGCCATGCATTCCTGTTTCTACTCAACGGCGTATTGGCGCCGCCCTTATGAATTGAAAATGGCTGAAAAACTGTGGCAAGGTGCGGATTTGATCTTCGATTTGGATGGCGACCACCTGCCAGGGGTGACAGACCGTGATTTCCCCGGCATGTTGGCCGTGATTCAAGACCAAGCATGGGCCCTCTGGAATGATTTTCTTGAGCCAGAATTTGGATTTAAAGAAGACCACCTTCAAGTCACGTTCTCTGGACACCGTGGTTTTCACTTGCACTACAGAGACCCTGCTCTTTTTCACCTGGATTCGGAAGCCAGAAGGGAATTGGTGTCGCACATCAGGGGCGAGGGCGTTGATGTTCAAGGCGGTCTAGCCCGGTACCATGACCAGCAAGCGAAAGGGTGGACGCAACGCATTCGTGATGGCATGGACGCCATGATTGACACGCTTCGTGAGATTCATCGCGGCTCAGATGGCAGCACCTCTGAACTGCGACGGTTAGAATCGGAACTCCAGTCCATGCAGGACCGAGAAGGAACCACCTCACAGCGATCGGCTGCAGCCATTCGTCGCCTTGCAGAACTAATGGACCACGACCAACGTGTTGCTCGTTTGAAAGATGGAAAATTCGAAGTTCTTGGCAACTACCAAGCGCTGTTTTTGAATCTCCTCAAGGCCGATGCTTCCGTCGTTCTGGGTTCTGCTGGTGAAACAGACGAAGTGGTCACCATTGACGTTCGACGACAAATACGATGGCCGACGTCACTTCATGGCAAATCCGGCATGCGTGTAAGCGAATTCCCGCTCAGTCGATTGGACCCCGATGGACACGACCCCTACAACCCGCTCAACGAGGCCTTTGTCTTGGGTCTTGATCAAACCGCTGAGGTGGAATGGACCGTGGACGATGCTATCGCACAGTTTGGCGATCGCCGATTGGAAAGTTCCATCGGTGAGCGAATTCAAGTCCATGAATCGGCTGCAACGTTCCTTGTTCTCAAAGGGTGGGCACAGTTGGTTTGAATCGTAGGGCAGGCCTTGGAGAACCGCTCACTTCACGGGACGACGTGCGGTAAGGTTCAAGGGTGGTTTCCCATCCCTTGGGACGAGGTGAGTCCGGTGGGTCTGCGCAGAGGGAAGAAATCCAAGAAGTCGGATGCGTCCCTACCCATGCCCGATTTGCCTCCTCCTGCAGGCCTTCCAGCGCCGCTTCCCTTGCCTGGAACCGCACCGCTCCCGCCCCTTCCAGGGGCTCCTACGCCAGGAGATGTCGCCATTCCTGCTCCGTTGCCCGCTCCTTTGCCTGCACCAACACCACAGGCCGCAGCTCCCGCCACGCCAGTTCCTCTTCCTGCACCCGTCAACGATCCTGAAACCACCCTTTCTGGGATTGCCAAGGAAAGCGGCTACAACGAGCTGTGGGCCAAGCGCTCAGAGAAACCGTTGCAACAAATTTACGGCCACATCGACCGTATCAGCAACAAAGAAGCAGGATCGCTCTTGGATCGCTATGCAGACCGATTCGGGCACTCCCTTGACCGTGAAATCATCGTCATGAGGAAGGCTGCCATGGAAGAAAAGGTGGCTGAAATACGCGACGCACCCACCGTTGAACTCATTGACGATGAGCCAGCCGAACCTGTCAGCGAACTGCAACAAGTCGAAGATGAACTTCGAGCACTGAAGCCACTGTATCAGGAGGCCAAGGCCTTGGGCGACAAAGAAACCCTCGCTGAACTGACGCCAACCCTGCAAGCGCTCATGGCTCGGAGAAAGGTGTTGAAGGGTGGAAGCGCCCCTGCCGCAGAAACGCAAGTGGCTGAGGCGGCAGATGACGATGGTCTGTTTGCTCAGTTTGTTGCGATCGTCGACTCCCTGCTGGGCGACCACCTTCCCGAATCCATTGTCAACGACTTCATCGCCAGCGAAGATTTTGCCATCTATCAGGAAGTCGCACAATCGCCGGACACTGCTGACGAAGAGACGCGCACCGCTTACTATCGCATGGTTGATGACCAACTCGGCAACATGTCTCCCGAGTCCATTTCTGCATTTGTTGAGTCGGATGACTTCGCAATTTACCAAACAATCGGCGAACGCTACAAGGATGAGTGAACAAGATGGGACTATTGGACAAAGCAGCAGCCTCTGGAGGCGATGAATCCAAGCCGAAGGCAAAAGCCATACCGAAAGCAAAGGCCGTTGCAAAGGCTAAACCTGTTGCAAAGGCCAAGGCAGTGGCCAAACCAGCAAAGGCAGCAAAACCGGCCAAAGTCAAGAAAGAACGTGCACCTCGGGCCCGCCCTATGGAACTCTCTGATGAGTATGAACTGGCTTCGAAAATGAACCGACGAATCTCATCGCTCGTCAATTTCTTCATTAATTTCGGTGTGTTGTTTGCGGCCCTGTTCATTGCAACCTCTGACACCGGTATCGTGACAACGATTCTTTTCGCCGCAAGCGGTGGAATCATCATCATCAACGCCATTTTCATCCCTATGAAGTTCAGTCGAAACCTCGGGCAATTCGTTTCTCGCACCAAATTCGTTCGCGGAGACGGTTCCAACCCTTTGTTTTTGCACGGCATTCTCGTGAACACCTCTGGCCTCCTCGCTCTGATCGGTCTGATCATGGTCGGCACACAATTCCAAAACCTCTCGGAATCAGACAACACCGGCGCCATCATTTCCTTCGCCCTCGGCACCATCTTCATGATTCTCTGGTTCGTAGACCGCTACCTTCGCAGCGGGAGCGCCATGGGTCAAGGGCTGTACGATTTAGCGTTCAGAGCTTACTTGGTGAAGTACGTGCCTACTGAGGAAGAGAAGGCTTCTGGCATTTGGGCACGCCTTGAAAACATGGGTAACTTTGGCGACCAGTTGGTGAAGCGCCAAGAAGAACGTAAGGCCAAAAAAGAATCGAAAAAGGCCGACGAAGAGGAAGCACCCGCTGAAGAGGAGACAACCTCTCAAGAAGACTGAGTTCGACATGTGAGTCGTTCACATGCTGAATTGGGTACGCCAGCGAAACCATGTCTTACCCGTTCTCGTTGGATCGATTGGCGTTGCTGTATCGATGACAACCATCGTCACCCTTGGCTGGCATTTGGGTGTCATCGCCGGATTGTTGACGGTGTTTCTCCTGTATCTTGAAATCGTCACTCAGTGGTCGTTTCGCGCTCCATCGAAACGAAAACCCGCGCTCGTGGATGATGCTTGGGAGCGCATGACCATTGATGCCAACGGTTACAATATCGCCTATTATGTTCACATAGGCCGACCCGGCGCCCCCTTGGCATGGATTTGCCATGGATGGACGGCTGGAGCCATTCGCATGGTTCACCGTGCGTCAACCTTCGTTGAACGGGGATGGCATGTCGTGTTGGTCGACCTCCCAAGTCACGGTGCTTCTGACTCGCTCCCAAAATGGAGTGCTGAGCAAGCGACTACGCTCTTGATGGAATCCATGAACGAGCTTCATGTGCGACGGCCTGATTTGTTCACCGACGGTGTTTGTTATTATGGCCACAGCATCGGTGCGTTCATTGGCTTGCGAATGAGCAAGCGTCGGGAAGAGCTCAATGAAGCCATTCATCCAACATCTTGGATTTTCGAATCACCCATGACTGGATACACAGAAATCCATGACGAAACATGCAACATTCTGAACATTCCGATGGCATTACGACCCTGGGTTTTGGCCAAAACATTGCGACATTTCAATGCCATCAACGGACCGGTGCGTCTCGTCACGAAGTTATCTGATGCAGACGTACCTGATTGGGGACTCCCGACAGAACCCACGTTGATGGTTCAGGCCAACCCCGATGAGCGATTGGGAGCCGTTCACCATCAGCGGCTCATTGAGGTGATGTCATCAACAGAACATTCGAATCTCTTGACGACGCACCTTCTTGATGATTTGCGCCATTCAGGATCGCATGAATCTTCATCCAGAAAGGCTGTGGTCGATGCTTGGATTGACGAGCGCTTCGATCATTCTTCTTCCGTTTGAGCCGCTTGCTCACGTGCCAATTCTCGCATGTCCTCGACTTCATCCAGCTCGTCCACAATTTCCTTTCCGAGGAGCGTTTCCATCACGTCTTCCATGGTGAGGATGCCAGACGTCCCGCCGAATTCATCGCGGACAAGCGCAAATTGTTGCTTGTTCGTCAAGAACACATCCAATGCTTGTTCAATGGTCGAGTCTTGTTCAATTTTCAAAATGGGTTTCATGATGTCTTTGAGTTGAAGATCCCACTCGTCCCTGCTCGCAGCCATGAGAATCTCCGATCGGATGACCAAGCCTCGAACATTGTCAATGGTTTCATCGTACACCGGAATCCGAGAGAACCGTAGAATGGTGTTATCGTCGAGGATTTCTTTGATGGACTGATGCATTTCGAAAGCTGATACAACAGTACGGGGCGTCATTTCTTCGTGGACCGATACTTCTCGGAGGCCGAGGAGGTTGTGGATAATGGTCTCCTCATTTTCCTCAAGTGCCCCTTCAATTTCACCCAAATCGGCCATGGCCGCGACGTCATCACGTGTCACCATGGCATTCTTTGATGAGGGCAAAATTGACTTGAGCATTTGAATGGGGCCAATCAGGAAAAACAGGATTTTCGTAAACCATGTCAGCAAATACGCCGTTGGAGTTGAGAGCCGTTTCCAGTAAGCCGCTCCCAATGTTTTGGGAATGATTTCGGACAAGAAGAGGACCGCCAACGTCAAAATGGCCGAAGCAGCCGTTAAGACCTCAACGCCCCATATTTGTTGAACCTGGGATCCAACGCCGGCCGCCCCCATCGTGTGGGCGATCGTGTTGAGCGTGAGGATGGCTGTTAGCGGGCGAACAGAGTCATCATCCTTGAGGTGTGCCCACATAGCAGCGGTTCGCTTGCCTTCGTTCTTCAGTATGTTAACGTAGGTTTGAGGCGTTGAGAGCACCACAGCCTCGAGAATCGAGCACATGAACGACACGCCGAGGGCGAGCGTGATGTAGAAAATGAGGAGACCCATGTCTCCCTCGCCAGTGGCGGAGACAGCGACGCCAGCGGCCGCAAAAAGTTCGTTGGTCATGTTGTTTCGAAGACCCCTACCCTTTCGGGCGTAGTCTATCCGACGAGAGGAGGGTTCTTCAAAATGACGCATCGTTCTAGAGTATCTTGGATTACCCGCACGACGGATGGGTGAACCTCAAGAAGCAACGGCATGTGGCCGATACAAGAGGGAGACCATGTCGGGCGAACACGTCTTGATTTGTGTGGCCTGGCCGTATGCAAACGGCCCACTTCACTTGGGCCATGTTGCAGGGTGTTACCTTCCACCGGACATCCAATACAGGTTTGAACGAGCCATGGGCAACCGTGTGCTCATGGTTTCGGGCTCGGACGAGCACGGGACACCCATCACCGTGACGGCAGAAACGCAAGGCATCACGCCCCAGGCAGTCGTTGATCAGTACCACGAGATGAATCTCAAAGCACTGCTCGACTTGGGCTGCAGTTGGTCCACCCACCTCGATCCAAGGGGCGCCGAATACGGTGGTGCGTTGTTTAATCGGACAAGCGATCCAGATCACAAACGCATGGTGCAAGAAAATTTTCGAGCGTTGGAAACCGGCGGATTCTTTGAACGCAAAACAACAGAGCAATATTACGAGGTCAATGAGGACGGCACGGGCCGTTTTCTCCCCGATCGATACGTCGAGGGGACCTGTCCGGCGTGCGGCGCCGATGGTGCGCGAGGCGACCAGTGCGATGCATGCGGCGCCACCTATGAGGCGGTAGAACTCAAGAACCCGGTGTCGAAGATGAACCCGTCTGCAACGATTGAGATTCGTGAGACTGACCATTTATTCTACCGACTTGACCTCTTCCAAGACGCCTTGGAACAACACGCACTCAACCAACAGTCTTCCTGGAAATCCAACGTGAAAGCCATGACCAAGCAATGGCTCGACATGGGATTGCGGCCACGAGCGGTCACCCGTGATTTGGAATGGGGTATTCCAGTACCGTTGGACGGCGAAACATGGGGTGGCAAATGCATCTACGTCTGGTTTGAGGCGGTTCAAGGGTATTCCACTTGTGCGCGCATTTGGTCAAAGACGCATGCGCCATCTCTCCCCGAGGGCGAAGAAACTTGGAAACGATGGTGGTGCGTTGCTGAAAATGGAACTATGCCACGGCATTTGTACTTCCTTGGAAAGGACAACATTCCGTTTCACACCGTGATTTGGCCAGCGCTGATTTTGGGTCTCAATCATGTCCACAAAGGTGGCACCGCTAGCGAGCCGGTATCACTACCCGGGCCCGGGGAATTTGCGTTGGAGAGCAACGTTCCTGCCATGGAGTACCTCATGCTTGCAGGAGGACAATTTTCCAAATCAAGAAAGCATGCGGTTTGGCTTCCTTCGTTCCTTGAGCGCTACGATCCTGATACCTTGCGGTATTACCTCAGCATCAACATGCCAGAAAACCATGACACGGATTTCAACTGGCCCGATTTTGTCGAACGCGTGAACAGTGAACTCATCGCTGCTTACGGCAACTTCGTTCACCGTGTCCTAACGCTGGGTGCACGTTTGCCTCATGAAGAGGGGGCATCGCCGTTTGCTGCGCATGATGGCCATTCTTCGGTTGAAGCACACCGTGCCCATCTGGAGGGAGCACTTGGAGACATTACTACATCGCTCCAGCGGCATCGGTACAAAGAAGCACTTCGAGCCATCATGACCGTCGCGCAATACGGCAACCAAGTCCTTCAAAACGCCGCCCCATGGAAGCATCTCAAGGAGCCTCAGGACGGTGCTGATGAGAGTCTTGCTGCACTGGCATTCTGTTGGAGGATTGCACGTTTCTTGGCCATCACAACCCAACCATTCCTGCCCACCAGCGCACAACGATTGTGGTCAACACTTGGCAACGATGACGATGTATCCGCCATGGCATGGCAGGAGTCGGTGAATTGGGACGCCCCGCTGACATGGTCCGCTGAAACGCCCCAGCCGCTGTTCCAGCGCTTGGATCTGGATGAGATCTTGGCTGCCGAGCAAAACCTCGTTGAGGAGGGCCCGGAATCGGATGCCGTCCATGGCGTAAAAGGTGGGAAAAAGAAAGGAGGAAAGAAAGTGAAAGAAGAAATCGAAGGTATCACGTATCTTGAGTTTGAGACATTCATGAAGGTAAATCTTCGTGTCGGTCGAATTCTTAGCGTTGAAGACCACCCCAATGCTGACAAATTGTATGTTGTTCGACTTGATGATGGAACCGACGACGGCCGTACGATTTGTGCCGGATTGAAGGCATACTACGAGCCGGAAGAAATGGAAGGGAAACTGGTGGTCTTCGTTGAAAACCTCAAACCGCGACCGCTCAGGGGCGTCACCTCCGAAGGCATGATGCTCGCTGCTGACGATGGAAACGATGGCGTCCGATTGGTGACGATCGACGGCGATATTGCTCCGGGCAGCCAGGTTCGCTGATCACTGCTTCATCCGACTTCGGACCTCATCCATCACCGCTCTTGATGCAATGCGCGTCTTTTCGCTTACGATCAATGATTGAGCTTTCAATCCTGCAGCCATCTCATCGGGAAGACTATCCAAGTTGATGTCAACGTTGAACAACGCACCTTTGGCAGCAGCACTGGCCAACAAACCAGCCACACCAACGTCCGTGACAGCGTTGGCATTGCCGGTGCGAGCGAGCAATGGTAGCTTCGAGAGCAAATCCAGTGCAAGGGAAGCGGTTTCAAACGGAACTTCTGCTGCTGCATAGGTCGCCGCTCGAATTTGCGTACGGCGAGCCTCTTTTTCCTCATCTGTCGATTTGGGCAAGGCGAACCCTGCCATGACGCCGTCAAATGCCTCGCTGTCCTCAGTAGCAAGCTCATTGGCACGCTCCATCATGGGGATAGCCAACGATTGGATGTCCTCAGCGATAGTCCATCCATCGGCCCACTTTTCTTTTCCAAGCGTGAGGTCGCACACCATGATCGAGAGTGCAGCCGCTTGACCAAGGGCAACAGCCGAAGCCGTGCCTCCTCCGGGTGTGGGTGAAGAGGAAGCCAATGCTGCTTGAAACTCCCTCAGACTCATCGATGCCCAATTCATGTTTCCACCTCCCGTTCAAGGGCCCACTCAATGATGTGGACATTCGGATCAAAGTGGTGATGGCGGTTCAATCCAAGCCCATCAACAGCAGCGGAAACCAGGTCCTCATTTGCGGTGGAGTCTGGAGAAAAGAATCGGCCTGCCTCCAACATGGCTTGAAGCGGCACGAGGCCGACGATTTCGCTACCGCACAATGATGCGTCGTGGTCGTTGGCCAAACTTTCACATGTCATAAAGGCAAGATGAAGAGGGCATTTGTTCACATCCAAGAGATTCATGGAAACCTGTGAAATTCCCAACTCGTCCACCGGAACACCCATGCCTTGAACACGTTCCAACATTCCTCGGCTTCGAATTTTACCCCCTCCAGAGGATTTCAATAAGCGTCCGCTGCTGCGAACGATGGAACCGATTTTTCTGGCAACGGCGGCACCTTGTTCATCCACATTGACATTGTAGGCCACCAGAATAGGACGAGCACCAACGGTGATGCCGCCGGAACGGGCAACGTCGTCCGACCACGTCATGGCACCAGCATCCGGTAGTTTGGTAGCGTCTGCGTGCATCTCATCGGTTCCTTCAAGCCGCGCTTGTAACCCCTCGTACTCACCACGCCGCAAATGGGACAGCATGGTTCGCTCTTCACGGACAGCAGCGGCCCCGTAGAGAAACAACGGTATGTCACCCCGGTTTGAGAGCCGTTCGACAACCCTTCGAGCTAATTCGGCACATTCGTCCATGGTCACGTCCCGCAGCGGTACAAAGGGGCAGACATCAACCACACCGAGCCTCGGGTGTTCACCTTGGTGTGTTCGCATGTCCAGCAACGAAACACTTGCTTCAATAAGCGCGATGGCGCCCTCCACCACGGCGTTCGGTGCACCGGCGAAGGTGATTACGGTACGGTGGTAATCGGCATCTGGTTCAACGCCCAAAACAGTGCATCCCGGTGTTTGCCTCACCACGTCCACGATGGCATTGATTTTCTCAAGATCCCTTCCTTCCGAGATGTTCGGGACGCATTCAACCAGTGGAAACGTCATGCCGCTTGGCCTGAACCTCGGGTCCTTGAACCTTGGCGCCTCCATCAGGAGTACAAGGCTTCGGGCGAACTGGTGGTTCTCCCTTGTGAGCGCTTGTTGTCCAACCGACTCACGGCATCCAGCATGTCCTGTTGCGACACCGCCGAGCGACCATCTCGAATAGCGATCATGCCTGCTTCGACACACGTGGCTTTCAGTTCAGCACCAGAGTAACCGTTGGTTCGCTCCACAATTCTGCCCACAGCGACCTTCTTGGTGTTCATGGAGGCAAGGTGCACCTTGAGGATGGCCTTGCGTGAGGCATCATCGGGAATCGGTATTTCGATCACACGGTCAAAGCGACCGGGCCTCAGCAGCGCATCGTCCAAGATGTCGGGGCGATTCGTAGCGGCAATGATTTTGACATCATGAAGTGCATCAAATCCGTCCAGTTCTGCCAACAACTGCATCAGCGTTCGCTGGACTTCACGATCACCGGATGTCGAGCCGTCCAATCGTTTTGCACCAATGGCATCGATCTCGTCGAGGAAAATCACGCTCGGAGCCTTTTCTTTCGCCAAAGAAAACAGTTCGCGAACCATGCGACCGCCTTCGCCGATGTACTTCTGTGCGAGCTCACTGCCCACCATCCGAATGAAGGTGGCGTTGGTGTGGTTGGCAACGGCCTTGGCCAACAGGGTCTTCCCACAGCCTGGAGGGCCGACAAGGAGGACGCCTTTGGGCGGCACGATACCGACCTTCTCGAACAGCTCGGGCTTCACGAGCGGGAGTTCAATGGCTTCACGGACGGATTCCACTTGCTCATCCAAACCAGCAACATCCTCGTAGTGGATGGATGGTTTTTCTACCATTTCTGCCCCACTGACCATCGGATCCCATGCTTCGTGGAGTAATTCCACCACGGAAAGGCTGTCTTGATTGAGTGCAACCCTCGTGCCTGGTTTGAGCTTCTCAGGGTCCAACCGCTGGTTCAACGAAACTTGGAAGACGGTTCCGTTTGAGGAGCGGACAATGGCTCGCTCATGATCGAGCACGTCTTGTATGTGGCCGACAATAAGGGGTGGCATTTTCAGAAGATTGACGTTCTCATCCAACCGCTCAATGCGTTTCCTTAGCGTGCGCATTTCTGCTTCAAGGGTGGTGCGCTCATTGATGAGTTGCTGCGTCTCGTCCCGAAGTGAAGCATAATCTTCCTCAAGTTTTCGAAGATCGTCCTCGGCGGTGTTGGGGAGATGCCCATCGTTTCTATCAACCTCTGTTCCCATGACACTCAGCATGACTATCGGCCGACGCTTCTTAAGAAATTGGATGGTTTTCTTCTACAAACGCTTGTCAAAGGGTTCAAAGGGCGTAACGGTGGGGTAACGAATGATGGGCGAATGTGAACTTTGTGGCGCCGTGAAGGTCGGTGTGAAACGCGTACGCACAGGTAAAACCGAGGTGGCGGCCTGCAGCCGATGCATCGACAAAATGAACCTCGCTCCCAAATCCGAAGCGCCAGGTATCCAACGCGCTCGCTCCTTTGCTTCCTCGCCTTCACCTCGCAAAAAGAGAAACGATATCATGACTCGGTCAAGCAAAGAGTTGGCAGATGATTTTCACAAGCGTATTGCACGAGCCCGAAGTTCTCGGAATTGGACACAGCAACAACTTGCAAAGAAGATGGCTGAAACGGTGAACATCATCAAGTCTGCAGAATCTGGCAAGCGACCAACCGACGGCGTGATTCGAAAGTTTGAGCAGGTGCTCTCCATTGAGTTGATGGTGGAACGTACAGCCAACGAATCTCGACACATCAATGCAGGCCCCTCCCGCGGCATGACATTTGGCGACTACTTCAACGATCTTCGGTGATGCTGTGCGTCCCGTTGCCGTTCACGCGTTGTGGCTTGCACAAGACGATCCGAAAAAGAACACAGCCGTTCTTGCTTCTAAACGAGGCAACCTGACACTTCACAAATCCATTCGCTCGATTCCCAAGCGCGGGATCATACTTGAACCGCTCTGCGGCAAGGTGTTTGGTCCCGAAGACCATGAACTGCTGCTTGAACGAGGTGGTGCCCTTGTTGGACTTGATTGCAGTTGGGCGCACATTGAATCCTCTGTTGAATCGGTGATGGACAGGACTCGCCTTCAGCCCCGAATGCTTCCACTCCTGCTGGCTGCGAATCCTGTTAACTGGGGCAAACCCGGCAGGTTAACGACGGCTGAAGCCCTCGCAACCGTCCTTTACTTGGTTGGACGAAAGAAACAATCGCGGGAAGTGTTGGGGGCTTTCCGGTGGGGTGAACGGTTCTTTGAACTCAACCAAGAACCGCTTGACGCTTACGCTGCAGCCCGTTCCAGTGCAGAATTGGTCGACCTTCAGTTTGAATTCTTCGACATTGAACGCCAAGACCTGGAGGGCGTCGAATGAACAATGTCCGCAAGGTGTCGGTCCACCATCGCACGGCGAAAGGGCAGTCGATCATCGACGAATCCTTCGCTGCGGAAGCGCTCATTAGGTTGGTCGTGAATGGGTCATCGCTGGCTAATCTCCTTGGCTCACCACAGAACGCCATGGAATTGGCTGTTGGCCATCTGATGACCCAGCATGGGCTGCGTCCGCACCACATTGAGTCCATCGTTGTGACAGAGCGAGACGGAGCGGTCCATGTCAACATCTCGACCAACGAAGAGCATGGTTTGACCGAGCGAACCGGTGTTGTCACGAGCTCGTGTGGTGCATGCGATCAATCGGAACTGAATGAGCTGGTGAAAGGAGCACCAGTGGTCAACAATCCCTCTTTGTTGTTTGAACTTGAGGAGGTTCTCGAGATGCTTCATGCCATGCGGGAACAACAAACGGGCTTTCGCCTAACGGGCGGAATGCACGCTGCCGGCCTGTATGCTCGGGACGGCACCAGCCTTGTTGTCATGGAAGACATCGGGCGCCACAACGCTGTTGACAAAGCATACGGTGCTTGGTATGACCAAACCCTCGAACGGCCGAACGTTCTCTTGCTCTCGGGCAGGTGTGGCTGGGACATTGTCGCTAAAGCAGCCGCCATGGATACGCCCATCATTGCGAGTTTTGGAGCCGCTTCAAGTTTGGCCGTGGAGACGGCGAGGGCATCCAACATGACACTCATCACGTTCGTGAAAGAGGACAAAGCTGTCATCATTGGGCCCATTGAGGGGCGATTTCATCGCAAGCATTGAGAAGTGCACGGGCGCAGGACGGTCTGGGGATGAGTGGATGCGTCAGCCAGCACGAGCACGGACACCAATGGATACGCATTCGCTCAAGTTGAAGCACCCCAAAACCAAGGCTGCCGGCATACCTGCAGTGACGTCATCCACCGTTCATGGATTAACCAAAATGGGTGTTGTAAAGACCATCAAAACACTCTCCATGGTCAACCAAAAGGAAGGATTTGACTGTCCTGGTTGTGCATGGCCCGACCCGGACCACCGGACAACGTTCGAGTTCTGTGAAAACGGCGCAAAGGCCGTGGCTGATGAGGCCATGAAAGCCAAGGTGACGCCGTCCTTTTTTGCGCAACACAGCGTCCAAGACCTCGCCGAAATGAGCGATTATGAACTCAACAGCCTCGGCAGAATTTCCTCGCCTGTTGTTTTGCGAGAGGGAAACTCACACTATGAAGCCATTCCTTGGGACGATGCGTTTGCCATGGTTGCAGAAGCCCTGAACGCGACCCAGTCACCCGACCGTGCGGTGTTCTACACCTCGGGGCGCACCAGCAACGAGGCGGCGTTTCTCTATCAGGCCTTTGTGCGTGCTTACGGGACAAACAACCTCCCTGACTGTTCAAACATGTGCCATGAATCCAGCGGAAAGGGACTCGGGCAGACCATTGGTATCGGGAAAGGCACGGTCACCCTCGATGATTTCAATCACGCCGATGTGATCATGGTGATTGGTCAAAACCCTGGAACCAATCACCCGCGCATGCTCACGGCCCTACGTGATGCCAAGCATCGCGGCTCGAGCATCATCCATGTGAACCCCCTAGCAGAAGCAGGTTTGACCCGATTCAAACACCCGCAGGATTACATGAAGGGTCAAATGAAATCCACCACACTCGCTGATCTTCACCTCCAGGTGCGAATTGGTGGCGATGCTGCATTGGTGAAAGGACTCATCAAATGCCAACTCGAACACAATGCCCTCGATCATGAGTTCATCGCCGCCAAAACAGAAGGGTTCGAGTCCATGGTTAAGGCCGCGGACCAGACATCGTGGAAACAAATTGTCAATGATTCAGGCATCTCAGAAGAACAAATCAGAACAGCGGGACGTCTCCTTGCTGCTTCAAACGCCACCATCGCCTGTTGGGCGATGGGACTCACCCAGCACCGAAACGGCGTTGCTGTGATTCAAGAAGTGGTGAATCTTCTGTTGATGAACGGTCATGTTGGCCGTAAAGGTGCAGGTTTTTGTCCCGTAAGGGGCCATTCTAACGTCCAGGGCGACCGTACGGTCGGCATTTGGGAAGCGCCAACAGAGGCGTTTCTCGCTCGAATGGAAGAGGGACTTGGGTTCTCCATCCCTCATCATCATGGTTACGACGTCGTTCATGCCATTCAGGCCATGATGGATGAATCGGTTGATGTCTTCTTTTGCATGGGAGGGAATTTCCTCTCCGCCACCCCCGATACGGACCTCACGGCAAAGGCACTCGAGAAGGTTGGCCTCACGGTTCAGGTGTCGACCAAATTAAACCGCTCTCATCTCGTCACAGGCAAAAATGCACTCATTCTCCCTTGTTTGGGTCGAACTGAACGCGACACTCAAGCCTCCGGCGAACAATTTGTCTCCGTTGAAAATTCCATGGGTATCGTTCATCGGTCAACTGGAGGATTGCAGCCGGCCTCACGCGACCTGAAGAGCGAACCTGCCATCGTGGCTTCCATTGCTGAGAAAACACTCGGTTCAACTCACCTTGAATGGACCAGCTTGGTGGAGGATTACGATCGCATTCGAGAATTGATGGAGGCATCCCTTCACGGCTTTGAGCAATACAACGAACGCGTTCGTCAACCCAACGGGTTTTCCTTGCCAAATCCACCCCGGGATAAACAAGAATTTGCAACGCCGAGCGGAAAAGCGAGGTTCACCACGCACAGCTTGCCGAACGTTCAGGTGGCCGAGGACCAATATGTCTTGATGACGTTGAGAAGTCATGATCAATACAACACCACAATTTACGGGCTCCACGATCGGTATCGTGGCGTCCACGGCCGTCGGAGAGTCGTCTTCATGAACGCCAACGACATGGTTGAGCGTGGATGGAAATCTCGCCAACGCGTGAGCATTACAAGTCATTTTAATGGAGAAACGAGGCATGCCGATGATTGGATGCTGATTCCATACGATATCCCCGCTGGCAACCTTGCAGCTTACTTCCCGGAAGCGAACTGTCTCGTACCGCTTCACTCGACCGCCGATGTATCGAATACACCCACCTCCAAATGGATTGTCTGTACACTCTCGGCCGAGCACAACACCGCCTCTTCGGAGGAGGAATGATGGCCTCTCGAACGTACGGCCAGTTGATCCGTGAAAATCGGGATTTTCGGCAGTTATGGATTGCTGCTGTCATTTCGATGTTGGGCGAGTGGTTCAACACCATTGCGCTCTTTTTTCTTATCCTGGAATACACCGGGAGTGAATTTCTTCTCGGCATGCTCTTCACGGTCCGAATGGCTGGTTTCGCCATCCTCCAACCCTTCATTGGTTTGCTCGCAGACCGGTACAACAGGAAGACCCTGATGGTAGTATCCAACCTGTTACAGGCAGGGTTTGCGTTGTGTTTCCTCCTCGTCAACGACTCAAGTGATATCGTCTGGATGATCGGTCTGTCCGGTCTGATGATGGTGTTGCATGGCGTCTACATGACGGCTGAGCGAGCTGCTCTACCGAACGTCGTGTCTGAAGAGGACCTTGCGACGGCGAACGCACTTGATGCCGCGTCGTGGTCGACGGCGCTCTGCATCGGTGCCATGTTGGGTGGTGTTGTGGTGTCCATTTGGGGAACCGATGCCGCCTTCATCGTTGATTCATTGACCTTCTTGGTCGGTACCTTGTTCTTGGTCAATCTTACCATCCCACAAACCATTGATGAATCAATGAAGGGGCCATGGCTGTCCACCGGTATTCAGAACATCAAGTCGGGTTGGCGACGAATCCGCAGGCAACCTGCCTTGTTTCGAATCGTCTTTGCTAAGGCATCATGGAACATCGCCGGTGGAGGACTTGCTGGTGTTTACCTCGTTCTCATGGGCGCCGATGTGCAGGGATTCGGTGCTGCCTTTGGCTTCGGATTGTTCTTCTTTGCACGTGGCGTCGGCACAGGCCTGGGCCCCATTTTAGCACGTGCCTTCCTGAAAAACGAGGAAGCTTGGCCATCGCTTGTGGGCTACCTCATCATCGTCTCCGGTTTCGTCTATTTCCTGGTTGGCATCAGTGTTTCATACGCCCTTTGGATCACCGTTCTTCTGGTGATTCTCGCCCACAGCGCGAGCGGTGCCAACTGGGTGCTGTCCACGGTGATGATGCAACAATGGGTCGAAGACGAAGTACGCGGCAGGGTGTTTTCTACCGACATGCTCATCCTTTCCGTTGCATTCTCGACATCGACATCTGTGGCAGGCTATTTGATGGAGAACACCGACCTTGGTATCCAAAACGGCATCATGATGTTCGCAAGCGTGATGGTTCTGTCCGGCATCGCTTTCTCATTGTGGCGACCGGAATCGCCCTCAATTAATCACAACGCGGCCTGAAGACATCGTTCGTGCGTGCACACAGGGGGCGTGAAATAACGCCGGTCGGCGGGCTCAAACGTGTCGAGTTGGAGTGTCGATGACGCACCCTCCTCAACAAACACCACCGAGGATGTACTTGCTGGCAGGTAATCTTCACCCGTCGATCGGAGACTTAAACGCAAGACGTGCCCAGCTGACACCTCGGCATCCATGGCGAAGAATTCCATTTTCGCATTGATGGATTCAACGACGGGCGTCCAAGTCTGTATGTCATCGCCACCTGCATGATAGCGCAAATCCATGATGGCATGGCCGAGATGAATGCAATTGCTTTGGTTATCACAATCCTCGAGCAACGCGTACAGTTGCCCACCCAAGCTGGCGGTGGTGACCTCAACGTGGACTCGTGGCATGCCCGCAATGTGCATGTCTTCCGTCAGTGGCTCGGTCTCCCAGATGGGCCCTGATGATGCGTCAGGGAGCACCGTGGTGGTTCCGGCAATGTTGATCATGTCGGCCCCCAATTCGAACACGAGCTCATTGGCGTCAGCGGGAGGGTAGCGATCTTCGATACGCCACGATCCTTGGTTGGATTGGATTTCAATCCACTGTCCTGGTTGGTCGCCGATGCCTTTGA
Organism: Euryarchaeota archaeon UBA486; assembly: GCA_002497765.1. GTDB lineage: Archaea > Thermoplasmatota > Poseidoniia > Poseidoniales > Poseidoniaceae > Poseidonia. The sequence goes on from DAET01000007.1 coordinate 28,222, forward strand.
GGTAGTAATCAAACCATTCCAGCATGTCTTGCATCCAATCGAAGCGTATCATTTCTGGGAAGGCCTCGCCGCCTCGGCCGCCGAGGTCCGAACGGTCGTCAAGTTGCACAGGGCGGTCGGGGTAATCGTGATCCCACTGGCCAAACAGGCCCCTGGCCTCAATGCCTGCATCGATGAGACGATTGATGGTCGGCACGGCCATGTGCGGGTCAACGTTCCAGTCGTGCATCCCTTGGATGAGGTAGACGCTCCCCTTGTAATTCTCGAGGACGCGGTCAAGGAAATAGCGCTCTGCCCAATAATCACCTGCGACTTCTGAACCGAACATGTAGGCGCTGACACCGGTGCCTGGTCCAATGATGTAATCGGGGCAGAGGTTCTGGTAATCCTCTTCATCGCCGTCGATGCCGTATGAGCCATACACGCCGTTGTGCATGATGGGGGCGCGGGCCTCAGATGATCCGTTTTTCCACATCAGTTCTTTGACGCCAATCAGGCCCGAAATGGGGACGATGGTCTTCAGGTAATCGTGCTCTGAACCAAACATGGCCGCTTGCCAAGGTGTACTACCGTCATAGGACTTGCCAATAAGGGCGACAGCGCCGTTGGACCATGGTTGCTCAGCGAGCCAACGGACGGCAGCGTCGTTGCCGAGTTGCTCTGCATTGCCCATCAAGTCCATGCAGTGGTTACTTCGCCCCGTCCCCGACACGGATATCTGAGCAAAGGCGTAACCGTGCGGGAGGATTTGGTCAATGAACATCTGTCCAAGCCAACTGCCGGGCACTTCAATCGAGGGTGTTTCCACGCTGGCTTCTTGAAAGTACGGACCGCTTTCAGCAATCACAGGGACTTGCATCCCATCCGGTACATCGGGCAACCACACGGCCAAGCTGATGAGGCCATTTGGCGCTGCCCCACCCTCTTCGATGGGCAGGGTGTATTCCACGAAATGATGCGTCGAGTTCCATTCATTTTCTGTCGGGAGTAGTGCGTACGGGCCAACTTCCAGTGCGACTCCAAAATCGCCATCGGTTTCGTAGGGCAGCGTATATCGCTCCCAAACCGGTACGCGAACGCCACTCGCCTCTTTGTCCTCTGCTACCATGTTGACCAGCGCATCACCGAATAATGCGGACAAGAAGAGGAAAATCATCGAGATGGCAAGGGTTCCTCCAAGAATCAGGTTGAATTCTTTCGTTGCCGAGGAATTGGTTGGCTCCAACAATTCCGCGATGATTGGTTCTTCCTCGGGCATCGTGCTTCGTTTGTGGGTTGGAGTCGCCGTTCTTGAACATACGCCCGGGCCACTTCCGTGGTGTTCTAAGAACAACCCTCAAAGACATCCGCTCCGAGGTTAGGACATGGATGAGGACATTCTGGCGATGCAGATGTCCGTCGTTGAAGGCATCCCTGACGAACTTCCGCCTCACCCTGGCTACGACACGTCTGTTGACCATGCACCAAATCGAAGGCAGATTTTGTCCCCGGATGAGAAGGTCTTAGCGCTTGAAAATGCACTTCGCTACATCCCTCCAACGTTGCATTCGGCGTTAGCGGAAGAATTCATGGAAGAACTCAATTCCTACGGTCGAATTTTGATGCGTCGTTATCGCCCCGATGCATATCCAATCAAAGCCTACCCTATCGAGGCCTACCCTACAAAATCAACGCAAGCGGCAGCGATCATGCTGATGATTCACAACAACCTCGACCCCGCCGTTGCTCAGTTTCCGCACGAACTCATCACCTACGGTGGAAACGGAGCAGTGTTCCAGAATTGGGCGCAATATCGCCTCGTCATGAAGTACCTTTGCGAAATGACAGATGACCAAACACTCGTTATGTATTCTGGCCACCCGTTGGGCTTGTTTCCGTCTCATCCCGATGCACCCCGGGTGGTGGTGACCAACGGCATGGTGATTCCAAACCATTCGAGCCAAGAGGATTACGAGCGAATGAATGCTCTTGGCGTAACCCAGTACGGTCAAATGACGGCTGGTTCCTACATGTACATCGGCCCCCAAGGCATCGTCCACGGGACCACCATTACCTTGCTCAATGCTGCCCGGCTCCATCTGGGGCTCAGTGACGACGCTGATCTTTCCGGAGTGACCTTCATCACCAGCGGTCTCGGCGGCATGTCTGGCGCTCAAGCCAAAGCAGCCACCATCGCTGGTGCGGCCTGCATCATTGCAGAAACCAACGCACACGCTGCTTACAAACGGCATCAGCAGGGTTGGTTAACGGAGGTCACGGAATCCATCGACGAAGCCATCGACCGAATGGTTGAGGCGGCCACCAACGGCGAAGCGATATCCATTGGTCTGGTCGGAAACATCGTTGAGCTTTGGGAACGATGCGTTGAACGTGAGATCAAGGTCGATCTCGGGAGCGATCAAACCAGCCTCCACAACCCCTACCAGGGCGGCTATTTCCCTGCAGGCCGGACCTACGACGAGAGTGCGGCCATGATGTCGGAGAATCCGGATTTATTCCGTTCAGAAGTTCAGGCGACACTGCGAAGGCACGCTGAAGCCATCAACACCATGGCAGAGCGCGGGATGTATTTCTGGGACTATGGAAACGCCTTCCTTCTCGAGGCATCTCGCGTCGGCGCTGATGTTGTCAATGATGATGGGTCGTTTCGGTACCCTTCCTATGTTGAAGACATCATGGGGCCGCTTTGTTTTGATTATGGATTCGGACCGTACCGATGGGTGTGCACCAGCGGCGACCCAATAGATCTGGCTCGAACCGACGCCATCGCAGCAGAGGTCTTGATCAAGATGCGTGACGTTGCTCCTGATGACGTTAAGCAACAGATTAACGATAATTTGCGGTGGATACAACAAGCTGGTCAAAATCACCTTGTCGTCGGGAGTCAAGCCCGCATCCTTTACGCCGATGACGTCGGTCGAAGAGAAATCGCACTGGCGATGAATCGAGCCGTAGCCGCTGGTGAACTTCGTGGACCGGTTGTGCTTGGGCGAGACCACCACGATGTCTCAGGAACAGATAGCCCGTACAGAGAGACTGCGAACATCAGAGACGGGTCGATGTTCACCGCTGACATGGCGGTGCAGAACGCTATCGGGGATGCCTTCCGTGGTGCAACCTGGGTCAGCCTTCACAACGGGGGCGGCGTAGGTTGGGGCGAGGTCATGAACGGTGGATTCGGCATGCTGTTGGACGGTTCTGATGATGCAGAACGGCGGCTGCAGTCCATGCTTCATTGGGACGTGAACAACGGTGTCGCTCGTCGCGCGTGGGCGAGGAACCCGGGTGCTCGCTCAGCGATACAGCGGGCCATGGAGATTGAGAGCGGTTTGACGGTGACACTGCCTCATCTGGTGGATTCAACCATTCTGAAACAGTTTGGGGGCGATGGACAATGACTTCCATGCCCGTGGTTTATGCAGACGGACGGACGCTCACACCACAAGAAGTGATGATGGTAGCCCAGCAGAAGGCAACCGTGGAGGTCTCAGAAGATGCTTGGCCAGCCATCCACGCAGCGCGTCGAGTCGTTGATCGCATTGTATCGGAAGGCGAAACCGTCTACGGAATTAACACTGGTTTTGGTGCCCTGGTTCATGCTCGGATCTCAGCGGACGACCTCGCTCAACTGCAAGTCAATCTCATCCGGTCCCATGCGACGGCCATTGGCGACTTAATGAGCATTGAAGCCGTTCGGGCCATGATGTTGATTCGCCTCAATTCATTGTGCAAAGGGCATTCTGGCATTCACCCCGATTGCATTCGACAACTTGTGTTGTACCTGAACCAAGGCATCCACCCTGCTGTACCAAGAATCGGTAGCCTGGGTGCAAGCGGCGATCTCGCTCCCCTCTCGCACCTGGCTTTGACGCTGATTGGCGAAGGGTATGTCCTTGTCGATGGTGAAAGGCGAGCAACGAATGAGGTGTTGTTTGAGCGTGGACTTGTCCCCGTTGAACTCACAGCAAAAGACGGGTTATCCCTCATCAATGGTACAAGTCAAATGACAGCCTACGCTACTCTTGCCCACCAAAACCTCACACATCTACTTGTTATGGCCGATGCTGTGTTGGCCATGTCCATCGATGCACGGTCGTGCAGCCTGACGCCCGCTCGGCCCGAGGTTCATGAGGTCCGACCACATCCTGGTCAAGCCATGGTCGCACAGCGATTGAGAGCGTTGCTCTCTGGATCTGAGATTCTCGCGGGACATGCCGATTGCGACCGCGTCCAAGACCCCTACTCGTTCCGTTGTGCACCACAAGTTCACGGTGCCGTCTATGAATCCTACTTGCGACTTGGCGATATGATTTCGAAAGAAATGAACAGTGCAACGGATAACCCACTCATTTTCCCCGAGCCGGATAACCCCGGCCCGCATGAGGTCGTTTCGCAAGGTAACTTCCACGGTGAAATCGTCGGGTTGACCTGTGATGCCATGAGCCTGGCGTTGTTTGAACTCGGTTCCATTTCGGAACGGAGGATGGACCAGATGTTGGATCCAGCGCGAAGTGAACTCCCAGCCTTCCTCGCACGCGATTCTGGCCTGGAATCAGGATTGATGATCGTTCAGTATGTTGCAGGTGCTGCCTTGGCCGAACTTCACGGTCAAGCCACGCCACGAACTGCCTTTTCAACCACGACATCAGCTGGCCAAGAAGACCATGTCAGCATGGGCGCAACTGCAGCATGGAATCTGTACCAAGGTGTTCGCCGTCTCTCTGAGATTATTGCGTGCGAAGCGCTGATCGGAGCTGAGGCCTTGGAGCATGCATCGTTGCCATCCTCTGCCCACGTACAAGGTTTGCACAGCTTGATTCGTAGTGTGGCACCGACCTTGACGGGTGACCGATCAACGTCTGACGAATTGCTCGAACTCGCATCATGCGTCGTGGATGGTGGATGGTTGGCAAGAATGGAAGCTGAACACGGACGATTACCGAGATGAAATCATTGCTTCCAGTTCATCGATGTGATGTTCCACGTCCATCAATGACATCATTCTGTAATTGAACATCTCGCATTCAGTGACACTGAGATTTTCCCGGTGATGCTCCATTAACCTCAATCCATCGATGGCGAGGATGATGGTTGATTCGACGGATGCATAGAGGGCATGCACTTGGTGCAGGTCGTTCATGGAGAGGGCAGGTTCCAACGATGCGAGGTCAAAACCCATCCGTTTCCATTGCAGCATTCGCTTGGAGAGAAGTGATTTCGTAAATCCTTCAAAGGGGAGGTTGACAAGATGAGTGACCGTGCGATCATCTTCAACCAATTGAGGCTCATCATGTGCAGCGGGTGGTTCGTTGAGCATGTCGACATCATGTTCGACAACGTGATTCTCCGCCTCGGCCCTTGGCTGCTCAAGAACCGGTGCAAGGCTTGCGATTCTTCTCCAAACATGCGTCTCCATGCTCAGTGGATCCAATGGCAACACAACATCGAAGCCATGCTCGACAGCGAGACTGTGAAGTCGCTGAAGCCACGCAAGTGTGGCTTGCGCACCACTTCGTGAAACCAACCAGTCCAAGCCCTCAATGACCAGCAATTCCTGTGACGGCGTGGTATTGACGGTAATGTGCTGCTCGAGGTTTACGACATTTGGTGGGATTGAACGGGTGCCTTCGTGTTCGGAGATCCACCACATTTCAGCCTTGTTTGAGGCAACGAATCGGAGGAGTTGCCGCATGGGCAAGCGACTGTAGATGGAGACATCACCTGCACATGACTCAATCCGGTCGGCGAGCGCCGCATATGTGCTGGCTGCTGACGCCGTGTCGAGTGTGGTCATTCCTCCCATCTGCGCCCCCCTTCACCATGGGTGGAGTCATGACGTTCTAAGGAATTACGCCTCTGGCACGAAGGCGGCCATCAATGATTATAACGCCGTTCATCGTGGAATTAATAGGTGGAAGAATGAGCGATGAAGAAGTTGATTCCGTGGCGATGGCGGAATGTGGTGCCTGCCGAGCCGTCATCCCCATCGATTCTGAGGCATGCCCGGAGTGCGGTACGAAGTTTTCAGGCGTTTCTGAAGATGCGCTGGGCGAGTGCGGTGGATGTCAAGCCCTTGTTCCCCTCGACTCAACACGCTGCCCCGAGTGCGGTGTGCTGTTCGTTGCCGATGACGTGGTTGATATCTTGCGACAATGGGTTGCGGACACGGGCATCAACATCCGAAAATTGTTTGATCGCTTTGATGAAAACAGCGACGGCACCATTGATTCTTCAGAATTGAAACAGGGCCTACTTAGCCTAAACCTCGCTGATCTCCCGCCATCACAAGTTGACCGCCTGGTCGCTGAAATTGATGCAGACGGAAACGGGCTTATCGATTTGGATGAATTTGATGCCATTTTGAGCGGCGACGAAGTCGAGCCATCGAATGAGGCTTCAAGCGAACCCGTGGAACAAGAGGAAGAAACACCCTCACAAGAGGAGGGTGAGGGCGATGATGAAGTCGTTGTCGAGATTGACTCGGACGAGGACCAATCCAATGATGAAGAGGATATTGAAGTTGAAGATGAAGTCATCTCCACTGACATTGATGACGAAGAATTTGACCTTGAGGATGATGTGGGCGCGGACGCAGGTGACGATACTGATGCATCATACGTCAGCGATTCATCTGACGAAGAGGTAGGCGATGAAGCCACGGAAGAATCCGACGAAGAGGCGGCTGCTGAGCACCCATTGGCTGCTTTGGCCGTCATGATGGACGAACATGACATATCAGCCCAACGAATGTTCAACGAGCTTGATGTTGATGGGAACGGGACGATCTCAATGGCTGAATTGCGAAGTGCGCTCCGTGAAAAATACGGAGATGTTCTCGACATTGAAGACGTGGACGCCATCATGGAGGCAGTTGATGATGACGATGACGGCTTGATCGACATCACCGAATTCTATGACTCGATGGAATCCTTGGACGACCATGAGGAAGCTGTCATCGCTCACGAAGTCGAGAAGGAGTTCCCGACCGTCTGGCAAAAGCGGATGATGTCGAAATCCTGGAACGACGCCGTTTGGCCTATCCTTCACGTTGGATTTGGAATTCTGATAGCACTTGTGCTGGTCAATGCACTCTTCGGACCGGTTGATGGTAGCGGAGGCAACGTTGCCTATGTGCCCAACGATTCAGGATTGATTCCAGAAGGTGGTTTATCAGAAGGTGACATCTACAAGTGTGACGAAAAATACCAGGAAGGTGGATGTCCGAACTCATTGACGATTATGGGTGGCCCAGATTCAAACTTTTCAATGCCCAAGGACTTCTATCTTGATGGAATCCTGCTGATGATGATTTCGACCTTGGGCCTGATCGGTTCATTGTTCCTTCACCTTGTGAAAGCACCTGAATGGCGTGCGCGGGCGAAGGCAATGAAGGAATTTGAAGAAGACAAAGCCGATGCATCCAACGAGTCAGAGGAAGCAACCGAGGAAGATCTTGAAGATGAGACAGAAGATGAAGTCGAAGACGATGCAGATGATGATTCAGAGTTCGAAGAAGATGAAGACGGTGATTTCGAGGACGATGAGGTTGAGGGTGACGAAGATGAAGACGCCATCGACATCGGTTCGCACATCGGTCTGGTCTTTGATGACGAGGAAGTGTTCGGTGTCATCGTAGAATTCGATGACGAGGAGGAGACCGTGACCATCGAAGAAGACGGGACGGGCGACCTGGTGACCGGCTACCAAGAAGACATGTTCATTGAGTGAGCGCATGGTCAAGTCAGACCCACTTGAACGGCTTAACGGCCTTGCTGTATGCCCTGTGTGCGGTTGCTTTGACCGAAAAGGGATGTACCGATGTTCAGAGTGTGGGACATTTCACGCAGGCGCCATCATGGAGGACCGGGAACCACCCAGTCCTGCTGAACAACAAGCCATCCAAGACGCTACGGCACCTCCTCTGGATCCGTCTGTGTATTCACTCGGGCCGAACGCGTCCATTCCCGAGGAGTCCTTTGATGAATCTGAAGACGTGCGACGTTGGGATGGCGGTTCGACGGACTTCACGTTCGCCGATGATGACGACCCTCCCCTGGCGAAGTTGGAATTGCCCCCGCCTGAAAACGTAGCCTCTGATGAAGATTAGTTATTCTTTAATGGAATGATAATTGTCATAAAAGGCCTTTCTACAGAAAATCAATGAGAATCAATGGTGGGCTCGGAGAGAATCGAACTCTCGATCTTTGCCATGTCAAGGCAACGTCATAAACCCCTAGACCACGAGCCCTAGGTAGGTTGACCCACCTGACATTTCTATTAAATCAATTCGGTAGGTCGGTGTGTTGAACTCATGCGATGATCTTCGATATTTTACCGGTGCAGCCTGGTTGTGAACAAAAACCAGCCATCCGCGTTCGTCCATTGGACATGACAATTTTCTCGCCATTCTTGATAGGGCCGTATTGTTTGCACTTCATGCAGTAGCCTTGGATATCAGACATGTTGCTCAACCGGTGCCACTCAGTCCCGATATTGAACGCTTCTGTTCCCCCTTCCACAAGAATGGTGATTATTGGGCAAAAAGGAGGGGTTCGGAGGCCCAAAAATAGACAAATTGGCGAATTCAACACAACAGGGAGTGCAAAAACGCTTGACTGCGCTCCATTTTCTCCTTCATTGACCGAGTCATCTGTGCTAGCTCTCGGGCCCATGTCGCATAACTCACATTATGCGACGAAACAGGCCACGAAATTTTAGCCATTTGAGCCAAAGTTCAGTTGACCCAGTTCATCATCAGGAATTTCGAAGATACCAACCAGTGGTGGACCTAACAAAAGCCCCTCGATCCCGCCATCTTCAACGTCAAGACTCGCCTGAATTTCTTGTGAGATCCGTTTCCAATCCTCTGATGATTGAAACGCAGATTGAACGAGCATCATCGCTGATGATTCAGCTGCCGTACCCATCCATGCACCAATGCATCCCGGCTGGCGTCGTTTGTACTCCTGACGCGCCCGCAACATCCGGCGAAGTCGTGCATCCACACCTTTCTTCGCTGAACAAACAATGGTTTCAACCCAAGCCATGATAATCACTCAATCTTATTTTGAACGGCATTTCACAAAAACGCATTTTGCATGATTAATACAAGAAATTCAATGAGCAATGAAGTTTCCATCAAGAACGGTTCCTGAGAATGGCGAAGCTGACGGGCGCAGACACATGGCTTCCCAGTGAGGGCCATCCACGATGTTGAAGTTGGCAACAGCGCCCTCGGCGATAACGCCGTGCGCGAGCCCACTCGGGTGGGGTGTTGTCTTGGCAGCAGATGCTGTCACGGCCTCGATGGCATTGAGTGGATGTACGTTGCAACGTTGAACCATCAACGAACACATGAACGGGAGACTGAGTGTTTGGCAATTGGGATTGAAATCTGTTGCCAGCGTGAACGGAAGTTGGTTTTCAACCACCCATTCCATGTCGGGCCACGAATCGCCCATGGCATACGGTGTCCCAGGAAGGAAACCAGTGTTCACGCCAGACTGCTTCATGGCCATGCGAACTTCATTGGGCGTGTGGTATGCGTGATCTGCCGTGTCAACCCCGAGTGAACATGCAAGTTCGCCGCCACCACCATCAACGAATTCATCCACGTGCATTCGTAGACGGAGGCCCGCTGATTTCGAGGCCTTCAGTAGATCTTCACTCTCTTCGACAGAGAACCACCCAGGTTCGCAGAACACATCGGCTGACCTGGCAATCCCTTGGTCAATGACCGCTGGCAGTTGTTCACTGATCAACGACTCGACATACTCTTCGTGGGTTGTATCAGATGGCACATCATGCGCCCCCATCCAGGTGGGGTCTATGCTGGGCGTGTGCTCAATTGTATTGAGTCGATCCATCACGTTGAGTAATTTCAGCTCTGATTCAGTTGATAATCCGTAGCCGCTTTTTGCTTCCATGTGCGTGGTGCCCGTTCGCAACGCGCTTCGCAAACGTGCATAGCCCAACGCCAACAAGTCCTCGTCCAATGCCGAACGAGTGCATTGGACCGTTGAGCGAATACCGCCTCCCATCGAGGCGATTTCGGCGTACGTCTTGCCTTCTTGCCGCCAAGCCACCTCTTGAGAGCGGTCGCCCGACCACAAGAGGTGCGTGTGTCCATCAACAAGACCAGGCACCACGGCCTGCCCACCGAGGTCATGGACATGGATGCCTTCTATGGAAGCAGATGTGCCTTGAACGCCAAGACCGAACTCATCGATGATGTCCTGTGAAGGTTGAATTGATTGTATTTCATTACCTTCTACAACTATTGCCATCCCAGCAGCAAGTGTTGCTTCTTCATCCAAGGGGCGGCTCGTATCGAAATGCACCATCCTGCCTGCATTGAGATAGATGGTCCGCACATACCATAACAGGGGAAGAGGGTTGAAGAACAATCGGTTGGTGGGCGTTTCATGGCAGGATGGACCCTCGGAATTGAAACGACGGCTCACACTCTATCGTTTGGCCTTGTGGACCACAACGGCATCCCTTATCCTGCAGCGAGCGATACGCTCCGGCCTGACCAAGGCGGCATTCATCCTCGAGAGGCTGCTGACCACCACAAAGACGTGGCTGCCATGTTGTTCCAGCGAGTCTTGGAGGAACACGACTTGTCGACGGACGACATCGGAGCAGTGGCCTATTCTCAAGGGCCCGGTCTCGGACCTTGCCTTCGTGTCGGTGCGGCCATCGCTCGTGGATTGGCAACGCGAATGGATGTTCCACTGATCGGCGTCAACCATTGCGTCGCCCACATTGAAATTGGTCGCCAACAATGCGGGTGCGACGACCCCGTTCTGCTGTATGTATCTGGCGGCAATACGCAGGTCATTGCTCGATTGAACGGGCGGTACCGGGTCCTTGGTGAAACCTTGGACATCGGGATTGGAAACATGCTTGACAAATTCGCACGAAACCAAGGCATTCCGTTTCCCGGCGGACCAAAGATTGAGCAACTTGCCAAGCAGTACCTCGAACGGGAACCTCACCCTGACATGGAGGGGCTGCAATTGCCCTACGCCGTTCGTGGAATGGACCTGGCCTTCTCAGGATTGTTGACGGCTGCTCAGCGGTTGGTCGACAACGGAGCGCCGTTGGACGCTGTGTGTTGGTCGTTGCAAGAACACGCCTTTGCTTCATGTGTCGAAGTTGCCGAGCGAGCCATGGCCCACACCGGTAAGTCCGAGTTGCTTCTTGGCGGCGGTGTTGCCTGCAACCAGCGTATTCGTACCATGTGCGAAGAAATGTCAAGCGATCGTGAGGGTTCTTCGCATGCGCCACCACGCATGTACTGCATCGACAATGGGACGATGATTGCGCTGCTTGGATTCCTTGAACTCCAGAAGCGAACAACGTCGCTCGAACAAAGCGCCATTGACCAATACCTGCGAACGGACCAAACCCCAATCGTTTGGTCCTAACCGGTTTCGAACCATACGGTTTTAACGGGTCGTCGTCCGCCATCCTTTGGGGGTCTTACCAATCAACGGTCGTCGAGGTGGCAGGAAGGAGGAATTCAACCCCTTCGCGAAAGATGCCTCCCAACAACACCGTCGCCGTCGCGACGAGCGCGAACGGCAACACCCTCGCCGACCGACGACGCCTGTGGAGCAACCCGCTGCTCCGCAGAAGGACATCAAGGCCGACCTTGAGCGTAAACAGCGAGAAGCGATGGAGAAGCTGGAACAAAAAGGCGATGTCCAAGCTCCAGCAGTTGCTCCAGCCCCTGTTCCGGTGGCTCGTGAAGCGACTCGCCAAACCGAAGAAAAACCCATTGTCCAGTCTCATGAAGACCGGTTGGCTGAATTGCGGAGAAAATCCGAGGCGACAAAGCAAAACGCATCGCGGATTGAGGCCACGCCCGAATTGAAATCTGCTGAGCCAGAAGTAATCGCATCCGAGGCCGTTGCGAACGTACAACCCTCTGACCTCCAAGCGGCTCAGCAAGAACAGGGTCGAGAGGATGCCGTCTCCGTCAAGAGCGCAAAGAATGTCTTCGCTCGAATCGAGACGAAAATCGCGCCAAAACAAGACCGCCGCCGCGGCCGTCGCAGGATGGACAAAAAGGGCGGTGGCCGCCAAAAGCAGGAGAAGAAACTCAACCGGCAAAAGTACCTCGAGTACAAGTATGCGGCTAAAGACATTCTCGACAACCCCAACGTTCCCGAAGAACACCGCTCAAACGTCCTGGGACAAATTTGGGCAAAAGGCGAGCGGCAAGGCATCGATGAGTGCCTTGATTACATTGAATCGAAAGAAGAAGAATTGATCCTCCCAGCCGAGGTCGGCGAACAACTGCGAGACCTTGTCAAGAGAATGACCACAAAGAGATGATACCATGGCTGAACTGAAAATTGCAAACAACGTTGTCGCACGAGTGCATTACACAGGAACACTGCCAGACAGCGGTGAAGTGTTTGACTCAAGCGAAGGCCGAGACCCTCTGACATTTCTGGTCGGCCACCGAAAAATGATTCCAGGTTTCGAGGAAGAAATGATGGGGGCTATCATCGGTGAGCGCAGAGAGTTCACCTTAGAAGCACACAGAGCCTACGGCGACCGAGATGATGAAGCCATCCTTCAAATTCCACGGAACAACTTTGCCCAGTTGGAAGAAAGCACGGGGCAATCCCTGGAAGTTGGCATGCAGTTGGTCGCACAAATGCCGCACGGTCCAGCCCCTTTTCTGATCTTGGAACTGAGTGA
>DAET01000007.1:41347-47486 GCA_002497765.1 Euryarchaeota archaeon UBA486
GACATCCGTGAAGCAACAGAGGAAGAGATCAGTCACGGGCACGCTCACGGTCCTGGCGGCGTCCAACACTGAATCAAGGCGAGTCTTGATGAAGTGCCTCGCATTGACAAGGCCATGGGCAAGGAGCGTAAATCCGAATGGCGGACGCTTTCTGGCTTGCCGCTGCCCATGAGCAGTCAACCAAGTGACGCACCTGCAACGCTGTCGCAGCCTGGTGAACCCCCTTACACTCGGGGCATTCACGCCACCATGTACCGCTCGCGCTTGTGGACCATGCGACAATACGCCGGATTCTCGAGTGCTGAAGCAACCAATGAACGATTCAAGCTTCTGTTGGACCGCGGCCAGATGGGGTTGTCAGTGGCCTTTGATTTGCCAACCCAACTCGGGCTCGATGCTGACGATGAACTTGCGTACGGTGAGGTCGGAAAAGTAGGCGTTTCCATCTGTTCGGTGGAAGACATGAAGGTTCTCTTCGACGACATTCCACTGGCCAAGGTAAGTACGTCGATGACGATCAATGCACCCGCCATGGTTCTCCTTGCCATGTACATCGTGGCGGCTGAAGAGCAAGGGGCCAGCATGAGCGATCTCAAGGGGACCATCCAAAATGACATCCTGAAAGAGTACATTGCACGCGGGACCTATGTGTTCCCGCCAAAGGAAAGCATGCGATTGATCACCGATATTTTCGAATATTGTTCTTCGAACGTGCCTTCATGGAACACGATCTCTATTTCTGGTTACCACATTCGGGAAGCCGGATCAACTGCAGTCCAAGAATTGGCCTTCACCCTCGCCAATGCACTGGCCTATGTGGAAGCGGCCGTATCGAAAGGATTGGACATTGATGCATTTGCCCCGCGACTTTCGTTCTTTTTCAACTGCCACAACGATTTCTTCGAGGAAATTGCCAAATTCCGAGCAGCACGAACACTTTGGCACGATCTGATTTCTGAGCGATACGCACCGAACAACCCGAAATCGACCATGCTCCGATTCCACACGCAGGTCGCTGGTGTAAGCCTCACCGCCCAGCAACCGTTGAACAATGTCTCCCGCGTCACCATCCAGGCTCTTGCAGCCGTTTTGGGAGGGACGCAAAGCCTTCACACAAATTCGTACGACGAAGCTCTTGGACTCCCCACCGAGGCATCAGCAACAGTGGCGTTGAGAACACAGCAAATCATTGCTGAAGAATCAGGTGTTGCTGACACGGTGGACCCCATGGCAGGTTCATGGCACGTCGAACGCCTCACGAAAACGGTGTATGAGGAAGCGAAATCGCTGATTCATGAAATTGAATCAAAAGGTGGCGCCCTCGCTGCTATTGAGGAAGGTTGGCAACAACAGGAAATCCATTTGTCTGCCTACCAATACCTGAGTGAAATTGAACAAAACAAGCGGAACATCGTCGGCGTCAACCATGGCGTCATGGAAGAACTCGATGGGATTCCGGTCATGAAAACGGACGCGACCCTTGGTGAACGTCAAACACAACGCCTTGCTGAGTTGCGCACCTCCCGAAACGTAGAGGGCGTGTCGAATGCACTCGAAGCAGTTCGAACAGCAGCGAGTGGGGGGGCAAATCTCTTTCCGGCCGTTATTGAGGCCGTCCGGTGTCGTGCCACCCTTGGCGAAATCATGGGTGTACTCAAGGATGAATTCGGCACATACATGGCGCCAAGCGGGTTTTGAGGTGATGACATGAAGTTCGGACCCATCCACTTGGACCATATCGGTATTGCAACGCACTCCCTTGATGACAACAGTTCATTTTGGTCACTGATCGGACTTGTTCAGGGTGAAGAAGATGAAACGGTGGCCGATCAAGGCGTCACGACACGATTTTTCTCGACGGCGACACCATCTGAATCAGCACCAACGCCCAAAATTGAGTTGTTGGAGCCGACCGGAGAAAACACCCCGATTGGCCGTTTCCTCTCCAAACGCGGCCCAGGTGTACAGCAGGTTTGCTTCTCGGTTGGAGATTTGAAGGGACTATTGAACTACCTTGCAGACCATGGTGTTCGACTCATCGATTCCGAACCCCGTCGCGGGGCAGGTGGCCACATGATCGCCTTTGTTCACCCCGCATCAACCGGTGGTGTACTTGTTGAGTTAAGTCAAACGCATCACGAGAAATGATGCGAACACCTATAATCGTCCTCGTGCAATTTCGTCATGATGAGGACCTGCGTTGACCAATTGCTCGCCCTTCCACACATTGATGCACCCAGTCTCAAAGGTGAGGTCCACTATCTCGCTGGTCGTCTTGAACAACTTCGAATGCAGCGCACCATCACCAACGAAGCGTACTTGGATGCCGGTGCTATTCAAGGTGCCATCGAACTGGTCGCCAACATGATCGACATGGGCGTTCCACAAACCGAAATCCAGGAGCATTTGCGCTCAACGCTCCGTCGTGCTGACAGAATTGAAACCAAGCATCCGGGTTTGAATTGGGCAGTGGAATCCGGTCGCGCGAGTTGACACGTCCATGCCACCAAGCTTGCTCTCCGTTGAGGGCGCCACCAAACGATTCGGAGACGTGGTCGCATTGCAGGCCATTGATTTGCGTATCAACGAAGGCGACATCATTGGCTTGGTTGGATCAAACGGTGCTGGCAAAACAACGCTCCTCCGGCTCCTATCCGGCGTCTACAGGCCGACAAGTGGGCGTGTGACACTCGATGACGGGGCTGATGTGGAGAAAGCGCGTCAACGGTTGGGCGTGGTGCCTGAAAACACCGGACTCTATGCGAGGTTGACGGCATGGGAAAACATTCGATACCACGCACGGATGCACGGTGTGCCTGACGATGAGGCGTGGCAACGTACACTCTACTTTGCCCAACACTTGGACATGACCGAAGCATTGGGGCGTCATACCAAGGGATTTTCTCGCGGAATGAGGCAAAAAACGGCCCTGCTGCGAGCGCTCGTTCATGCCCCTTCGGTGTTGCTGTTGGATGAGCCGACAGCAGGATTGGATGTCACCAGTGCGAGAACTGTGAGGGAGTTGGTGCGTCAACTGGGTGAGGAAGGCGGGACCGTCATCTATTCCACTCACCAACTCGCCGACGCACAACGAGTGTGTAACCGAATCGTCATCATCCACAACGGCGAGGTAAGAGCCGATGGGACCCCCGAGGCTTTGCTTGAACAGACAGGAACTCAACACTTGGAGGAAGCATACGTTTCACTGACGAGTGATGTGGCACGGCCACGGAATGAAGACGACAAACCGCTTTCAAAATGGTCGTCGTGGTGGCGGGCGCTGTTCACGCCCAAGACGCCAGGAGGTGGTGAGGATGAGTAGCGCCACGGCGAGGGTTCGCACCATTGCGAAGAAAGAACTGGTTGAATTCGTTCGTGACTGGCGGACGATCGTGGCCATCCTTGTTATCCCGCTGCTGATGTTCCCAATCCTGTTCATTCTCTTCCCCTTGCTTCTTGCTTCGGAGGCCGCTGAACTTGACGCCGTTGCTGTTGACGTGGTCGTTCAGGGTGAGAACATCCCTGAAGAGTTGGTCGGGCTGCTTGAAAACTCAAGCATCGAAACATCCTACGAGCCGTTGCCAGTCCTCGGCGAACTCTCAACGCCAACCCACGACCAAGAACGGCTAAGAAACGGTTCGGTTGATGCCATCCTCCGATTACGAACCAACGGAACCGTCCTCGAATATGCTGTGCTGTACCTGTCCACTTCTGAACAAAGCCTTGAAGCTCGGAGCCGAACATTTGACGCCCTCAGCACCTGGGAACAGAACGAGACGGTCAGGCGCATTGACGCGGCGGGGTTGGACGCCAACGAAACCCTTGATCCGCTCCGATGGAGTGGCGATATCGCACAAAGTGATGCTGCGACCCAAGGCGAACAAGCAGGCATGGCGCTTTCGCTGTTTATTCCCTTGGTCCTCGCCGTGTGGACCTTCTCCTCTGCGATTCAACCGTCCATTGACATGACGGCTGGGGAGCGTGAGCGCGGAACGTTGGAGGCGCTTCTCGGCCTGCCTTGTTCCCGTATGGAACTGTTGATGGGGAAATGGCTCGCTGTGGCTACCATCACCGGCGCAGGCGTTCTCTTGCAAATCGCCGGCCTGCTTTTTGCCATCGGCTACCTCGCCTCGTCCGACCTGATCTCAACGCCGAGCATCTCAGCAACGGCCTTGTTGTTCCTTTGTTTGGCAGTGTTGTTGTTCGCTGTGATGGTGGTTGCCTTTGAATTGGCCCTGGCGATGAGGTCACACAGTGTCAAGGAAGCCGGTTCGATCCTTGGCCCGGCAATCCTTATCATCCTCTTCCCTGCGTTGTTCACGCAAGTTATCAACCTCGATGGCATTGAATCGTTCTGGTTCGCCATACCGGTCGTGAACGTGTTGTTGGCCCTTCGAGAGTTGTTGATGAATCGTGTCGTTTACGGGCACGTTGCCATCTGGCTCGTGTCTTCAACGATTTATGCATTGGGCGCCGCATACTATGCCGCTCGCCAGTTCAAGCGAGAAGATATTGTAACGAGTCTTTCTTAAGCGCCGAAGGCGATGAGCGACTCACGAACAATGTCGACGATCAAATCAATTTCCTTTGACGTGATGTTGAAGTGTGGTGTAAACCGGAGTGCATTGACGCCACCGTGAATCACGCCCAGGCCGCGTCGACGACACCATGGTTCAACTGCCTCCATGCCGACGACCGGGAACTGTGTTGGCTCAAGTTCAGCACTGCACAGCAAACCCGTACCCTGAACTTTGGTGATCACATGTGGGAATTCTTCTTGCAATTTGGTGAACTTTTCAACAAACTCCACACCTCGATCCCGAATGTTCGTTCGCAATTCGGGAGTGATGCTGTCCAGCACAGCAACGGCGGTCTCCAGTGCACGAGGGTTGGTGGTCATGGTGTTTCCATAAATTCCGGTGACATACATGTCGGAAGCACGCTTGTTCATGCCAAGAACTGAAAGTGGGTATTGGCCAGCGTTCATGGCTTTTGACCACGTTTCAAGATCAGGCGCCTCACAGTCCTCGAAGCCTTCGTAATCAACCACCGACAAGGTGCCTTGGCCGCGGATACCTGCTTGAATTGAATCAACCAAGAGCATGCTGTCGTTCTCAAGCGTGAGCCGTCGGGCTGCATCGTAAAATTCCCTTGATACGCACTGCCCGGGATTGCCTTCACCTTGAACGGGTTCAATGGCCATCAGTTCAATGAAGACGTTGTTGGCGGCTGCATCGCTGAACGCTTGCTCCAACGCTTGAACATCGTTGGCGGGTACGAGGATGAGGTTGTCTCGCTTCTGGAAACTGGCCAGATGCTTGTCATACTTGCCTTTGCAGGAGTGCGACATTTGGGCCGGTCGGTCCGTACGCCCGTGGAAGCCTTGTTCAACCGCCATCATTTTGATGGTCTTGCCTTCGTGTTTACCGCCGGGTTGGGTCATCAGGTTAGCATTGACATCAGCAATTCTCAGGCTGACAGTAACGGATTCTGAACCACTGTTCATGCAAATGAATTTTTCAAAAGGGCACCAACCACGGGTGTGCCCCAATTCCTTTCGGAGGCGCTCATCAAGGCGCTTCTGTGAAAATGAAGCTGTCATGACGTTCGCCATCACCCAGTTGCCCGACATGGATTCAATGACCTGGTCGGGCCCATGGCCCGCTCCAAGCATGCCGTAGCCACCGTTGTCATGGACAACAGCGCCGTGGGACGTGATGATCCACGGGCCACGTGCGGCAAGGGCGACGTAGGGGTTCACCGTAGCAGGATTGTAGAAATTCACGAACCCATCTTGGAGTTCGGTGATAAGGGTCGTCTCGTTTGAACCGACATAGAGTTCAGGATATTCACTGACCATTTCTCGATGCCTCGCATGGGCTTCTTCAATCGCACGGCCAAGTGATGGATCTGATTCCGAGAAAGAGAGGATTTCATTGTCGCTCAGCCCGGGTGTGTCAATATCTCCAACGACAGAGCGAATTTCATGGAGCAATGTCAACGGGCGCGGGACAGCACTTGTCTGCATGGGTCTTATTCTTCCGAGGTATCCTTTGAACATTGGCCTCCTTCGACGATTGCATGGCCTGTTTATGACATCACACTGACGGCCATAGAATACTCTGATAATACCACACGA
>DAET01000036.1:0-15650 GCA_002497765.1 Euryarchaeota archaeon UBA486
TACCCTTTGTACACGGATTCAATTGTACCACGCAGCGGCATCCGTGAACAGGTCGTAGAAGGCATCCAGCGACGCATCAATCGGCTTGGCATAACCTCCGCCCATGAACACGACCAGCGGAACCTCAAGCGCTTCAGCGGCCTCAAACACGAGGTGGTTGCGCTGTCGCATGCCCTCCCTTGACACGTTGAGCTTGCCCAGAGCGTCCGCTTCGAGTCCGTCCACACCGGCCTGATACAGGATAAGCTCGGGCTCAAACGCTTCGCAGAGGTACAGGGCTTCACGCACGGTGTCCAGGTAGGCGGCATCACCCGATTCGGGCGGCACGGGAAGGTCGTGGTCGCTGACCGATTTTCGGAACGGGAAATTGGTTGAACAGTGAACCGAGATCGTACAGGCCCGAGGCTCGTCAGCAAGCATGGTCGCCGTTCCGTCGCCCTGGTGCACGTCAAGGTCAACGATGGCCACGCGCTCGACGCCAAGGTGTTCAAGCGCATGGAGTGCGCAAACGGCGAGGTCGTTGAACACGCAATAACCCGAGCCGAAATCTCGGTGAGCGTGATGCGTCCCGCCGGCCATGTTGCCGGAAAAACCGCCTGTTTGGACGGCGTGTTCGGTGGCTTCCACCGCACCGCCCATGAGCACAAGCGTGCGTTCGATCATCGCCGGCGTCCACGGCGTCAACCCGATGCGCTTCTCCTCCTTGTCCGTCAGTTCGCCGGCAAGAAAACGGTCGACGTAGTCCGCATCGTGGGCGAGCAGCAGAAGCGACGTGTCAACGGGTTGCGGTTGGGTGATGTGCATCGCTTGGCTTGCGCCGGTCGTTTCAAATCGGTCGAGCAGACGCTGGTAGCGGTCGCGTGGAAAGCGCGCCTCGGGGTGAATGCCGTCGGTGTAGAGGGGGTGGTACCACATCCCAAACAACGGCAACGGGGCCATGGTTCGGTGGTCGGACGAGGTGTGAATAAAGTCCTGTGTTGGTGGCTGGAACGAACAGTGGGTCAAGGTTGGGCAAAAACAGCCCTACTTAGCGCAGACGGGCTGGAAGCATGGGCATGAGCGGCGTCAGCCTTTACGAGCGGGTTCTCGGTGACACCACCGATGAACGGCTTCGAGGTTGGGCCATCAACGCGGCCATTGCGGGCTTTTTGCTCCACGTCCTGGCGTGCACCCTCCATCAGTTTACATCCTTTGATGTCCCCGACATGAACGGTTTCTTTGACTCCTACTTGGACGCCCTCTACACGCCCTTCTCCATCATCCTCGCCTACGAGGTTTACGAGCTCATCCGGGCCATTCCCGAATCCTTCTCCATCTCCATTGGAAAGCAGTTTGAGGTCATGAGCCTGCTCGTGGTGCGTGATATGTTCAAGAATTTGGCTGACGTTGAGAAAGCCTCGGGAAGCGCCGTTGACGGTGACGTGGCGCTGATTGCGCTTGAGGCCGTGGCCTTCCTCGTGCTCTTTACCACGGCCCTGTACTTCAGGCGGGTGACCTTGACGTCAAAACACGACGATGACACCGATGAGGGCGTGACGCGCTTCGTTCAGCAGAAGAAGGCCCTGGCGTGCGGCCTGGCCGGTGTGTACGTGTTGTTGGCGCTGTATTCCTTCACGTCATGGTCGCTGAGCACCCTGGACGGGGAGGGCGATCTCAGCCGCACGGTGTTTTTCCTTGATTTCTTCACCTTCCTCATCCTCTCCGACATCATCATCCTCCTCGTGTCCTACAAGCACATCACGGACTTTCCCCAACTGGCCCGCAACACCGGCTTCGTGCTTTCCACGGTGACCATCCGAGTGGGCATCGGTACGCCCGGGTTCACCGGTGCGGCGTTGTTCATCCTCTCGGCGCTGCTGGCAGCTGGCGTGCTGCGGCTGAGTTTGATGGAGGAATCGGAACCGATTGGCGAGCCACGAGAAGGCTCAACGGCGTGACTGAATGTTCATTATTGGACGCGCTCCGGCCCCACCTGCCATGGCCACAGCCCCACCGCCACCCGCACAACCAACGACGGTGGCCGACTACACGGGACTCCCACCTGGCGGCACCTACGACCAATCCACCGGGCAGACGGTGTACATACAGGCAGACGGTGTTCAATGGCAGATGATGCCCGATGGCAGTTTCAACCGCCTTGGTTGACCACCTTCTTTGGGGTCATCATCCCCAGAAGCGACGGGTTCGAGCGTATTCGACCTCGGCCTTGTGAATCGCTTGGAGCAAGCCCTCGGTATCGCCGGGTGCAACCTTCACCAACAGTCGATTCGCGGTGGCTTCAGCGATGCCACGTCCCATCAGGCACATGATGGCCTCAATGCCTCGATTAGCGACCAAATCGGCATTTTTCATCATCCGGTCCTGCTCCTTCTGGTCGTCGGATGAGACCCACTTCTCAAGCATCTCCTGCAGCCCCTCGCGGGCACAAGCAAGGCGCTTTCCGCCGCACTTGAGGCAGGTGCCCGGCCGGTCCATGGACTCAAATCGTGCGACACGGAAGCGACGGATGCCGTGGCATCGCAAGCAGCACAGCACCGCACGTTCGTTGGTGAGACGGCCACGCAGACGCTCGCGCAGGGCCGCATTGTCCCAGTTGGGCAAGAGCATATCGTCTTGGGTGCGGTTGGAGAGTCCCAACGGACCCTGCGCCGTGATCTCAAGCGAGAGCACACCGGACTGGAGTCCTCGCAGCACGTCGGTGGCGCCTTTCACATCCATGCGCTCGTGGAAGAGTTTTGAGAGCACCTCTTCCATGACGACGGTGCCGCGGTATTTGCGAAGTAGGGCTTGGAGGTTGATGCGACGCGGATCGACGCCGTGGCGCAAGATGCCGAAAATTTTGGCCACCTGTGCAAATCGCCACCTCACTTGACGGGAATTGGGAACCGTGATGCTGAGCAGTTGTTCAATGGCTTCTGGCGGTGTCTCCATCAGCCAGCCCACGATGTCCTCGGGGCGGACACCGCCGACCTGAAGCGCAATGCGGGTGGGCTCAACGATAAGCCGACCCCAACTTCCCGATTTGGTCGAGGCCATGGCGAGCAGGAAGTTGCCCAAGGCCTCGTTGATCTTCGAGCCCTGGCAGCAGTTCAGGACAAAGGCGTCGTCGCGCTCCTCCAGCGTCATCTTCCGGTCGGTGGGCAACGTGCCCGTGGCCTCAACATGAGCGGCGATGGTTTCGGCGAGCATGCTTCTGGCCTCGTCATCAAGCGGGTAGTCCAGCAGCCCTGCCGTTCGTGGCGGAACCAAGGCCAGGGGGTCCAATTCGGGTTGTTGCGGAGCATCGAGCAGGCCGAGGTCGTGAGCGATGAGGTGGCGAAGGTAGCCCACATCGCGAGCCACGGATTCAGGCACGGGCGGTAATTCACCCAGCCACTGAGGTGCTTTGCCGTGGTCACTCACGGGCGCCACGAGTAATTCGGATTGCTCCGGGTCAGCGTCCACAATGAGCCAGGTTCGTCCTGCGATGACGAAGCGCCGAGGTGTTCCATCATCGTCCTCCCCGGCATCGTTGAGGCTGAGAACGAAGGCTTCGTCCACGTTGCCGAGGCTGCGCCGAGTGACGGCATCACGAACGCGGTAGGTCTTCTTGTCGGGAATCATCGACAGGTGTTTGGACACCCATTCGCGCGTCTTTCCTGCCGTGGACAACCAGCCTCGAGCAAATCGCTTCGGCACATCCACCGTTCGTTCGGTGTAGAGCCGTGGAATCGCTTCGTCGGGCGTGTTGTAGAGCGGCAGTTCTTCGGGAAGTTCCTCGCCTCGAGCGAGGGCTTCCTCACGGGCGATTTGGTAGACGGCCTTTGGCCATCGGTACCACGGCACTTCGCTGGGCACCGGCGTGAACCGCAACACCCAGCGTTCGGCGAGCACCTGCAAGATGGCCTCGGTGTCAGCCCGCTGCCAGCCTTCGAACTGAGGCGCTGCTGCAAGAAGTTGGGTGGCTTCGTCAATGCTGACCGCCTTGAAACAGTGCACCATCAACACCAGTTGATTGGCAGCGATGACACCCGGGCGTGGCCGCCACACCACCGGTTCAATTTCGCCCACCATGGCCCGCTGGGCCACGACCGCCGACTCGAGCAAGTGGTCAACGTCCCACGAAATGACGTGGCCACGGCCCACCCCGCCCAACCTGTGATCGGCACGCCCCACGCGCTGCAGCATACGGTCCACCGATTTGGGAGAGTGAACCTGCACGATACGGCGGACGCTCCCGACGTCGATGCCCAGCTCGAGGCTGGACGTGCACACCAATCCCGAAAGGGTCCCGTCGCGCAACTCATCTTCCATTTGTTGACGCGTCTCGGCCGCCAGCGACCCGTGATGCACACCGATCTTGAGGTCAGGTGCCAACGCCTGAAGCCGCGTGGACAAGGTCTCTGCGTCGCTTCGACTGTTCACGAACACCAAACAGGGCGATTGGGTTCGCAAAATGTGACAAAGGTGGCGATAAGCGGCGTGCTGCTTGGGACTGAGGGCAGCATCGATGGCCCCGATTTCATCCTCGGGAAGCGGCGTCGGTGATTCAACCGTGAGTTCCGTGGTGCGCTGACCCGTGGTGATGAGCGGTGTTGCCTTGCCGGGTGAAAGCCAGTGAGCGACGGCCTCGGGATTGCCGACCGTCGCCGAAAGCCCCAGCCGCTGAACGGGCCGACCTGTGAGGGCCTCGAGGCGAGAAAGCCCCACACCAAGTTGCCAACCTCGCTCCGAAGCGGCCAAATCATGAACCTCGTCCACCACCACAGCCTGAACCGTGCTCAACATGGCGCGCAAATTTTTGCCGCTGAACATGAGCTGGAAGGTCTCTGGCGTGGTGACCAGGAGGTTCGGTGGCTTCCGCGTTTGTTTGGCACGCTGCGCTTGAGTGGTGTCGCCATGACGAACATCAACTCGCAAACCAACAGCCTCGGCCAGTTCGGTCAAGCGCCGGTCAACGTCTCGATTCAGCGCGCGAAGCGGAGTGATGTAGAGAATGGACATGGAAGGCCAACCCTCCTCGAGGCACCGATGGAACAGGGGCAGGATTCCCGCCATGGTTTTCCCCGACCCGGTGGGAGCGATGACGAGGCGATCGTGGCCTTCCATCACATCGGGCAGCACATTCTCTTGGACGGGCGTTGGCTCCCACCCTTTTTCCTCCAGCGCAGCGGCAAGGTTTGGATGAAGCCGGGAGAAGACGCGTGACATACTCTCCCCACCCCTGTGGAGATGGCCTCTGCCCACTGCATTTGAGGATTTGGCTTTCCTCAACGCTTAGCGTGGCGCTCAATCGTCGTCGTCGTCGAAGTCGTCTTCGTCGTCGTCCTCGTCTTCCCAGTCCTCTTCGTCCTCGGCAAAGGCACCCTCACCGTAGTCAATGGAGGTGCGCGTGGCGACCGTGAAGACCACGGCGAGGGTCATGATGCTCAGGATGGCAAACATCCACGCCAGTGGCTGTTCTCGCACGGAGTCGAACCAACCGAGGTATTGACCGTAAGCGATGGTGACGGCGTGTTCAGCTGAATTGTCATCGTCGTTGGCTTCGGGGACTTCATCCTCGTAATCAACCACGACGCGGACACGGTCCACGTCCTCCGATTCCCAAACGACCGAGACCGGGTACATTTCGCCGGCGTCAATGCCGTTCACACGGACGACGTCAAACGGCTCCTCCGCTGAGCCAGCGAAGAAGGCGACCTTGAACTGTGAGGAAGTGTTGCCTCCAGCATTGTAAATCGTGGCCGTGATGTCGATGTTGGCACCGGGTGCGATGTGGTCGTCGCTCATCACGATGTTCTTGACCCGCAGTTCGGGGCCCACAGCGCCCAAACGCACCCATTGACGCTCGAAGTCGATGTCGTCGGAGGCCAATTCCGGGATGGGGCTGGCCTCGGAGTTGGACACGACGGGGAACTGGTTGCCGGCCGCATCGTAGCCAGTCACGTAGAAGCCGACGAAATCACCGGCCTTGGGATCGATGGTACCGCCAGCCGTGATGTCGACCACACCGGTCCAAATCACGTTCTGGCCGTCCTGCTGCATGCCCAACAACGTGGAGCCTGCACCGATGGTCATCGTTCGAGTGGCGTCGCGCATCACCCAATGAACCACCTGCTTTGAGCCGGTCAAATCGGCGTCTTCGGTGCCTTGGAACTCCACTTCGATCTGCGTGAGGTCGTTGGTGGCGGAGATGTCGATGACGTTGAGCGGTGCGACACGGCGTGTCACACGTGGCGCTGCGTCGTCAACCACGACCTGGAGCGTGGTTGAGACCAGCGTTCCCGTCATGTCTTCACCACGGCCCGGGATATTCGTAATCGAAATCAAGCAGGTTCGGGAAGGCGAGGATTGCAGCGTCAGCGCAGAAGAAAGCGGCACTTCAACGGCGTAGCCGCCGTCGCTGGTCAACGAGCCGTCGGACCAGAGTTTCTCACCGTCAAACACCTCGACGAGGATGCCGACGTCTCGAGGTGCCGGTGTTTGGCTGCCTTCGTAGACCACGCGACCGGTGAAGGCCAAGCGGTCGTCCTTCCGGACACGGCTGCCGTCGGCCACCGGTCCCGTGCGGGGTTCACTGATGTCCTCAACCGCGAAGTCGGTGGGCGAAAGCATCAGGTCGTTTTCCACCCGGAACGTGTGTTCCAGCAACAGGATCCGACTGGGGTCCGAACTGCCCAATTCCTTGTACACCAAGGCCACATCACCCATTTCTTCGTCGGGCCAATCCCAACTGAAGGTGAAGTGGAAGTCAAGCAGAATCCAGGGCAACCCCGATTCGTTGGTGGTTTGCACCATGCGGCTGGTTGGTGAGAGGTGAATGTAGGGTGAATCCGACCAGAAGGTGTTGTTGGTACCGGAGTAGGAGATGCTCTGTGCGTCTCGGGCTGGGTTGGGACCTTCAAAGTCGAACACGAGGGAGATGAACTCGAAGTCAATCGCGGTGTTGGCATCGATGAAACCGAGCGAGATGGTTTGGTCCATGCCAGCAAAGACGGCTTCGTTGTCCTCATGACCGAACCACTCCAAACCGGTGAAAATGGCGGAAGAGTCCTTTCGGGTGCGGAAGGTGGCGTCGTCGTACAGGAAGCCCTCGCTGGACTCAAACATCAACAACTCGTCTTCGTCGTTCATGACGGTGAAATGGAGCGGGTTGCCTGCTTGGTCGCCGCCGTCCCAGAAGTAGGACACGCGCCCCATGTTCGGGTTGCGAGAGGTGTCGATGGTCGTGATGAACCACTTGGAGCGCGCCTCGGTGGTGTTGGACACTGCCTTGGAGACGTACTCTTCGGGGTCGGCCTCACCGTTGCGATTGGCGTCGTGGTCAGCTTCCACCCAGTAGTTGAGTTCGAGTTCCATCGGGTGGCCAACCTTGTCCTCGACCAGCACTTGGATCGTTTGCTCGTTGGTTGCCGCCTCGTACGCATCGTCAACTGGAACGACCTGCTTGCGCTCAGGATGTGTGGCGTCCACGAGGAAGGTGCGTCGCCATTCGCTGTTGGGTTGTTGGACGTGATCGGGGTTGCGTTCGTTGTAAGTTTGAACTTCGTAGGTGAGGCCGTCAGCCACGTCGATGGACGGGAGGTCGATGGAGATGAAGAACGACCCGTTGTTGTTGGTGGTGTCCCGTGCCGTCGCCTCAACATAGCCGTTTCGAGAAATGCGAACGTCAAAGGCGCTGTCCTTGGGGGCGTCGTCGGTGTCTTGGAACCACATGGCGCCCACGAAGTGAAGTTGCTCACCGGCAGCGACCCAAGAGCCGTCCTCAACGTCCAGCGAGGTGAGCTCACCGTCGTTGTCGCGAACGTTGAGCCAACCCAGGCCAAAGGAGCGGTTCACGCGCAGGCCCTCGTCGGAGGTCAGCGGTTCAGGAGCGAAGCCTGCCGTGCCACTGTCGTCAAGGCAACCCACGCGGAAGCGAACGTTGTCTTGGTCGGGCAGTTCGCTGGTGATGAAGAACTTCCAATGAATCTCGAGAATGCCGTTGCTTTCAATCGAATACGAGGTCGGGTCGACTTCAATGTACTGTGCCGGGTCGTTCGGGTCGGGGAACACGTCGCCGTACTGCCATGAAATCACGGGCCAGTTGGCGGCGCTGCCGGCGGTCATGAGGGTCAACTCGGCGCTCACCATGGAGTTGGCCGCTTCACCGATAACGTGGCGGGACACGACCTCGTAAGGCGTGATGCGCTCGTGGAGGATTTCACCCTCGGGGATGGCCATGTCAAGGTTGGTCGTCTGCATCGTGTACGTGATCTCAAAGGAGACGATGGACAGTTTTCCTGCCGATTCTGACGTGAGTTCAACCGGGATGTCAACCGTACCTGAGCCTGTGTTCGGAATGGCATCGTTGAGTTTCTGCAACAGGGTGTTGCCGGATTGTTGGCTCGTGACGGTCGTCGGCCCGATGAGCGCGCCTGATTGAGCAGAGCGCTTCCATGCGGACTTCCCATCGATGTTGAGCCCGGGTTGGAGCGGCGCGTTCGAATGGAGCGCAATCGAGAGGTCCGTGATCGAGGGAGTGACACCGGTGGACGACGTGGAGAGCATGATACGGACGCAGAAGTAGTACGAGGAGCCGGTCATGGATTTCGTGGTGTTGGGCGAGGTGTAGGACTGGACACCGGAGCCCCCGGTACCGCAACTTGAGGAACTGGTCTTGTGACCGACGTTCACCGTGATGGAGGTTCCTGCAGGCCGTGTTTCGTTCCAGTCCACCGTGGCAGCGATCACGCTGCTGCTTCCTGAACCGATGTACTGGTAGGCGTAGTAGTAGCCGCTGGTCTGGTAATTGGTCGTGTACGACAAGACCACATCGCCGAGAACCGGCGTTTTCGAGGCCGTACCGTTGAGCGTGGCTCGCCATTTGATGGACGTGCCCGAATTGGCAAACGTGACTTTCTGACCCACGCTTCCAGCCTTCCAGGTGACGCCGCCATCGTTGGAGACGTCCACGCGGACGCTGGTGCCCGTCGGGAAGGAGCCGAAAACACCGTCCACATCAATGGTGTTGACAGCGCGGGAAATCGACGTGGTCTGACCCACGATCATCTGCGAGGACACCGAGGAGGAGCGCACGTCGAAGTGAGCGCCGTCGCCGTAGGTGTGGACCTTGCGCGTGCCTTGGTTGCAGTAGCTGGTGCTTGACCAGTGGCAAGAGAACATGACCTTGTGGTCGTCGGTGTCAACGATGCCGTAGTGGCCGCCACCCGGCATCACGCGCTCGCCCTGGCTGGAGAGCAAACCGCTGGCCATGGTGTAGTGGAAGTGCTTGCTCTTGTAGTCCGTGTTCATGTAGTAGATGTTGTACATGACATTGGGCATGCTGACGGAAAGACCTGCGCCATGGTCGTAGTAATACGACGTGGAGGTCATGAGCCATGTGCCGGTGACCACGGTTGGAGAAGAGGGATTGACCTCCTTCAGGTAGTGGTTCTGGGCAGAGGTGTCGTACACGCCGATGTACATCTTGCCGGTGTTGTCGTCGAAGTCAATCCCCGTGATGTAGTTGGGGTACTGGTAGTTGTAGGAATTCTTGCACACCCACTGCACCTGCGTACCTGCCGCGTTCCAACCAACCTCCCACTTGTTCACCATGTAGTACGAGTAGTGAGCCGTGTAGACGTTCCCGTTGTAGACATCAGCGTCGTGAATACTTCGTGTGGCCGAACTTCCACACGAACCGGTGCTGTAGGACGCCGTGCCCAGGTAGGCACCCGTGCTGGCGTCGATTCGCATGATGCTCGTGGGGGTGTTGGAAATGTACTGGCTGGAATAGCGGATGATGTGAATTTCGGAGTTGTTGACGGGAACAGCCACACCCGTGTAGCCCCACGGTGTGTTGCTGGCCGCCGTAAGATCAGCGAATTTCTTGGTTGGGCTGGTGTAGCCTTGATCGCTCAAGGCCACGAATTGACCGGTGGTGTTGAGGTGGGCGTTGCCGAGGGTGGCGACCGAGTTTGAAGAAGAAAAACGAGGCGTGAGTTCCGTTGGGTTGCCCTTCAGCGACATGGTTTGACTGCTTACCTCAACGTTGTCGCGTCGAGCGGTGGTGAACGGGGAGGGAGAACCGGCGTTGGAGCTGGTGTAGTCTTGATCGCCAGCGCCGCCGTAGTGCGAATTAGTGGTGAAGTTGGTGTAAGTGGTGGTGCTTGCTTCACCGAGCAGGTTGAAACTGGCCGATTGGACATTGGCACCGATGGGCATGGTGATGACGCCAGCGGGGCCGGCACCCTTCTGAGAGAAGGTGTGTTCGTAAGAGGTGGAACCGTCCTTGAACTGCGTTTCCGTGGTCGCAGCGGCGGCCAGTGGGGACATGACGGAGAGCACGAAAAGAAGCGTGAGGAAGATGGCTTGACGCATGGTGGTCACCCGGCTATCTTTAGGATGAGTTCCATCGCATTTCAATGATGCCCTCCGGCGACAGTCGGTGAACGATGCAAGCAACAGCGATTCAGGGGAGGATTGAAGGCCTACGGTTCGTTGGTTTGGCCGGTGAAGGCATGAGTGAAGAAGCAGGTTTCTTTGGGCGACTTTGGGCCAAACAACACGGAAAACAATTCGGCATCAGCGCCACAGCAGCCGGTGCGAGTGGCGTCCTCCTCGTGGCTTGCATGTATCAGATTCTGTTTCTTCAGGACCACGCTGAGTGGAACGAATTCACCGGCGGTGCCATCGTCGGAGCCGTCCTTTCCCTCATCCTGTTTCTCGTCGCCTTCCCGGAATTCCTTCGTTTCCGGGGCTATGTGGCCTTGCTTGAAGAAATCAAGGAGATTCAATCCACCGCCGAGTTGCGCCGTCGAAAAGCCGAGGGTGTTGAGGCTGCCGAAGCCCTGGGAGCAGGCCACCTTGAGCAGTGGAATGCTTTCCTTGATAAGCGCGGCGTGAAGCGGTAAAGCCGAGGGCGACCCATGTCCGACCACGACCCGCTGCGTTCGCTCGTCCTCGAGATAGGGCTTGCCGTGGCCATGATCGCGTGTTTGGTTGGCGCCATGTACGTCCACACCGGCTCCATGCCGCCCTTGGTGGTCGTGGAATCAAAGTCCATGATTCACGACGAGGCTGGCGAGATCGGTAGCATCGATGCAGGCGACCTCATCCTTGTCCACAACCAGCCGGCAGGGACCATCGTCACCTTCGCCGAAGCAACGGACGTGAACCATCCTGCTTACGGCTACAGCCAACACGGCCTCGAAGGCGATGTCATCATTTACGCCAAGAACGGCGAGGGCGGCACACCCATCATTCACCGGGCCATCATGCGAGTGGTGGCCGAGGAGACCGTCGCCCCCAACCGAGCCTCGGACGAACCCTGTCCGGAGGAAGCCACGTACGATGACCGTCGTGTGGCGGACGATGGATTGCCCGGCTCCTGTATCCTGACGTGGTCGGTGCCCGGAACGAGCGTCACCAATGTCAAGAACGTCACCGTGAGTTTTGACGGCACAGACGCCGGCTACTATGATTGTAAACGCCCCGCTCACGGAAACGTGGAGGCGCACCTTGTCGTGTGGCAATGGGAGCCCCGCCATGAGGGCATGCTCACCCTCGGGGACAACAACAAATGTTCCGTCGACCAAGGCGGCGGTGCCAACAACGGGTCGGCCGGTGTTCACAGCGCTTCGGGCGTGGTCGGCCCCATCCGTGATGATTGGGTCATCGGTGTCGCAGGCGGCGAAATCCCCTGGCTCGGTACGGTCAAACTGATGGTTGGGGGGCCGGAATCCTACGGAACCCGGGACGTCCCTTCCATGTCCTTCATCGCCCTGTTTGCCGTGCTGGGTGGTGTGGTGTTCGCACCCGTCGTCAGCGAGAAGGCCTTCCGATGGTGGCTGAATCGCTCGCCCGAACTGGTGATGATGGCCAAAACGAACCGCGATCACGAAGATGAGGCGTCGTGACCGGCGTTCTTGAGGGCCTCGTCCATCGTCAACTCGCCGCATGCAACGCGCCGAGCCACTTCCAACGAAAGGCTGAGGCGGCCCTTGGAACGCTGACGACTGATGCGCTGAAGGTTGCGAAGTTCGCCCTCGGTGACCTTCACGTCCCGTTGTTCATGGACGAGTTTTCCGGACAACATGGCGATCTTGATGGCCGCCGCACCGTGAGCGTGTCGAGGCTGCCCCGAGCTCGTTCGGTGTTCGTTGACAATCTCCACGTGATAGCCCATGGAGAGCATACGATTGACCAACCGGTCTCGATGAACGGGTGAACCGTGGCCAACCCGAACCAAGACCTCCAGCGGCTTGATGTCGTTGACCAGTTGAACCGTTGAATCGATGGCGTCGTCGATGGTTTCCATCTCCCTTTTGCCCAGCACCACGCCGTCGGCAAGGAAGGCAAAACCGGGTCGTGGGCCCGGGTCGATCCCGACGACCAGCCGTTTTGGAGGTGACTCAAGTTGACGTGAAAGCAACCACGTTGAGACCGTCGAAGCCACGGAATCTGCATCTACGGCCACACCGCGACCGCCCAACGAGGCCACTTCCTCCGGCGTCCCAAACCAATAGGCGCCCTGCTCGACGGGTTGTGAGGGAGAAATTTGCTTGACGGGTAAGTTTCGTTGGGTGAACTCACTCAGCAGACGGTGAGCCAACCGAAAGTCATCCGTCCGGACGTACAGCGGCTTCACATCCCCGCTTAACCCACCGCCCTGTTCTAACCTATCGGTCGGCGTTCAGTCCCCTGCATGGAACTCGTTTTCCTGTGCTCCTGCTCGCCGAAGTTATCAAGAACGATGGACACCGATGTCGGCCCATGACGGGCGCTTACGAGCGTGAACTCAGGGAGGTGCTTGCTGGCACCGACAAAGGCGTCCGTGCCGTCACCAAGAGTTGTTCGCCTGAGGAGCAACAACGCATGGGTCGAGTGAAGGAGCGGCCGTTCCTCGTGGTCCGTGCGGCTGGCTCTGGCATGGAAGGAAGCGGCGACCTCGTGGCGCTTCGAGGCGACTGTTGCTTCCCCATCGAAGTCAAGTCGACACGGGCCGAGAAACTCTACTTCTCCGGCCGAACGAAAGACCAGCTGCTCGCCATGATTCGAGAGGGTGAGCGGTCCGGTTTGATGCCGCTGTACGCTCATCGTAGGAAGGGTGTTCGAGGTGATTCATGGCGGATCTTCCGCGTGGAGACCGAAGGCTTGACCGGTACGCTGGCACGCTTAGCGACGATGATCCCCGCGCTGCCGCTCACGCGAACCGGCTCTCCGTTCATCGACTGGGAACAAGGCATGCCCCTCAATCGATTCATTGGCTTGTTGTGCTCACCGGAGGGCGAAACCGACCCACTGCGCGCCCTAAGCAAGCGGGCTTCGCATCAATCAGCCACGATGGCGGAGAACACGGAGCAAAGCACCGACGACATCCTGGCAGAACTTGCCCGTCGTCGCTCAACCTTGCTCCCGTTCACAGGTAAGGAATGAACATCGTGAACAAGAGCATCATGAGCAAGACCAGCGATGAGTAACTGGAGGCTCGGGTCGAAAGATGATCAACCCACATGGGATGCAAGTCCCACAGTTTGAGTTTACGACCCAAACGTTTGACCCCGCTCAAGAAGGCGTGCAACATGTCCCTCAGCATGTGGCCTCCGTCGAACGGTACCATGGGGATGAGGTTGGTGAACCCCAACAGGATGTTGACCCACATCAGCCAAAACAACAGGTGAGTGAAGAACATCAGCACGTCCGTTCCAAGCAAACCACCGACCAGACCATCACCTGCCACCATCAGCGCCTCCTCAAACGGGTGAATGGCCACCCCACCCATCTCGAACGGGATCAGCAAGATGGTGAGTATGTGAAACGGCAAGGAAAGCGCCCGTTGGCCCCACGTTCCTTCGAAGCGCGGGGACAGGGGGCCAGCGAGCCGGTCGATACCGGCCGTGCCTTCCGACAGACCCTCAACACCAAGGAAGGGGTCGCCGGGCTCCACCTCGAGGTTGGCGAGCACCTCTTCGCTCCAACCAAGGCCGAGGTAGTGCTGGTGTTTGTCGCCAAACGTGGCTTGGAGGGTCTCCCGCGTACCGTTTTGATGGATGACCACCATGTCCACGGTGTCGTTGCTTGAATAGCCAGACAAAATGGCTCGGAAATCTTCGGTGGTGTGAACGGGCTGGCCGTCGATTGAAACCAGCGTGTCCCACGGTTGCATACCGGCTTGGTCTGCGCCTCCTTCGAGCACGATGCCCTGAACGTGGATGTAATCCTCGTCAGCCACCAGTTGCGTCGCAAGGCCACCCAACATCAGCAGCATCACAAACGCGGCAAAGAGGTTGGTCGCCGGACCAGCAGCAAACATCCGGAGGCGTTCGCGTCGAGGTGCACGCATTAATTCGTCCGATTGGGGCTCGGCAAACGCACCGAGAGGCAGCGGTCCGAGTTGAAGCAAACCGAACGAGCGGACGCGCATGCCGTGGCCTCGCGCCAGCAGCCCGTGGCCGAATTCGTGAATCACCAGGGACACGACGAAGGCCACGACGCCCCAACCGAGAGGGATGACCGGGTTGATGCCGGGCACAGCGACGAGTTCGCTGGCCGACGGGGGGGTGGCGGTAGGCGGTGAGATCAGCGAGGTGATGAAAGCCAGCAATACGACCAAGCCGACCACCAACATCGAAACCGAACAGACCCACAACGAAACCTCACCGTAGGCCCTCCAGAACGAACGAGGACGTGCCATCCAATCGAGGAAGCGCTGCCCACGTTGCGTGCGAACCATCAACACAATGCCGAGGGCTCGCGTGGCGTTCCAACGGTCAAGGGTCCCGTTTCGCTCCCATGTTTTGATGAGAACATACCAGCCGATGAGCAGGGCGAACAAGACGGTCCAATCGGCCTGAACCGACCCCCAACTGCCCACCATGGACAACCGACGCGCTGTTCCGTCTTGAACATTGATACCGCTGCAAGGCAGGCCAGAGGGACAAACCTTGATGATGGGTTGGCATCGCTTGGGAAGCATGCACCCCCACAACATGGCGATTGAGGTTTGGTGCGAGGAGACTTGGGGTGAGCGTCCGGTTCGCATTTCAGACTGGGCCAACCACGACGACATCGTTCAGGTCCTCATTCGCCTCTCGTCCAGTGTTCTCATCGCTGATTTCCTGCTCGACAGCGACGGCTCGCTGCTGATTCAACAACACCTCCACATCCCCCTTGAAACCTGGAACCCCGGCTCCATTCAAGGCATCCGAACGAGCGAGGGGAAAACACGGTTCCAACATCGCCGGCAAAGCATCTACCTGTCGAGTGAGTTACGCGTCCCCGAATGGGGTGCTGCGCTCCTCGAAGAATGGTTGATGAGCATGCGAAGTGCGGTCAACCGGCCCAAAGACCGAACACAACGCATCAACGAGATGAAGCGGATGAAACTCTCCGTTGAACGGAATTTGGAAAGCGCGTCGCTGTCAAAGGTCAACGACGAACGGATTTCACTCGACGCCAAATTGGACCGGATTGACTCGCGATTAGCGAACTGAGTCCTGCATCGTCGTGTCCACACCGGGGAACTGGTCCTCACCCTCACGGTAGACCGTTCGCATGTTGCTGATGAAATTCTTCTCTTTCACCACGATGGTGTAGTTTCGAATGCCGTAGTCCTTCTCGCCGTCCATCATTTCAAGCAAGACCTGAAGGGTGAGGCGAGCGCCTTCACGGTGCGGGTAAGCGAACAC
>DAET01000036.1:16035-24299 GCA_002497765.1 Euryarchaeota archaeon UBA486
ATGGTGGCGAACAAGTTCGCATAGGTTTCAGCAAGAAGTTCTCGGCGGGATTCGTCCTGGTTCGGGCGGCGGCAGTCCGGGCCAACGGCGTGAATGATGTGCTTGTAGTTGGCCTCAAGCGCGAACGGTTCGGTGACGACGTTCTTGGTGACGGCGCATGGAGGGGCGTTGATCTTGCGCATGTCCAGGCAGATGTTGCGGGTGACTTGCGTCAATTCCTTGCCGGCCTTTTGGTGAATCATGGCGTCCAAGCCTTCGCGCCCTGAAAGACGATTGTTAGCGGGCGTGATGAGTACGTCACCGCTGTGGTTCCAAACATCGCCACCCATCACTCGGAGAACACCGTGCTTGCACGTTCGTGCCATGTAGAGTTCGGCCATCAGTTCGGAGATGAGGCGACCCTACATATTATCTACGCCGAATTCCCATGAAACGCATCAAATCGCAGGGGTCGAGTAGATGGAGCCGGTGGCCACGAAGGCGATACGGCTAAAATCACGCTCTCGGTCCAAACAACATGTCGACGAAGGCGGCGAGCATCGCTTTCGTCGGGCTTTTGTTGTTGTCGCTTGTTCCCCCGAGCCCTTCGTCACATGAACCGAGTTCCTCGCCGCTCAGCCTTGACGAACAAGGGATGTTCCGCGGATTTGTGGTGGGTGAACAAACCGACGTGTGGAATCAGACACCGTGGTCTTCCATCGCCGTCCCCGAGGGTTTCACCTACGAGAGCGTGATCGATTACAGCGACGTTGGCGTTTTAATCAACAACCTCTCGGAAGAAAGTCGAACCATCGGCTGGGCGTTCGTTGCAGCAAGAAACATCTCACTCGACCGTGTGTTTGTGTTCAATCAATCCGGGACGCCCACCGGTGAAACCGTCAATCGAAATCAATTCAACACGTACTTTGCGACCCCCTTCCTCGAGATGCTTCAAAACCGGAGCTCGGTGAACAGCCTCAACTACCTCGTCACGACCAAGGGCATACCGCTTCGTGTTTCAGGAGGCAACGACAAGGCCAGCTTTGACCAAGAATTGTCCCTTCTAGGAGGGGCATACAACAGCACCATTGGCGCGAATTACTGGGGAACGCACGACTATGGGCCACTGGCGGGCAAAGCCATGGAACCCTTCACCCGAAGCAAGTACGGTTTCTTCCTCGTCACACGACTCACGGGCTACACCGTCGAAACGGCCCTCGGCCTCATTGAACGCGCCAACCAAAGCCTTGGCAACCAAGGTACGTTCGTCCTTGACCTCGCCACCAACCGAAACAATTCAGGCTACAAGTTTTGGAACGACGACCTCTACACGGCCAACACCACGCTGAACAGCATGGGGGTGCCCGTGCTCTTCGATGAGGAAACGGAATTCGTCACCAACGTCTCAAACGTCATGGGGTACGCCTCGTGGGGCAGTAACGACGGCAATTGGAACCGAAATTACTTGCCCAACAGCGGTTTTGACACCTTGGACGCTACGTGGCAGAGCGGTTCTCGCTACTGGAACCACACCTCACCTTCGGTGGCGCCCGAAGACAACTTCACGTGGACCTACCAAACCGATACCAAGCAAAACGGAAACGGTGCGTTTGAGGCCAGCCTTCGAACCGATTGCGACCAAGACGGAGGCAAGGGCATGCAGGGCATTTACGGCGAATATTTTGACAACGATGGCGTGATTTTCAGTTCCGCCAGCATGCCATCGCTCATCGATCGGCATCCCGACCGCGTTCAAATTGAACCGCATTTGAACCGAGGAGCCTCTTACAACGCATACCCCGGCCTTGACGATAGGTTCAAGCAGCATTGGGGTGCTCGGTTTAGCGGACTCATCGACGTACCACACACAGGAAACTGGACCTTCTTCATCAACTCAGACGACGGTACGGAAGTGTGGATCAACGGTCAGTCCCTGGCCACCAACTACGGCATGCACGGCATGCGTGAGCGGTCCGGCTTTGTCAACCTCACCGAAGGGCTCCATGAGTTCCGCATCGAATTCTTCCAAGGTGGGGGGCCTCACGGGTTGATCTTTTCCTGGGAGGGGCCGAACACACCGAAAGCCGCTGTTCCATCAACTGCCTTCTACGTCGCGACCGACATGGCGCCAAAGGCGTCCAACCTCGTCCATCGTTGGTCGTTTGAAGATGGAAGCGGGACAACAGCGGTGGACAACGGCACCGACCAAGCCAACCTTTCACTCAGCGGCATGGACAACAGCAACTGGCGAACATGCCCCGATGGAGGTTGCCTGTGGTTTGACGGCACGGACGATGTGGCGAGTGTGAACGTGGATGATTTCGATGGGAACCTCTCTGTCAGCCAGTGGGTGTGGGCCAACACCACCTCGCCGTCCAGTTATGCCTCCACCTTTGCTGTGAGTAACCAAGCCGGCGCCAATGCCTCCTTCCAACACATGATTTCAAGTCAACAATGGCGTCTTCATAACAACCAAACCAAAACCTTCGGCGACGTGGTGGCCCAGCGCTGGACCCATCTGGTCTCCGTGTTTGACAACGGCGACCTTCGCCAGTACATGGACGGCGTGTTGGTCAGGGAAGATACCTACCCCAGCGGCTCGTTTACCAACGTCGACCTCTACAAACTGGGCGTTAATCGCGCCGGCAGCGCCTATTTTGAGGGCATGATTGACGAGGTAATGGTCTGGGACGTGGCCCTCGAAGACCACGACATCACGGCCCTACGACGGACCATCATCGACAACTGCACGACCTATTCCGGAGCAGGTGTTGGTGTAGCCACGCTCGAAACCTCGTTCAGCATTCCTCCCGACCTCATGAACCACGCGTGGAACATCTACGTCTACGGTCAACGTGAAGGTGAGGTCAACGGTGCCTTCTCGCTCAGCGTTGATGGCGTTGACAGCACGGGTACCCTGCTGTCCACCAACACGTCCAACGCCAAGACGTTCACGACCTCGTGGGCCTCACAAACCTTGCGAATGCGCCCGGCTGCGCAAGCCACGGACCTGAACATCAAGGTGCTGCTCGACATCGAATCCACCTCCACGGTTGGTTCACTCTACATCGATTCTGTAATTCTACGAGCCATCCGGCCCCACATGGATTGGGTCAACGGTTCCATCGCAGACACCGCTGTCTCCACGGGCGGACGCTCGTTCAACTGGGGTACAGCCTACGGCCAATCCCTCATCGCAGACCTCCTTGAAGATGGTGTGTCGGGAGCCAAGGGCTACGTCTACGAACCCTACCTGACGGCCGTCGGCTTGCCGAGCACCTTCATGCCCACCTATGCTTCAGGCTACAATTTGGCCGAAAGTCACGCCGCTGCCAACCTGTACACCGGATGGATGGGCGTGGTGGTCGGCGACCCAAAGATGGCCCCCTATGTCAGCACCCTTCACGATGTGAACGTGGTCGCAGTCCGTTCGACCGGTTTCGTCAACCTCGGCGAGCCGACAACGATTGAAGTCATGGTCGAAAACCTCGGCATGGCGGCGTCCAACGGCACATTGGAGGTGCGCGGCGTCCTCGGCAACATCCTTCTGAATCAAACGCCGTTGACGCTTCCAGCAGGCGATCTGCACGGCAGCCGCACCACGGTGAACGTGACCGTGGTGCCGACGACAAGCGGGTACCTTGACTTGCGCGTTCGCTATGTCAACGGGACACCAGAACGTCATTTTGGGAACAATCTCCAATCCCTCTCAGTTATCGTCAATGCGCCCCCTGTCATCGAGGACGTTTACTGCAGCGCGTCCTCGCTTTCACGGGGCGGCTACACGATTTGTTCGGTGGAAACCAGCGATGACATCGGCGTGGTCAACGCCACGTTGGCTTGGCAAATCGTTTCCCAGAACGGAACGCTGAACGAAACGACGTGGAACGTGCTTCACCTCGGGCCGGTCAGCGAGACGAAGTGGGAGGGTTCGTTGGTGATTCCAGCCGATGCCGCCCTGGGCGGCGTGGTGCTTCGGGCGACAGTGGTGGACGAACAACAGTTGTCGGCGACGATGAC
The DNA here is from genome assembly GCA_002497765.1 of Euryarchaeota archaeon UBA486. Lineage (GTDB taxonomy): Archaea > Thermoplasmatota > Poseidoniia > Poseidoniales > Poseidoniaceae > Poseidonia. The sequence goes on from DAET01000036.1 coordinate 20,035, forward strand.
CGTCAGCAACGTCACGCAAGTGGTGGATGCTCCGCCGACCTGGTTCGGCCCGCACGCCTCGGGCGTTGACCCCCCTTCATGGAACAACGCTTCCTTCCTGCCCAACAAACCAGCGGTCGGATTACCCCGGCACGAGGTGACAACACTGACCGCTTGCGTGATGGACGCCGACTACGACCTGAGTGCGCCCGTGCCGGTGTTCATGACCAATCGCGGCACACTGGGCAACACGTCGTTCGTGCCTCAATCGGCCGCCCACCTTTACTGCTACACGACGACCTTTGCGCTTGAACTGAGCAGCGCACTGGACGATGTGGAACTCGAAGTTCGTACCGATGCTGGCTCACTCCTCCTCCAGCGGACCTTGCGTGTAGCCGACCAAGCGCCTGTCCTCACGGTTCACGTCGAGTCGACAAACGGCACGGCGCTTGACCGCGTGGTGGGCGACGGTGAGGAACAGATACGAATTGAAGTGGCCGATGTGGACGACCCCCACACCTCTTTTATCGGTGATTTGACCCTGCAGTGGCCCGGTGGCGAGCCCATCCAACTCCCGCTTGACATTGGTCAGGGTGAACGCGAGGTGGTGATGCCGCTTGGCCAGTTGATGGTTCCATTGGAGGGCGGAGAGCTGCAGTTGACCGCCAGTGGTCGAGGGATGCACGGTGCAACGGCCTCAATGAGTCTCAGCGTCCCGTTCCTTCTCACGCCCCCATCGGTCGTGCTGTTCGAAGCATGTGATGACCAAGGTCGTGTGACGAACATGACCTTTGGGCAGGTCGCTACTTTGGTCGTGGTCGTGGAAAGCGACCGACCGATACAGAGCGCCAGCGCTCAACTTGCCCAAACAGGATGGGCAATCAATGCACCGTTGATTGAGACCCCGACATGGGGTGCTGCACCAGAGGCTTGCAAGCTCTTGGTGCAAAATGATGATCACCAAGTGTTCTTTTTCCGACTCAAACTGGACAACTCGCTGGTCGATGGTGAAGGGAAAGCGGTCTTCTCGGTGAGCGACCTCGACGGGCTGATCAAATCTGAATCACTCGATTTGTTCTTCCAACACGCACCGACCGTCATTGAGGAGGTGGTGTTCTCTACGGCGAAACCGGGCAGCGACCTTTACACCAATTACACGGTCAGCGACCTCGACGGTTTGGAGCAAGTGGCGTGCGCCTACAACCTCTACGGCGAAGCGGGGAATCTCTTGACCCAGGCGGTGGTCACTGGTGGCCCTGAAGGGGTGTTCATCAACACCCTGCGGTTCCAATACCCCATCCCTCTCAGCCTTGCCAACACCACCCTCACGGCCAATCTGACCTGTCTGGACGAACTCCAGCAAGTCTTCGCCTCGTCGGCTTCCGTTCTCATCGGCCCTGCCGATACCTGTGTGGGGTGCGACTCGGTCGACGATGCGACGCCGAAACCGACCACGCAGGGTAGCGAGTCGCTCACCATGGTGTTCCTTGGATTGGGAGGTCTGGCAGCAGCGGTGGTGGCGCTCACCACGGTCCTTCGACGGCGAACCACGGACGATGTGGACAAAGCTTGGGGCAACGATGCGTTTGACCCTCTGGTGAACACTGAAGAACTGTTTGAACGTGAAGGTGTGTCGGACCTGTTCGAGGAGGAGATCGACGAATCAACGGAAAACAACGGCGACTTGAGTTCGGAGACCACCGAAGAATTGGGTACTGAAGACACGGCCCCATCCATCGTTCCGGAGGGATGGACCCTGGAGGCTTACACCGCATGGTTGGAGGGCCCAACACCTGATGGTTGGACGGACGACCAATGGACGACCTATGTCGAGGAATCAAAAGCCACGCTCGCAGGAGTCTCATCATCGGAAGGGTGATGTGCTGGCACCACCAGTGCCCGCCATGGCCATTGGATACGTCCTCATCAATGTTCAACCCGGAACCGAACAACGCGTCTATGAGGGTGTGCGTGCACTCCCTCACGTAACGGATGCGACGGTTCTGTTCGGTGATCATGATCTCATTGTGAAGTTGGAAGCCGACGACCTGGCCACCATCGCCAAAGCCGTGGTGGAACACATCCGCTCGGTGGAGGGTGTGGTCGACACCAAAACACTGGCGGGCGCCGACCTCGATTGAGGTCGTTTGAAACCGATGGACTGCGCCAATGAGGATGAAAAACACGCTTCGGAATGGGGTACTGTGCGGCATATGTGGCGCAGTATGCCTGTTTTTTTCCAAAATCATTATATGCTCTAGGGTCAAACGCTGTACCGGAGGTAATCCAAATGGCAGACGGAAAGAAATACTTCGTTCTCATGGAGAACGGAAAGGACACGACGCAAGTATTTGCAAGCAAGCAACCCCGCGGTGCAGCCCTCAAGGCTGCAACCCGTGGACACACCGACATCAAACTGCGAGAGCGTGGCACCAAGCGTGTTCACCACTTCACTGGCAGCATTTCGATGGTCGACAAGCCCGCTGGCGGTCCTGACTGGCTTCCTGACAAGATCAAGAAGGCCAACGTCAAGAAGCAAGGCATTCTGCACCTCGACTGAGGATTGCAGCCTGTGCTGACCCTTCTTCCAGCTCTCTGAGTTGTACAACGGCCTCTCTGGTGCCAAGGCACGAGACAGGCCCCTTCCCTTTCTCACCCTCATCATCAACGATGAGTTGATAAACACGGCCACCTACTTCTCGTTGTCCTCAGGGACACGGGATGCACACCCGCTCCGGCGGGAGGCGGTGACGCCAAATGAACGAACGAGGGATGCGAACGCCACAACCGCAAGCGCGGAGGCCAAGCCAACGTCGTCTTACGCAAGAACAGGTGACGCTTCCCGCTCGACTCATTCATCTCCGACATCTTCCCTGGCTGGAGTGCTACCGTCGTCAACTGCAAACGGAAAACAAATCCGAAAACACCCAGAAGTCCTACTTTTACGGGTTACGGCCACTGGTTGAAACGGTGCTTCCTGGAGAGGACGTGCTCGACGAGGAGACGTACGAGTCCCTCTGCATTGAGACGCTCGCTGAACGAATGGAACCCATGAACGGTCGCCTCGACCTATGGGCGCACAGCATTGCGGGCCTCAAACCAACAACCTACAACGCACGGATTGCCGCGGCTCGTCATCTTATTCGCTGGCTTGGATTGATGTGGCCTGACCATCTTCAGCGAGCACGAACCGGGAAGCGCCTGCCAAGGACGTTGACACGGCGTGAATTGACTTCCGTCCTCGAAGTGGCGACCTTGAGTGAGGACCCAGCGGCCTCGCTCGTGGTGACCATGATGCTCGACACGGGCATGCGGGTCAGTGAAATCTGTGAGCTGAACATGGAGGACATCGATTTTGATGACGGTTCCGCCCGCGTTCTGGGAGGAAAAGGCGACAAAGATCGATTGGTGTTGTTCACCAAGCGAACCGTCGAACGCCTTCGGGCATGGATCCCCATTCGCAACCGACTTGCATCCGCAACCGAGTCGGCTTGTTTTGTGAACCGCTACGGACGACGCCTCCAGCCGCGCGGGGTCCAGCGGATGATGGATTCGCTCGGTCAGGAAGCCAATCTTCCCAAAGGAAAGTTAACGCCACACGTGCTTCGGCACAACTTCGCCACCGGTTTGCTTGAGCGCGGTGCCGATTTGGTCACCATTCAGCGTTTGATGGGGCACGCCACCATCGCAACCACCCGTGTCTACCTCGAGATTTCCGACCAAACCCTGCGGGAGGTGTACCACCGTGCCCAATCCATGCGCGAAGACATGGACGAACGCCCAATGGAAAGCGCCCCTGTCGAAGAGACCACGCCCTCCACCAGCACGCACGGCATCGTGTGATCATGAGGTTGATTTTTTCCGCTTCATCACCCGTTCAGGACCCACCCAATCTCGGTGCGGATGAATGGTCTTCCCTTGATGGCCTTCAATGGGGCAGTGTTTGCCCGAGCGGCAACGAGAGCAGTTTCCTTTTGGGGGAAGCTCGACCGTTTTGCGAAGACGACCGTATTTTCGCCTTGGCATGAACAGAACTTGGCGAGAAGGCCTTCAAAGGTAGCGGTTGCGGAGTGGTGGTCTCACCGCTTCTTGAACCAGGGCATGTCCTTGACGGACTTTGGAACACTGATGTTGGAGCCTTTTCGGTCCTTGTCCTTCGAGGTTTTGAGGCTCGTTCCTGCCGATTTGGTTTTCTCGACGACCTTTTCGGCCACCTTCTGCCCTTTTCCAACGGCTTTTTCGGTGGCCGCTTTGGTCGAAGAGGCCGCTTTCTTTGAAGCGGATTT
>DAET01000036.1:24647-41394 GCA_002497765.1 Euryarchaeota archaeon UBA486
GCGGATTTTGCCTTTGATGCGGCCTTCTTCGCTGCGCCAGCTGCTTTTCCAGTGGCTTTCTTTGCTGTTTCTTTGGTGGCTGTAGCTGCCTTGGCGGCGGCCGAGACCTTCTTGGCAACAGCGGCCGAGAGCCCGGCTTTTTGCAGATCGCCGACGCTGGCTTTTGCCAACTTGGCCACGGTCCCCAATTTTGCCGCTGTCAGTTTCTTTGCCGTTGCTGCACCAACACCGGGCAACGATGTGATGCCCGAACCGCTTGCTTTCCCTGCCATGGTTTCACCTAATTTGCCATGGAATGGACCCATATTGAACCTTCCTGCACGAATCGACGGCGCCGAGATGCGGTTCCTTCATCAGTGCCTCGCCTGTCCACAGGTCAACGTGGGGAGTGCCGTGGACGAAGTGGTGAACGCGACGCATTCGGTGTTGATGGCTCAAGTGAGGCACGCTGATGCATCCCACAAGATTGACACAGCGCATCAACTCCTGCGCGGTAAGCACTACAGCGGCCCAAGCCGGGTGGTCTACCTCGGAGACGTTGCGAAAGCCATCTTGGCCCAACTCGCGCATCCCGACACGCCCGTGTTCACCCAGGCGCCTGGCTACAATGAGCAGCGATGGACGCTTGTAACCAACAGCGGCGATCTCCGCGTGGAAATTCAATCCCTCCCATACTGGGGTTGGGGGCTCGTGACCTCGGGCTACCTGAACGTGATACGCCTTGGTGGACCGCTGGCCGAGCGAGCTCGCCTGGTGCTCGACACCTGCAGCGCTCTGGGCCAATCGCCGTGGGAAATGGCTCACCAGAGAGGGGCTGAACGTTGGGCGGGGCGGCACCTCAAGGTGAACCTCAAGGAAAACGAGCGGCACTGGCGAGCACTGTTCGAATCCGGGAAGAACGGCTTGAACGAATTCATTGAATCCATGCGCACCCGAGCCATGGAGGCGTGGTCCGAAACGATCGACGAGGCTGACGAATGGCGGGCCATCATCGACGACGACCTCCACATGGCTCGGCAAGCCTTGGCAGAAGACAATGCGCCAGGTGTTGAACGAGCCATCGCACGCCTTGAAGCGACCCTGATTCAGATGGCAGCCAATCCCGACGCGGACTACGTTCCTGCCCCAAGCACTCGATTCTCAGACGGCGGGGACATCATGAGCAAGAACGATGAACGCGCGGGCGAGATGCTTGAAATGAAAGCGTCATTGTTCGCCGAAGAGGAAGTACCGTTCGTTGATTTGACAAACGACGCCCCCGTTGACGAGGAAGAATGAACGACGCGTCGCGTTGATAAGGGGGAGGTCGCTGGCCACAACCGGTCCCCATGGCGACGAAGAAGAAAAGCGACGGCAGCGGCATCCAGCAGGCTGCAGGTTTGATTCGGTATTTCGATGAGGAATCCGAAGAATCGTGGAAGATCACGCCAGCGCAAGTCTACCTCGCCTGCATCGCCCTCGGCGGTTTCTTTTACCTCGTCAATCAAGGTGTCGTTCAGGCCATTTGGAACCTGTTCTGAACCTACAACGGCTGAATCAGCACGACCCGTTGGTCGTTTTCTGCCATGCAACGAGCCACTTCAAGCGCCGTTGAGAGATCTTCCGTTACGCCCAGCACCTCTTGGCCGTCACTCGTTTGAAGCACCAACCGGTGGGTAAGTTCCTGAAGCGTAGCGGCTTCAATCCGCTCAAAGATCCAGTGCTCGTTTTCAATGCGGACGAGGGCTGGAACCTCGGTCAGCGGACCCATTTGTTCACCGATGCGCTGTGCCCGAGAGGTGAGTGAAGCGAGGTCCTGAACCGGGCGCCAGAGTCGTTGGCGCAACGGCATGCGTAATTTTCGTCGTGGTTCAACGCCTGCGCGAAAGGCTCGTGCCATGAGGGTCCCATCCCTGAAATCCGAAGATTTCAGTCGCCGCTTCGCTCGTGCACTCTTAAAGAGCGCGACCGGCAGAAGGGTCAGGCCACCGATTCCGAGGGGCTTCGCTGACGTTCACGTCGGTACCATGCGCCCGCGAACACATTGATGGATACAACACTCGCCACGGCCCAAAACAGCGCTTGCTCGGGTGAAGACGTGGCACAGAACAACCACCCCACCAGCAGAAGGATGGTGGTGAAAACACCGGGCGTTCGACGGGACGAGCCCGTCATGACGAACAAATGGACGACAGGAAACACGCCGCCAGCCAGCAACATAGCTGGCAGGAGTAACCAGCCTCCGTGGGCCATCAACACACCGACCGGTAGAAACAGCATCATCGCCATGCGAAACCACCACGCCTCAGGGTGGTGAGCAGCATCGAGGCCGACCATGGGCAAAGCCATGGCCATCACCCCCGCTGTCAGCGCAAGCGCCGCCCAACGCCAACCGGTCAAGGCAGCATCAACGCCCGAACCGAACACGTCAACAGCGTTCGCGGTGGTGGAGGTGATGCTCACCAACACCACGCTGGTGATGGCGAGGTTCCATGTGAGGAGATTGGCCTGACGAGAGGCCGCTGAATGAAGGCCTTCGGCGACCGTGGAAAAAGCGTGAGACGTGGCCATGAGGGTCGCGTAGGTGGCGATGAGTAAACCCATGGCCAAGCGTGCGTCCGTCATCGGCCGAGCCCACCAACCGGGCGCCATCACGTCGGTTTGCATCAACAACCACCACGCAACGGTACCCACAGCCGCCGTCTTCATCAGTGCGCGATGGAACAACAGGCGGGTTTCGCCACTCGACGCCATGCGCGCTGTGGCGCTCATGATCTCTCCAGCCATCATCAACAGGAGGGTGAAAAGAACGATGGAAACGAGCACCCCCCACGGCGCCACCGTGAGCGTGGGGGCGGTCGGGGCCGAGGTCATGAGTTCGTAATCAGCGGGAGCAAACACCACCATCAAGGTGAGCAAACCCCACCAGCCGGCGTGGGTCATCATACGGGATTGGATGGCTTCCTTGGTGGCCACAGAGGCGGCACGCAGGCTGGGCAACTTGGGCGAGAACACGGCGAACACGAACAACGAGAACAGGGCACCTTCAACCGCGCCCTGACCGGTGAACAAGACCTGCAGTCGGGCCTCCATGCTGGCACCTTGACCCAAGATTAGCGCGACTTCCGGATGGTTGGCATCCAGCCCAATGAGGTCGATGGCCCTTGAGAACAGCAAGCCCAAAACCATCATGGGCGGAGCCCAAACGTACAATCGTCTGACCAACGGACGTTGCTCGAGGCTTCCGAGCAGCGAAAACGCACCCGTCCACGACAGGCAGGCAAGGAACAACGCTGGCAGGTACCACGATGCGGAGGCCGCCAGCATGAACGGGAAGGCCACGGCTCACCTTTTCATCATGGCGGAAGACCAAAAGCGAGGGTGGCCGAGCCCAACCTGTGCGAGGACCAACCGACGCTGCTGAAGAGCGAAGGGCCTACGCCCAACGCTCCCCCCTCACGGCCCTTGCGCGCCAGTTGGGCCGGGACGAAGCGAGCTGGTTGAACACGGCGCTTGAACCGCTGCCGGAAACCTTCCGAATTTCCCTTCATCGAAGCGACCGAGCGTGGACCGTTGAACAAGTCAAATCCCTCGGGGCGGTTGAGCTCCCTTGGATGGGGGACGAAACGGCCTTCGTCATGCCCTTTGCTCGAGGGCGAGCACCCGAAGGTCGGGCACAGCGAATGATGGCCCTGCTGCATGAAACCGGCCGAATCACGCGCCAGGAAGCCGCCAGCATGCTCCCGGTACGATTGCTCACGGCCAACAGCGATGCACTTGCCCTCGACATGTGCGCCGCACCCGGCTCGAAAACCACCCAGCTCGGTGAACGCTTGCACCCCGAGGGTGTGGTCGTGGCCAACGAACCCGTCTCTGGCCGCCTCAACATGCTGGTGAGCAATCGCAGCCGTTTGGGGCTGGCCAACATCGTGGTCACGCAACATGACGGTCGACACTTCGGACGGTTGCCCCCTCCCGGATTTGATGCCATCATCGCCGATGTACCCTGCACGGGGACGGCCACCACACGAAAGAATCGGGACGTGTGGTGGGATTGGACGCCCAAGGAAAGCAGGAAGATGTTCAAGATGCAGGTGGACATTACGGTGCGCGGCGCTTCGCTGTTGGTGCCTGGCGGTCACCTCGTCTATTCCACATGCAGCATGGACCCGGTGGAGAACGAAGCGGTGGTCGCTGAAGTCCTGCGCCGGTGCCCCTACCTCGAACTCGTCCCGATGACCCTCGATGGAATTGAACTCCATCCCGGTTTGACCGCTTGGCCCGTGCTCAACGAAGAGGGCGAGGCTGTGCCGCTCCCCGAGACGAACGACCTGCCGTTCTTCCAGCCCGAACACCTGGCTCCCTCCGACCGCCTCGCCCTTGGCGTCGGCGATGAGGACCAGGAGGCAGCGGTGGAATCGCAACTTCCCCACTGCCTGCGCTTGTGGCACGATGACAACAACACGGGCGGCTTCTTCGTCGCGCAGTTCCGGTACACATCTGATGGGGAGGAAACCGTCGCCAACGCCTACCGTTCGCGCCGCGCGACACGTCACGACAGCGATTGGACGCCCACCGTCAAGGCCCCCCCGAAGCCAACCTCAAATTCCGTTGTCATGGCCGAGACTGAGGTCGTTCACCTCGTGGAATCCATGTACGGTGTTGACCTGAGTGCCTCGTCGCTTTGGCAGCGCGGCAAACGACTCAACGTCGCACCACCGATGGTCTATGAGCGGTTGTTCAAGCCGCCTTCACCGACCAACAAGGGCGATGTATGGGGTGGCGATTCCTTCCACCCCGTGCGAGTGGTTCACGCCGGCCTCCCAGCCTTCACCCTCAAGAAAAACTCGTGGCGCTCCCGCCAGGAAGCGCTGTACGTCTACGGAAACCAATTCGAGAGCAACGTCGCCACCGTGACCCCTGAGGTGTTCGTTCGACTTCTTCGTGGTTGGGCGCCGCTGCTCGAGGAGTTCACCGATGAAACCCACCTCGACAACCTTCCTGCAGGTGCCTTCCTGTTGCGAAGTTCACTGCCCTGGGGCACGGAAACCATCTCGGTTTGGGTCGGGGCTCGAATCACGCTGATGATCGACGTGAACGAACAAAACATCCTGCGCTACAAGCTTGACCTCCCCTGGCGGGATGAGGAGGAATGAACATGCATCGACCCCTGCTCTGTTTGGTGCTGACGCTCTTGGTGCTCCCGGGTGCGTTCGCAGCAGAGCAACCGTGGGCCATCCACGCCACTGACGAGCTGCAACCCAGCACGGCAGATGGGTTGGAAGAAGTCTACGTGGCATCTTCCCTCGACAACCTTCCCGAAGCCAACGACGACATGGTTCGCTGGACGTGGTGGTCGTGGAGCGATGAAACCGGCTCCAGTTGGCCGGACGATGATGCGCTCTACCGGGCCTCGAGTCGCAACCTTTCCGTGAAGGCAAACCAGACCGATTCAACGGTGGAGATGCATGCGCTTCCCACGACGTCGATCCTTGAGGTCACGGGTGAGGTCAAGGTGGTTTCTGCGGAAGACGGTGCGAGAATGGTGGCGTTTGACCTTGAGGTCATGCCGCTGTTGAACCTTAGCAATCACACCATTCTGTACGTTGTCCTGACCGAAGATCGGGCGATTGACCAACACCAGCGGCAGGCGAATCACCTCGTACGTGAACTTCGCCCGGAGGTTGGGTTTTCCGTCAAAGCCAACAACGCCACCTCCTTTGTTTCCATGCTCCCTGCCGACCACCTCGAGGCGGCCGGGGTTGACCTGATGGGGGTCCCGACCGGCTGGTCCTACACCGTGGCGGTGTTTGGCGCTGGTGCGGACGAAGACAACCAAAGCCGTTTGCTCTGGATGGCTCATGGCATGCTCCCCTCAACCCAGCAGGACGTCAGCGCAACCCAAACTTGGACGCCGTTGTTACTCACCGCCGTAACAGCGGTCATTGCCGTCTCCATCCTTGGTGCTCTTCGGCAGCGCGAACAAGCCATTCCGCACCTCCAAGCGACCTGGTCAACCGAGGAACCCCTCCAGGTTCAGGTTCGCATCCGAGCTGGCACCCAATCGTTCAGGATCACCGCCTGGACGGTCAGCGAACCTTGGCAGTTCAAAGGTCGCCCCTCGAAGTTGGAACTCAAGGCCGGTGCTCAAACGCACACCACGGTGATGTTCCGCGAGGCGATGGCCCAGGACGTCCACATTGACGTCGCCATCGAAATTGAGGACTTTGGCGCTTGGAAGCAACATCTCTGGTTGGGTGCGCCTCCCTCTGAGGGAACCAACTCCTCGCAGTGAAGGGTTGAAGGCCTGCATGGCCCTCAGGTGGACCATGGACTTGGACGCCACCGACCGTGCACTGTTGATGCTGCTCAGCGAAGACGCTCGTGTCAGCCACCGGTCGCTCGCTCGAACCCTTGGCTTGGCCCAAGGAACAGTGACCAATCGTATTCGTCGTCTTGAAGATGAAGGGGTGATTGAAGGGTATCGAGTTGCCCTCAACCCAACTCGACTCGGATGGTCAATGACCATCATGGCGGGCCTACGAATTCAGAAAGGACGCATGATTGACGTGCAGCAGAAAATTTCTGCCGACCCTCGCGTGTTCGCCGTTTACGATGTTACAGGTGATTGGGATTCCATCGTCCTCGCACGCGTCAAAGATCGAGCCGACCTCGACAACCTGACCAAGACCGTGTTCACGCTGGACGGCGTTTCACGCTCGTACACGCACGTCGTCCTCAACACGGTGAAGGAAGAGGCCTTTCCTTCATTGGTCAAGGAAGATTGAGTTCCTCGTCGTACATGTCCACCAGCGGACCGAGCACCTCCGCAAGGCCGGACAATCCTTCCACGACACGCGTCTCAGGCTTCAGACAGCGCATCAGCGTCGAGCGAAGCCGTTCGTCAAACCGGACATCAAGCGACTCGAGGTTTCGGCGAATGTTGGCTTGGAGGCGTCCACCCGTGCGGTCCCAATCCATGAACACGATGAGGCTTGGACCGCCGTCCTCCTCGCTCCGGCGGCCGTACGTCTCAACCAAATACACCAACACGTCATCAACCGGCCAACCTCGGTTCAACACCTCGACGGGCCCGCAGAACCCCAGCCGTTCCAACGCCAGTCGGTCTCGTCGCCCCTCGACCAGCATCACAGCGCCTGCGGCACGGTTACGCTGTCGAGCATGGGCCAACGCTTGGGCCGCTTGGTGCCAACGCTCCTCGGCATTGGAGGACCCTCGGCCCAACCCATGGAAGGAGTCCGCTGTCATGGTTGGTCATCTCCAAAGGGTTCCAACCGAGTTGCGAGTTGGTCGACTGAAAGGCCCTCGACGCGGACCGATTTCAACCTTGAGCGTTGGCCGGTGGTGATGGAAAGCGCGGCCAGATCAAGCCGGAGTTGGGTCGCCAGGACATGCATTACGGCCCGGTTGGCCTGGCCCGCTTTGGCGACGGCCCTGACGGCGACGGACACGCGGGAACGCCAGGGATTGAACCCCGTGATGCCCTGAACCTTCGCACCGGGTTGAACCTCGATGTCCATGAGGACCGCACCGTCCAACGTCTCGGAAAGAGAAGAACGAACGGCCATAATGAACACTCGCCGCGGGGGGTTCAAGTAGCATCGCCCGGATGGTTCTTACGAGGCTGGGTTGGGTGCAAAAAGCGTTCAATTTCGACACGAAAAAATCGCGAAAAAAACGCGCACCGTGGCCCCATGTGGTGGTTGAAACACAAGAGCGTTCTAACCCCCATCAAGCAACGCTTAAGGGGGGGCTACACGGCCGGTCAAACAGGGTGGTTGCATGGTAGCAGAAGATACGGTATTCGCTGTTCTCTATGATAAGTTCATGTTTTGGTCCATTCTGGTCGGTATCTTCACGTTCGGCTGGTTGTTTTTGGCCATGCTTCGCTACCGAGACGGCGTTGAGCCCGACACCACTCACATTGATCATATCGAAGTCGGCTCGTTCCCGGTTGACCGGCACAACACCAAACTTGAGGTGTTCTTCTACGTCTTGCCCACCGTGATTGTGGCGTGGCTCATCGTCCTCGCTCTCTCCTCCAACACGGCCGTCTGGGTCATTCCCGGCGAAGATGATGCCCACGACATGAAGATTACCGGCAAGCAGTGGTTCTGGGAGTACGAATACAAAGACGCCCTGACCTGGGAAGACGACCCCGCCATCACGTACATTGACGTCGATTGGAGCGGCACGGCCCTGGCCGTATCAAGCACCAACGCCGCAGCGGTGAACGTCTCGATCCAAAAAGGCGCAGACGCTCTGCCCGGTATCTCCCTCGATACAGTAACAGGTGAGGCCCTCGCTGAGGTGACCTTCGACCCGTACAAGCATTCCATCGTTGAGGTGACCGATGCTGACGGCAACGTCCTCCACACGTGGATGCACATTCCACGGCAACATGTGTTCTCCTCCGCTCTTGGTGAGGACATGATCCTCCCCTGCGATGAAGCCGTCGTGTTCGAGATGCACTCCGCGCCCTCCGACGACTCCAACCCCAACTACATCGGTGTCCAGCACTCGTTCTGGCTCCCTGAATGGGGCGTGAAGGAAGACTTGGTCCCCGGCATTGAAGGTGGCACCTACATGACCATCACCGCCGACGACCCCGGCACCTTCCCCATCCGTTGTGCAGAGTACTGTGGCAACCAGCACTCCATGATGATTGGACAAGTGAAAATCGTCGCTGCTGAAGGCGCAGACTGTGCCGTTGATACGGGTGTCAAAAAGAGCGGTGAATCGCCGCCTGCTGGAGGTGCGTACTGATGCGCGGACGTGCCACGCTCTTGCTCGGTGTCTTGCTCGTCGCCTTGATGGCTGCACCACAGTTCACGGCAGCTCCGGGCGGTATCGGCGCTGCAGGCGACCAAGGCTGTACGTGCCACGGCGGTGAATCGCCCGACACGACCGTGATCGTGGACGGCCTACCCGAGACCTACAACGCCAGCGAGACCTACACCTTCACCGTGACCGTTCAGAACGACGTCATGGAAATCAACGAGGTTGACTGGAACGGCCGTGCGGGCGGCTACCGCATCCTCGTGTCTCACGGTGACATCGTTGCCGTTCCTGCCTCGCTCAGCCAAATGATGGACGGCGGGCTCACACACACCGAGGAAGCCAACACGGTTCGCTCGTGGACCTTTGAGTGGACCGCCCCTGCAGCCGACGACCTCAACGTCGACATGAAGATTTACGGCAACGCTGTGAACGGCGGCAACGGTGCCGGTGGCGACCACTGGAACTATCTGGAACTTTCCATCGCTGGCATCAACGCAGGAGCCTTGGCCCCAAGCGCCAGCGCTCTGGTCATCTTTGTCACCACCATCGGTTTGGCCGCCGGCCTCATCTTCACCGGTATCCTCTGGGTGTTCTACCGACGCTCCCCCGAGACCTTCACCATGGAGAAGTTCTGGAGCTTCCTCAAGCCCTGGTTGACCACGACCGACCACAAGGAAGTCGGCATCATGTACTTCCTGTTCGGGTTCTTCTTCTTCCTCGTTGGTGGATTGTTGGCTTTGCTGTTCCGTATTCAACTGGCCCTGCCAGAGAACGACTTCCTGACCTACGACGAGTACAACTCCTTCTTCACGCTCCACGGCACGACGATGATTTTCCTCGCCGCCATGCCCATGATTGCTGGTTTCATGAACTACGTCCTCCCGCTTCAGATCGGCGCCAAGGACCTGGCCTTCCCCCGCATCAACGCCATGGGCCTGTGGCTGCTCGTCTTCTCCGCACCGCTCATCTTTACCGGCGTCTTTTCGGGCGAAGGTGCTGACATCACGTGGGTCATGTACCCACCCTACTCCTCCCTCAACGAGGCCAACTTGGGTTCCACCCTCGCCGATTACGGTTCCAACCCCGGTACGACGGCGTTCATCTCGGGCATGCTCATGCTCGGTGCGTCCTCAACCCTGGGTGGCGTGAACTTCATCACCACCGTGTTCACGATGCGTGCACCCGGTGTTACCTGGATGAAGATGCCCTTGTTCACCTGGTCGGTTTTCATCAGCGTGTTCATGCTCTTCATGTCCCTGCCTGCCCTCATCATCGGTGTGGCCTTCCTGCTGTTCGACCACACCATTGGAACGCAATTCTTCGTAGCCGGCGGCGACCCGTTGCTCTTCCAGCACCTGTTCTGGTTCTTCGGCCACCCCGAAGTGTACGTGGTCATCGTCCCGGCTTTCGGTATCGTTTCCGAAGTGCTTGCCACCTCAGCTCGACGGTCCATCTTCGGCTACAAGTCCATGGTGTTCGCCATGGCCGGTATTGGTATCGTCGGCTTCATCGTTTGGGGCCACCACATGCTGACCTCGGGTATGGATCCGTTCTGGCGAGCTCTGTTCATGATCATGACCATGCTCGTCGCCATCCCCACCGGCGCGAAAATCTTCAACTGGTTAGCCACCCTCTGGGGCGGCTCGCTCGTCATGAAGACCCACACCTTGTGGTCGCTGGGCTTCTTGGTCACCTTTACCCTCGGTGGCATTTCGGGCATGTTCTTCCCCGTGGCCGGTCTTGACATCCACTTCCACGACTCGTACTTCGTCGTGGCGCACTTCCACTACGTGTTCATCGGCGGTACCGTCTTTGCGCTGTTCTCTGCCGTTTACTACTGGTACCCCAAGGCCACCGGTCGAAAGCTGAACGAGACCCTCGGTCTCTGGCACTTCCTCATCGGCTTCGCCTCCTACAATGCAGCCTTCTGGCCCATGCACGCTCTTGGTATCATGGGGATGCCTCGACGAACCCACACCTACACCATTGAGTCCGGCTTTGCCGAGTACAACATGGCGGTGTCCACCTTCGCCTTCATCTTCGGAATCAGCCAGCTCCTGCTGGTGTGGAACATCCTCTATTCGGCTCGCCGTGGCGAACCTGTGGGCAAGGACCCATGGGGCGGATGGTCGCTCGAGTGGTCCACCACCTCACCACCGCCAACTCCATCGTTCCACGACATCCCAACACAGCACGACATGAACGAGGAGTTTGGCCACCACAAGCACGACGGCCCATCGCTCAAGGAGAAATTGTGGTCTGCTGAAGCCAAGGGGGCGGAAGAATGAGCGGCGGAGAAGCAGACGTGAAGAACAGCATCTGGATGCGCGCCGTGCTCTACGGCGGTGTGTTCCTCGCCGTCGGCATCCTCGCCTTTGCCACCATGGGCGTGGGCGTGGCCAACGTCAAGCACCATGCGTACGAGGAAGCCATCGAAGAATACGAGGAAGCCAAGTACGCTTACGAGGACGCCAAGGCCAACAACGCCAGCGATGGCGAGATCAAAGCGCTCAAGGCCGCCAAAGAAGAGGCGCACCATCATGAAGTGGACGCTCACCTCTCCTACCTAACATGGCGAACGGCTGGCATCACCATCTTGCTGATGTGCGTCACGTACATGGCGTTCATCGGCCTTGGTGGCTTCATGAATTCGATTTACCCGGACGACCACGGTCATGACAACCACGGCTACGGCGGCGACGACCACGAGCATCACGGCTCAGGTTCACCCATCATCTTCTCGCTGGGTGTTTTGCTGTTCCTGATGGGCTTCCCCTCGTTCCAGGCCGTTCTTGGCAACCTGCTCTCTGGCGTGGACGCCAACCTTGGCGACCTGGGACTCAGCATGCTTGGATTGACCATCATCACGGCCGGTGTGGCCAACTGGTGGCGTGAGGACCTGCCCTTCATCGGCAACCACGAGCAAATCGCCACCTCGGACCCCTTCGAAGGCCAGCACATCCGCAAGGCCGGTATCTGGGTGTTCATCATGTCCGAAGTGATGGTCTTCGCCACCTTCTTCTCGTCCTACCTCCGAATGCGAACCGAGTGGTGCACGGACTGGCAGTACTCCGCAGGAAACTGCGAATCGGTGAACGTGCTGACGGCTTCTGACTTCCTCCGACCAAACGGTGGTATGCTCAACGGCGTGGGCGGTCAAGGCGATTTCATGACCATTCTGCCCGGTGCCATCAACACCTTCGCCCTCATCATCTCGTCCTACACCATCGTGCTGGCGCTCAAGACGGCCAAGCAGAAGGACTGGACAGCACCCGAAGGCCTGATGGGCAAGTTGATGCCCGACCAGAAATCGGCGGTCCGCAACTACCTGTTGGCCACCTTCTTGCTCGGTTCGATGTTCATCGTGCTCAAGCTCGTTGAGTGGAGCCACCTGGTGGCAGAAGGCTTCTCCATCGGTGTTCAACCTGCTGAAGGCGTGATTGACTACACCGGCCAGGCAGCGTCCATCTTCTACATCTCAACCGGCGCTCACGGTGTTCACGTGTTCGTTGGTTTGTTGGTGATGCTGTACCTGATCTTCAAGGCCGACACCGTCGGCTACGATGAAAAGAACGCACAGGGTATCGAGTACTTCGGCCTGTACTGGCACTTTGTTGACTTGGCTTGGGTGGTCATCTTCCCAGCCTTCTATCTGTATTGAGGTGAAACTATGGGAGAACATGAAACAACTGGAATCTTTGAATCGATCGTGGACAAGTTGCCCGGCAACTTTGACATCTACTTCTGGAACTTCGTCGTGCTGATGTTTTTCACCCTGTTTGAAGTGGCAGCCGTCTTCTTCGAGAAAATCCCTGGGACGGACATCCACATCTCGTTGTACGCCGTGTGGGCCATCCTCATCGGCGTGGGCGTCATCAAGGGCTACGGCATCGCAGCCTATTTCATGCACTTGAAAGGCGACCCGCGGATTTACACCCGAACCGCCTTGTTTCCGGTGCTGTTCGTCCTGTTGATGCTCTGGGGCATCGGTCTGTCCAACCCTGGCTCCGTCCAAGCACTCCCGGAATGGTGCACACCCAACTGGGACTTCGCGGAGGTGCGGTGAAGCATGCGCCCGAAGAGCATCCTTGCTGTTCTGCTCGTCGCCCTGGTGCTCACTGGAACCGCCACGGCCTACAATGGAAAGCAACTCGCTCGAGAAGCTGTTGACATCGACCCCCTCACCGACCAGAACGGCGAGCAGTATGCCTTGACCACGGACACCAACGGGGTGGTGGTGGTCTCGTTCATCTTCACCCGTTGCCCCGATGTTTGCCCCATGCTCACACAATCGCTCATCGCCGTTGAGGCCTCATTGACCGATGAAGAGCGAGAAGACGTGACCTTCGTTTCCATCAGCGTCGATCCGAACCACGACACGCCCGAGGTGCTCAAAGAATACAGCGAGCGCATGGGAGCGGCTTGGCCGCACCTGACCGGAAGCATGGAAGAACTCGAGGATGTCTGGTCCACCTTCGCTGTCGTCGTTGAGCAGAACGTCATCGACATGCACGTGGCCGACTACCAGCCCGGTGAAGCATCGGTGACCGTTGTCGACGCCAACAACAATTCCACCCAACACATGTTCGCTTGGTCGGGATGGACCGCCACCAACCTGATGGCTGAAGAAGCGAATTGGTCGCTCAACACCTCGGTGAGCGAGTGGGGGCGCATGCTTCACGGCATCAACGGCGTCGATTCCCCCTCAGACTGGTCTTGGTATTGGGAACTCAACCTGTGGAACGAAACCAACGCCACCTGGGAAGCCTCCAGTGTCGGCATGGACGACTACGATGCAACCGAACACCCGCATCTTGCGTGGATGCCGTCCACGAGCAACCGCTCCGACCTCCCAGAACCCAACGCCACCCATGCTTCCAGCGTGAGCGTCCTGTGGCCCAACGGAACCACAGCGCAACAGGGAATTGACACGTTCAACGCCTACCACATCACCGAAGGTGCGCTGACCGCGGCGTCGGTCAACCGCAGCATTCAGGACTCATCCTACGGTCACTTCTTGAACAGTCTTGCCGACCACGATGCTCCAGAGGATTACAGTTGGTGGTGGAACCTCTACACATGGAACGGCACGGGGGCTTCATGGGAATCCTCCAACCTCGGCATGGACGACTTCGTTGAACCGCACCACATCGCTTGGGCGCCCTCCTACGTCAACGCCTCCACCATCCCCTCGCCCGTCGCCGGTGAAAGCAGCGACGAAACGGCCTGTAACGGACACGGTTGGGAGATGGGCAGCGGTGCCTCAAAGCACTGCATGTGCGACGAAGGCTACACCTGGGCAGAGGACGACCAACTGAGTTGTGTCTCCGAAACCACGGAAGAT
This sequence comes from Euryarchaeota archaeon UBA486, assembly GCA_002497765.1. Classification (GTDB taxonomy): domain Archaea; phylum Thermoplasmatota; class Poseidoniia; order Poseidoniales; family Poseidoniaceae; genus Poseidonia. The sequence goes on from DAET01000036.1 coordinate 38,773, forward strand.
TACAATGTGGGCCATTCCACCATCACCTACATTCTCAACGACGATCTCGAACCTACCGTCGCATGGACCGGCGACAACTGGCTCGTCGAGGATTTCACGGCTGATGTCCGAGAGTTGTTGGAAAAGGAACAACTCGGCGGAAACACGACCGAAGTGGTGCCTTTCCTTCCGCTCACCATGACGCTTGGAACCCTCATCATGGCGGTCGTGACGGTTCGGTTCGCTCGCTCTCCAACCAACGAAGGTTAGGGGCGAAAGAAGAAAAAGCGAGGCGCTACCCGCAACACGAAGCAGTCGTCGCATAGCCTGGTATTGCGCCGGATTTGAAATCCGGTGTCCCCGTGACTCGGGAGTTCAAATCTCTCCGACTGCGCCATCTCACCACTCCTGCCTTGAGCAGGGAAGACTTCTCAAACTCCACCCGCCCTCATCGGGCCATGCGCAGAGCCTTGCTCGCCTTTTGCCTCATCGCCAGCATGGCTCTGGCCGGTTGCCTCGGGCCTTCAACGGCCAGCTGGGGAAGCGGAACAGGAACCGTTGACGTCGATTTCTCCATGGAGAGTACAACGGTGAAAACGACCCTCGCAGGCGACGCTCGCACCATCAGCGACCTCCAGCCGGTGGGGTGCACACCCGGTTCCGACGGTGGAACCCTTGCTGCTGGACAAGGCGAGCCGATCACTTTCACCGGGTACTTGGCCTCCAGCCAGTTCTACGATTCACACGACACCATCATGGGTGCGAAGGGCCTTGAATTGGGCGTGACCACGGCTGTGGCCATTCAATCGATGTCGTTTGACCAAGCTGCCGCCGTGGTTGACGGCGACGGCGCTCGCATTGATGTCAAGCAATGGTCGCTGCCGCTTCAGCCCGAAACCGGTGCGGGAAGCGTCGACCTCGACGAGGTGGATTCTGAGGCAGACACTGACTGGTTCATCCTCGGCCTCATTCCCACGTCCGAACACATTCTCGACGGGATGACAGCCCTCAACGAGTGGCATCAACCGGTGGTGATTCACGGCTACTTGGTCGCCGCTGGTAATTCAAGCAACAACCAGTACGGCTACCAGGCCACATGGCACAAGGCCGACAACGGGTGTGCCATGACCGTTGGCACCAACAACCGAGAGGATGCCTTGGTCCTCGTCAGCAAAATCACCTTGGACGGCGCCACGGTGTCAGCCAGCGGTGAGGCTGACGATGAATGGGTTCAGGGCGATGTGCCCTTCCTCGGTCGTGGCGGCTTCATCATGTTCTTCCTGGTCGTGGGCCTGGGTGGCTCTGCAGGCTTGTTCATCGTGTCAAAGCAGATGATGATGAAATCAGCCAAGCGATCCATGGCCAACCTCATCGGCGACGAAGGCATGAAGAAGGCAGCCAGTGTGAAAGCCGACGCTAAAGCAGCGAAGGAAGCAGGCATGGAATCACCGGAAGAACGGCAGCGACGCAAGGACCGGGAACGCAGGGCGGCTGAGAAAGAAGCAGTCAAGCAGCGCGCTCCGCCCAAGAAAGAAGAAAAGAAAGAACAGGGCGGCGACGCACTCGGTGGGTTCGACCTCGACAGCGTGCTGGCCTCCACCTCAACCGGTGCATCTGGACCTGGTGGTTCTGCCCCAAGCGGGCGAAAGAGTTCCGTCGTGGCAACCGATGCTGCGAAGGAAATGGATCGTATGAGCACGCAAGAGCCTGCGACGTCTTCGCTCCCCGCCTCCATCGGCCAGGCCCGACGAAGTGCCCCGCCCAGCATGTCAAACGTGGGGCAGCCTGCTACTGAACCAGAACCGAGCAAGAAGCCCCCGGTGCGCCGCAGAAAAGCCGTCAAGAAGACCAAGCCTGCTGCTGCCGCAAGCGAGCCCGAACCGGCGTACGAAGCGCCTGCACCTGCATACGAAGAGGAAGAAGAATTCTCAGACTTCTCCTTCTAATCCGACATGAATATTGATTATGCGGGACGCATAATTCTGACGGCGTGTTCCAACACTTCCATGCGAAGCGGCGTAGAACCGATGTTTTCGCCATCGATGTTGATGGCAGTGGGCTGCTCTGTCTCAATGGACAATGTCCTGAACCGGTGGTAATCAACCCGAGGATGGTACACGTGCCTGCCTTCGCTCTTGAGCATGCCAAAGGCCTTGAGCACGTCCCTCCGGGCCATTTTCTTCAAGATCCCGATGTCCATTTGCCCGTCATCCATTGAAGCACCCGGTGCAAGAGGAAGCAACGAGCCCCCTGTTTGGCTGTTCTGAACCAAGAACAGCGTGAAGTCATCGGTGATGGTCCGGTCATCCAGTCGCAGTGTAGCCGTTCGACGTTTTGCTGCAAGGATGGCCAAGACGATGCCGACATCGTAGCGAATCGGCCCCATCCAGCGCATCTTCTCCGCCTGAATGGTCGAATCAACGCCGAGTCCCCACGTCACCAAGTTGTGAGAATACCTGACCATGGGCTCACCGGTTGAGCCAGGCAAGCCTTCCGTCAGTTCGACCCGAGCCAAGTCAAGCATTTGACGCCGACCGCTCAACATGGCCTCGACAGCCCCCTCTGTTGAGGAAAGGCCGAGATCGTTTGCCTGGGAATTTCCCGTCCCCGCCGGAATGATAGCGAAGGTTTCGCATCGTTCGG
>DAET01000036.1:41784-50965 GCA_002497765.1 Euryarchaeota archaeon UBA486
ACGACGGCCACCACCTCGTCATCCCCCACGTCCAATTCAGAAGCTAGGGCGACCAAATGCCCGCTGTATGCGGAGTAGGAAGCTGAGATGTCCACGCCCGCTTGCTTCACCAGATCGATGACCAGGGTTGCTACTGCACGTCCGCGCTTCTTACCTGCGAAGGGATTGACCAGCAAGTGGACCTTAGCAGGCATGGCGGGGGTCGTTCCATCAAGCGTGAACACATCGGCAAAAAGAGGTCGGTGAACGCCCTTCCGCTTCTTCGAGGAGGCATCGGGTGCGAATTCAATTGGATCCCCGAGGCCCGTCTTTACGGTGTTCGCCATACTGATTCTACCCCGGAGCGGGCCTTTGAAGCCTTCTCCACAACAGGTTTTTGTCATTTATTCGTATTCAATATTTTTATATTCATTACGCATACATTCACCTCCCCGCGTCCACAGGATGCTGGAGCCCATGCAAGCAGTCATGAACAAGTGGAGGGTGGGCCAAGCGTGAGCGCTGATTGGAGCGAGAACGACCGCGTGTTCATGGAGCACGCGCTGCTGGTGGCTGAACGCGGCCGCGGCAAGGTCAGCCCGAACCCCTTGGTGGGGTGTGTGCTCGTCAAGGACGGCGTGGTCATCGCCGAAGGATGGCACGACCATCTGGGCGGGTTGCACGCCGAACAAATGGCCATCCATGATGCAGAAGAAAAGGGGCATTCGCCCAACGGCTCGACCGCTTACGTGACCTTGGAGCCCTGCAACCATTTCGGACGCACACCGCCCTGCACGGAAGCGCTCATGTGGGCTGGTGTCAGTGAAGTTGTCATCGCCCATCACGACCCCAACCCTACCGTACGAGGCAACGGATGCAGGGTGCTCGAAGAGGCCGGCATTCCAACACGAGTCGGCTTGATGGAATCGGATGCTCACGAACAAATGCGGGCCTTCATGCACTGGTGCGAGCACCGGCGTCCGCTGATCACGGTCAAACTGGCGCTGGATGCCAACGGTTCGGTGGACGACCGGTCAGAAGCTGCCCAACGATTCACGTCCCGAGGCTGCCTCGAAAAGGTCCACGAATTGCGAAGAGACTGCGACGCCGTGCTGGTCGGCGTGGAAACCGTCAATCGCGACGACCCTCAACTCACCGTTCGCCTCGTGCCAGCCCCGCGCCAGCCATTGCGAGTGGTCATTGACCCGCAGCAGCGCATTCACCCACAATCCACGTTGCTCCACGATGGTGGCGAGACGTTGTTGATGCAGGAAGACTTCACCAGCCTTCCCTCCTTGCTCCATCAGTTAGCGGACAGGGACATCCAGCGCGTCTTGGTGGAAGGAGGTCCTGCAACCGTCCATCGGTTCCTCGAAGCAGGTCTGGTGGACGAGGTGTTCTTGGTTCACAGCGCTGCCGTCCATCAATCACCCGTGCCTTCCAACCTTGATGACAAGGTGCTGGCCAAGGCTGGCCTCTCCATTCACGAAGAACTCGTGTGGGGGGAAGAACGGGTGGAGCACTACCTCAAGAACGTCAACGCAGCGTAAGGATGTCGTCCCACCGGTGGGAGGACCCCTTTCGAAACAACCCCTCGTGGAAGGCGCGTTGGTGCATGTGAACACAGCGTGAAAGGCGGCCGCGATGGTTGTAGCAACCCTGTCGGGTGTGGACGACCACCAACAATTCATCCAACGAAAGTGGAGGGCCGGTTGGTTCAGGCATGGGAAGCGAAACGCGTTCAGTCGTCCCGTCCCATTCCACGTCCAAAGTCGACGGAGGTTGAAGCGTCGGGTTGTGCTCGAATCGAACCGTCCCCTCCCCCAATTTCACCGGCCGCCAGGTTGAGCGTACACCGTTGTCCAACCACTCTCGGATGCGCTTGAGTTGATCCTTCGAAGCCATCCCGACATGGCTGGTCTCCCACCAACCGGGAGTTCGCGCCAGCGTGACGTGATGAATACCGGGATAGGCGTCTCGAGGATCCAAGCCGTCTGCCCACGTTCGGCAAATGCCCTCAAGACGAACGGGAATCAATGGCAGCGGCCCCATGTTCATCTCTTGGAGCCGGTAGGGGTTCGCCAGCTCGCCTTGAAGCAAGATGGGTCGGCGTTCACTCAGGGGCGGCGCTCCAACCTGCTCAAGCAGTTCATCGAGCGTACCATCGCCCGTGCCGTACGAGCCAACGTAGGCCTTGAGGGCCTCGCCCTCGAGGAGGTTCTCCGTCATCGCACCGGTGAACCGGTCAAGCCAGAGAACCGCCTCCTTGGTGAACAAGACAGGATGCTCCGGAAGCGGTAATGGGGAGTTGTTGGAGGCGTAGGGCCATTGTCGCGGGGAACCCTCGTGCATGAAGGTGGCTGTCCAAGGCCCGTACATGAACCTCGCTTTCATTGCGTGTAGGTGGTCTCAAACATGCAAGCAGGGCAGGTGACCTTGATGGGACGGATGTCGGGGATGCCCAATGCGACGCCGCAAGCAGAACAGAGGATGGCTTGGTTGACCTGCTCACGGCGTTGTGCTGCCTCCCTCGACGGGTCGTATTCGAAATGAAGGCGTTGCTTGTCCACGTAGGTTGGCGTTGTGGGGGCAACGGGTTGTTCCAAACCGGGCAGATCTTTGTGGGTGGTGTCCCACGACCCAGGCGTAGGTGCTGGCGGAGACTGAGTGGCTGTGGGGTTTCCAAGGTTGGTCATGGCCGCTTGAAGCGTGGCTTTATCGACGCCGTAGGCCTTGCACAATCGGTCAAGTTCCAACAATTGGTCGTAGCCTTTCATCGCTTTGAGGGCACGTAACTCATGCTCGGGAACCGGTGGCATGGACAACCGTCATGGCCGCTGGATTTTATTTCTTGAGGGTCGCGGTATCGTCTGCGCTTCCAACCTGCTTTTCCGGATTCCAGAAATCAAAGGGGGTTATTCGGAAGGGTTCAAAAGAGGTCGGCTGACGGGGCCGGTTGAGTCATCATGGCCACCCGACCCTTCTCTCGCAAAGCCAACAGGGCCAATTCTTCTCGCCAAGGTGTGCGTGAAGTCCTGTGTGGAGACGTCATGCAGCACGCTCATGCACTCCTTTCCAGCGACTCAATGGCCACGGTGCTCGACGTGCTGACCAAGCACGATTGGGACCACATTTTCATCGTGGACAACGATGGGGTTCCCATGGGCCGCATTCATGCCGTCGATCTCCTCAAAATGGTGGCCAAGAAGACCGTCAACCGGGACATTGCATGGATGCATTCCATTCCAGCGCAGCAGGTGCTAAATCACCCGCCATTGACCGTCCGGGCCACCACACCGCTCCTCAAAGCGGGCGCTTTGATGTTGACACACGACCTCAATCAAATCGGCGTCGTGGATGACGATGGTGCGCTCATCGGCGTGGTGGGACACAGCACGGTGGCCAGGGTGCTGCCGAGGTTCCTGCTCTGATCAGATGCCCCAATAGCGGTCGGCCTGGGCTTGTCGAGTCTGCAAGGTACGAACCACGGTGGTGACCATCCACAACACCACCACCCACACGATGGGCGTGGTGAGGTCGTCGAGGATCATCTGGACGCTGAATTCGTAGGACGTACCGCTGAGCACACGGATGGCGATGTCAAGGGCGGCGTTGAGGAAGGAATAGACCACCATGCCGAATACGCTCAGAACGATGAGGCTCCCGGAAAATGAACCGCGCTTCAAGCGCAACAGCATGAACCCGGCCGTGGATGTCAAGAACGCAATCACCGTCCACGCCAGCGAAGAGTGAATGACGCTTAGCCACAACACCGACTGTGAATCGACCGTTCCTTCGGCAAGTCCGAACGCTCGCCAACCTTCAGCCACAGCGAAGATGGCACTGAACAAGGTCGCCGTCCACAACAGCGAGGAAAACATGGCTGCGTCGGCGTTTTCTCGCATCTCCTGAATTACACGGTTGACGGTTGATTCAATGCCGGCACCCTTGCTGAAGATGTACAAACCGAGGACGAGAGGCAAAGCGCCGATGACCACACCGCCGATTTCGTTCGGCAGCATGATGCCCAAACCGAAGATGGCCAGAACAGCCCCCAACGGGATCATGAAACGAGAGCGCCATTTGGGGTCTTCGAGTGCTTTGACGATGTAGTAGTAGGTACCCTCAATGCCCTTGGACTGACGGACAATAACTTTCTCAACATGGTCAATTCGAACTTGCGAGGTGATGATGGGCAGGACGCTTTCGTCCTCAGCACCGTCGGTGACCAGAATGGCCTGGTCCGGCTGGAAGGCTGAGACCACTTCGTCGAGTTGCGCAGCAATGGCTCGGTCGGAGCGGACACCGACCTTCTCGTCGCCGGTCAAAATCGCGACTTCAACTTCGTCTTCCTCGCCTTTCGATTCCACGATTTTGTCGTTTTGAGAGAGCGCTCCAAGGATGGCGTTGGTGTCGCTTTCCTCGGGGTCGGCGATGCCGAGTTTCAGCGCCGCCGTGAGGACATTACGTCGTCCGACGACTGGACCGCGAATGGACGTCTTCAACCCAAGGTCGTTGTCTCGATCGACCGTGATGACCAACGTTCTCGTCATTCATGTGCACCCCCGTTTGGTTGCTCCACCGCGCTTCTTTCATTCAAACCCTTGTGAAAAAATCCCCTCAACATCGGTGTCAAGCGGTGGAGTTGACCGTGCGAAAACGCACCGAATCGACGTCGTCCTGACCCGGTGGTGGATCTTCCCAATCGGGGTCTCCGGGAAGCACCAATTCCGTCCCGAGGCTCACCAGTTCTGCCGAGAGATGGCGCTGTTCTTTTACCAAGGCCGCCCAATCGTTTGATTCGTCTTTCCAGCGGCTCCATCGTCGCAGGTTTTGTGCGCCCACGACCAACCTGGCGTACAGCTTCAGATGCAGCCTTGCGGAGGTGGGCCACCACGCCATGAAGACCAAGAACACGCCAACGGCTGGGAGTTTGGTGACGCTGAGCAACAACCAGTGCGAGAGAAGCAGGGCGTTGAGTGGGCTGGCGGAGCTGAGTAAGGACCACGTGATGAAGAGAGAGGCGAGCACCCACCAAATGGGAAAGAACACGATGGCGGAAAGGACCTTCATCGAACCGATAGCAGAGGAATCAATCTCCCGTCGTTTCATGGCGTTGCTGAACCACCCGTTGGCCTTGTATGGAATGGCATTCCCTGCCACGGCACTCCACGTGACCAAGCCAAACATCCACGAAAAAGCCCACAGCCACTGAAGGAAAATTTTCACGTACGCCAAGGGCGATAGTCGCTCGGGGCGTGAATCCACATCGTAGGGCGTAATGCCACGGTTCTCCAACTCCTCGAAATGATTCCGGCAACGTTCAGCCAGTTGATGGGTTTCGTCTGACCGATGCTCAGCCATGAACTCCCAACCGGCTCGTAGACGACGAGCGGCGAGCACGGAGGCAGAAAAGGAAGGTTTGGTCAACTTGTCCCCAGCCATTCGTTGTTTCTCAGCATACACCAAACTTCGGCCGCGCCAAATGAGCGTCCGTTCAGCCCACGAGGATTTGGCATGGTTCACGCGGTGAAGTTCGGCCGCAAAGAGTTCGGTAACCTCGTCCACCCATGCCCGATCAAGGCGGTCCTGCGCCTCCGTTTCATGCCCGAGCGAGGGGGGATCAGGCAGCGGCATCGTGCGCTCGATCACAACGGCTGCACGCTCTCGGAAGCGTTGTGTCTCTGAGTAGTGAAGGCCGACAGGAATGACGTTGGGACGTGGGAGCCCTGTAGCATCAGCTTCTCGTAGCGCCGCCAAGAGGATTCGAGCCGCTCCCGACCGAACGCGGCGAACCTCCGAACCGCTGTGCGTGGAGCCTTCTGGGAAAATCAACACGTCCTTGCCGCGCGCAAGCCCAGAAGCCAGACCTGCCAGTCGCTCTGCATTACGTTGCCTTGCACCGTCCGGGTCGCTGGTGTCGTTCGCCCGTTCAACAGGAACCACGCCGGAGAATTTCAGCAAACGGCCCAGCAACGGAACCCGAAAGAGGGTATGCTTCGCAACGGTGGTCAACTGACCGGGGAGTACGGCGGTCATCAGCATGGGATCGATGAGTCCACTCGGATGCCACGTGATGTACAACCGCCCACCCTCAGGCGGAAGATGGTCGTCGTCGACGACGTTGACCTCTCGAAACCAAACGTTGGTCAAAAAGCGGTAGAAACGACGAACGCATCGGTAGGAGAAAGGGAGTTGGTCGGCATCGGCATTGGACCCCTCACCTCGCTTCATGGCCCAACCCCGGCATCATTTGATTTAGAGAACACGCCTTCAACGAGGATCAACCTTCGGAATTGGTTTCGCTCTCGCTTGCAGTTGCATCGGTTGTTACAGGGCGTTCAGTGAGTCGCTTCCAGCGCTGCGTGGCGCGAATGTACTTCAGCGGATGGTCCATCCAGGATTGGTCGCAGGTGCGGTTATCACCCGGAAGCACGGGGCAGTTGTGATTCACCTTGAGTTTCCCACATCCGGCGGGTGTGTATTCGTGCTGATACACGTGCTGAACTTGGTAGGAGGTGGTGGCTTCGCTGAAATCGGGAGCCCCACGAAAGAAGTTCACACACGACTCCTGTGGCAGCGCCAGCGTGGCGGACATTGATGCGAGGAACAACCGCCCGAAGTGATTGACGTTGACGCCCCCAGCGAGGTCAGCGATGATCTTCTGCATGCAAGGCGGCCAATCGCTTTCCTCGGCACCGACCAGCGCAATGGCTTCGCTGGCTTTGTTGGCCATCAGGTTTCTGACCATGCCGACGGGCTCGGCCAATCGAACGGCGAGGTCGGTGGTGACCTCCGCCATTTTCTCAAGGGCTTCCGCCTCAATGCCAGCCTTGATTCGTTCACGTAACAACCGGGCCAATTTGGCCGATGAGGCGTATTGACGCTCGTTGTGGAGTTTGACCCAGCCGTTCTCAATGTCGACGTTCGGTAGGCGCCACCGGTTGCCGGTGATCTTCGGACAGACCTCAATGAAATCTGCAAGGCCAACCCGCCATTCGTTTGACGGCGACTGGCGAAGTTGGTGCATGGACATACCAGCCATGGCGGGTGATGCGATTGAGGAACCGCTCACAGATTCCACTTGTGACAAGTATGTGTTAGCCACTGCAGGGAGGTTGCTGGCGTCCTGGATCAACAATTGCTCAGCTCTGGCCGCCTCAGCTTGCGCCCAGCGAGCGATGAGCCGCTCGTCTTCGCTGGCGCACATCACCAAGCGAGCATAGTAGAAGGAGAACGCCTCGATGAGGCGTCCCTCCTCGGTGTGAATATCGCCGCCGACGACCTGAACCCCCTCCTTGGATTGAACCGAGTCGATGAGACGGATGCGCGCCCGCTGGCGAGCCTGTTCCATCCACGACCCTTCCAGCAATTCGTTCAGGTCAATGCTGTGCCGGACCGCCATGTTGCGAATCCAATCCGAGGCCTGAGGAAGGAACGGATAGCGGGCCAAGGTGACCTCGTCCGCAATGGAGGGCGGAGAGGTGGGGACGGGCATGGTAGGAGGACGGGGCCACGGATTATGAAGTTCCACATTGGGTGGAGTTCTTGACCTGCAGCCGCTCCACTCGGCTCATGAGGCTGGATGCTACCCCCTTGCTGGTGGCCCTCCAGCATGAAGTGAGAGCACATTTTGGCTGGGGATACGAGGCCGACCAGCGAAGTGCCGCGATGCTGCGAGAGGCGTGCAACCACCATCCGCAGGCTGAAGCCTGTGGTTGGACGGCCGAGGCCCGGGAATCCACCTTGAGCCTGCTCCACGAAACGCTCACCGGAGCACAGCACATCGTGCTCGTCGGTGCAGGTGTGCGTGAAGACGATCTCGAACAGGCATGGGGCGAAGGCACCGTCTTCGTCGCCGCTGACGGAGCTGTGGGGGCGTGTTTGGATCGCGTTGAGGTGGTGTGCGTGGTGTCCGATCTCGACGGCGAGCCCCACCTGTCCAAAGCGGTCGAACGGAACATTCCGTTGGTGATTCATGCCCACGGGGACAACATCGATACCTGGAAGGCTTGCCTGACGCAGTGGGCTTCGTCGGGTGGCATCCCCTTGGTGCTCACCCATCAGTGCGATGATATCTACGAAGACGCTTACAACGTCGGAGGGTTCACGGACGGCGACCGAGCAGCCTGCTTTCTGTTGGCCTTGGGCGTCCCCGTAGAGCGTCTTTCTTTTGTTGGCTATTCAACCGACCGAGTCGGGCCGTGGTCGGGAGCAACTGACCCCGAAAGGAAACTCGCCAAACTCGCTTGGATGGCGCGGGTTTTGGACCTCATTGACCCGAACTGGGTCCAACGCCGACGGTGAACACCGGGCGGTGCTTGGCGAACATAAGGCTAAGAGGACCACGCCGCAACCAAGGTCCATGGAGCGCTCATGGTCGTGGCAAACTGTGCTCCTTTGGGCGGCGGCCGTGGTCTTGGTCAACGTGCTATGGCTCAACGTCGCGGGTCAGTCTGCACCCAATGAAATCAATGCTGAAGACCAGTTTCAAACCTACCGTGAAGTGAACATTTCGCCTGTCTTTGGCTCCTCTTCGCCGATGCCCGCCGCCTTCGAGACCGTCTTCTCCAGCACGTCGTTGGACGAAGGCAACGTCAGCTACGCCATCAAACTCGACAACAAAACCACCGTTCATGCTTGGTCAGGTCTGCTCTCCGACGAGGCCACGGTATGGACCGGCGAACTTGACCCCGGAACTTACACGATTGAAACCATCGTGGATGAAGGCATTGTGGTCGAGCAACAGCTCGAACTGAAACCGCTTGCAGCCGTGCAAACGGTTGGTCATGTGGTGCTCACGGCGCTGTTGGTCCTCCTCGCTTGGGGTGAACAAGGGGTACGCGCACTGCTGGCTCGCCGTGCGGCCTCCCAGCCAACGCAGCAGAAAGAAAAGGCACCTTTCAAGCCTGCAGGCTACTCGCAAGAAGAGAACCCGTTGTCTTGGGATGCCTCGGACTCTCCGTGGCGCGAACCTTTGCGCTGATCACAAAAAGTCGGACAGCGAAAGTTGCTTGGCTCGGTCGTTGTTGAACAACGAATCGGCACTGGACGCCAACCATTCAGCGTTTTGTCGCGTGTACAAATCCACGCCGTAGTGGTCCATGACGAAGCGCATGACTTCGATGTACTTTCGAACCGCACCCTCGGAAACGGTGAGCGCCAGGTTTCCGTTGCACAACCCTCCTTCTGCCTTTGCGAC
>DAET01000026.1:0-7307 GCA_002497765.1 Euryarchaeota archaeon UBA486
GGCCACTACCTCTTCCTCGGAAGCGGGGATTTCCACCCCATCGGCCTCGTGCTCCACACCGGTAAACCGCTGGCCATGCTTGACCCCTACACCGGTGATGCGGAGGAGATGTCGCTCCAACGCATTGAACGCATCCTTCGTCAGCGCTTCGGCCTCATCATGAGCGTCCAAGACGCCAACTCCTTTGGCATCCTCATCGGAGAAAAACCGGGTCAAATGCGCCGCACTCTTGCACTCCGAATGAAGCGGATGCTGGCGAAGCACGGTAAGAAAGGCTACCTGTTGGCGCTTGAGCACGTGGGGCCAGAACTCATCGACTTCTATCCCGTTGACGCCTTTGTCAACACCGCCTGTCCCCGTATCGCCATCGATGATGCCGTCAAGTACCGCAAACCGCTCATCACGCCCTTTGAACTCGAAGTGGCCTTGGGTGAGAAACAGTGGGAGACGGGCTACCAGTTCGATGAAATCCCCTGATTCACCGGGCCACGGCATGGAAAAGGCGAGCGGTGAACCCGTTTCGAGACCACATCTTTTAGAACGGTTGACATCAGCATTCCCTTGATATGGTGGACTATCTTGACCGCATCGGCGCTGGGCTCATCATCGCCCATCCAGAGATGTTGGATTTTGACTACGTCCCTGATGAACTGGTGGGCCGAGAGGACATCCAGCGTGAGTTGGCGTCAAAATTCTCCAACGTGGCCTCACCCGAAGGGGCCGCACGAGCGGTGATCACCGGGCCGGTGGGCAGTGGAAAAACGGTGCTCGCCAAAACCTTCTGCAGGGACCTGCAACGGCATCTTGCTGGAAAGCGTGAACTCAAGGTGGCGCACATCAACTGCCGAAACGCCTCCACCAGCATGCGGGTGGCGCAACGCATCCTTCACCAGTTTGATCCGGGTCATCCCGACCGAGGCCTCTCGCTCGGTGAAATGCTGCTCAGCCTGCGAAAGATGCTACGCCGAACCTCAACCCACCTCATCGTGGTGCTGGATGAAGTGGACCACATGCTGCGTCGATCCGGAGATGAATTGCTCTACCAGCTGCTTCGCATCGACGAAGACCAAGAGGGAACGGGAACGATTTCCCTGATGCTCATCAGCCAAGAGCAGGTGCTTGACGTTCTCGAGACCGCCGTCATTTCCAAGTTCGGTCAGTCCAATCACCTTCGCATCCCACCCTACACCGTGGATGGCCTCGAAGCCATTGCCCTGCAGCGAGCCGAAGTGGCGCTGGTTCCGGGAACCTACACCGAAGCCACCGTTCGCCTGCTCGCCGAGCGAGCCGCACCGAGCGGCGATGCACGCCGTGTGATTGAATACCTGAGCGCTGCGGCTGAGCGATGCGAATTCCGCCAGGACAAGTACACGGAACGCCTCATCAGCGTGGAGGATGTTCACGCCATGAACGACAACGTTGCTCTTGACACCACGGCTCGCTTGGAGGTGGTCGACGACCTCGCCCCGCAAGGCATGCTGGTGCTGCTCGCCATGTGCAGGCGCCTCCGGACGGAGGAAACCATGACGATGGGCGATGTTGAGCGGCTTTACGCCGTGGTCTGCGAAGAGTACGAGCAAAAGCCGAAAAGCCACACGACGCTTTGGAAATACGCCAAACTCATCGAGCAAGAAGGCATCATCGCCACCCGCGTGGCCACCGTACCAGGTGGTCGAGGACGAACAACGCACCTGAGCATGCCGCACTTCCTCCCGGCCGACATCGCCAGCCGTCTCGAACTGCTCCTCCCGAAGCGACTTCGCTGACCTTGGCGGCGATGAGGTAGACGATGGGGCTAAATACGGGTCTTTTGTCGGACAAATCCCGAGAGGTGCTACCATGGCAGAATTCATCGCAGTCGTCAACGACACTGACGCCAAGAACGGCGGAAAGTCCTACGCTCTGAAAATCACCGGCAACAACCACGCCCAGATGCTCGGAAAGCGCATCGGCGACGTCGTCGACGGCCTGTTTGTTGGCGAAGGCGACAAGACGCTCTCGGGCTACAAACTCGAAATCACGGGCGGCTCCGACAAGACCGGAACCCCCATGCGCCGCGACCTTGAGGGCGGCAACCGCCAATCCATCCTCGTCACCCAGTCCACGGGGTACAAAGGTGAAGTCATCGTCAACAAAAAGAAGGGCGGTGAACAGAGGCGCTTCCGATACAAGCCTGACGGCCTGCGCAAGCGACGAAACTTCCGTGGAAACACGGTGACCCAAGACACCCGTCAAATCAACCTCAAAGTGGTCGAGGCCGGCAAGAAGCCCCTCGCCACCATCCTTGCTGCTGAGGGCGAGGAAGCATCGGAGTGAACCCGAGAGGGCAATCGCTGGACATAGGAGTGGGGAAGCATGGCACGCAAGCTTCCCGCTCAACCTGAGGTCAACATCGGCTTGGTCGGTCACGTCGATCACGGTAAAACCACCCTCACTCAAGCCCTATCCGGGGTTTGGACCGACACCCACTCCGAAGAACGTAAGCGAGGCATCTCCATCAAACTCGGTTATGCTGACACGGCGTTCTACAAAGACGACAGCGGCCAGTACTACGCCACGGGCAAGCGACCGGATGGCGGCGATGACGTTGAAGGTGAGTTGGAACGTGTGGTGTCCTTCGTAGATGCCCCAGGCCACGAGACACTGATGGCCATCATGATCACCGGGGCCTCCATCATGGACGGTGCCATGTTAATGGTGGCCGCCAACGAAACGTGCCCTCAACCCCAAACCCGAGAACATCTCATGGCCCTTGAAATTGCAGGCATTGAGAACATCGTCATCGTTCAGAACAAGATCGACCTGGTCTCGAAGGAGCGGGCCATGGAATCTCACGCCGAGATCAAAGCCTTCCTCAAAGGCACCATCGCCGAAAACGCACCCATCATTCCCGTTTCAGCGCACCACGACGTGAACCTCGACATCCTCATCCACGCCATTGAGGCCACCATTCCAACACCCGACCGGTCCAAGGACAAGCGCTCCATCATGCACGTTGCCCGTTCCTTCGACATCAACCGCCCCGGTACACGCCCGACCAAGCTCCGAGGCGGCGTCATCGGGGGCAGCATCGTGGAAGGTGAGTTTTCCGAAGGCGATGAAATCATCATCGGCCCCGGTCGAAAAATCGAGAAGGGCAACAAGGCCGTTTGGGAGCCCATTGAAGCAGTGGTTAGCAGCATGCAGGGCGGTGGATTGAACCTCGACACCATGCACGCAGGAGGCCTCTGTGGCATGGCCACCTTCCTCGACCCTTCCATCACGACCTCGGACAACCTTTCCGGCCAAGTCGTTGCTCGCAAAGGCGACCTTCCCGAAGTTCACGACAGCGTGTCCATTGAGGTCAACCTCATGCAACACATGGTCGCTGGCGACGGTGAATCGCCCGAGAAAATTCACCCGCTTCGCAACAACGAGATGCTGATGCTCAACGTGGCCACCGCCACCTCGGTGGGCGTGACTCGAAACGCTGAGAAAGGCAGGACTGACCTTGATTTGCGCTTGCCCATTTGTGCAGACAAAGGTCAGCGCATCTCGCTTTCACGTCGCATCGGCTCTCGCTGGCGCCTGATCGGCTACGGTACCATCGTGTGAGGCAGAAGCCATGCAGCACGTGCTCATCGATGCGTGCGGATGGGTGGCCTGCATGGAGGCAGGGTTGAACGTTGAGCGCGACCTCGAAGCCCTGCTCGGTCCGTGCTCCTGGGTGCTGCTCCCGCATGTGGAGAAGGAACTCGAGATGCTCGAACGCGGGCGTCCAAAGAAGAAATCCCTGCTCCTGAACCTGTTGCGGTCCCGAGCCAACCGGTTGGAAGGGCAACCAGGCGGCCACACCGATGATGTTCTCTTGGCGTGCGCCATGGAACACAACTGGGCCACACTGACCGTGGACACGGCCCTGAAACGTCGCCTCTACGAGGCGAACCTACCGGTCATTGAAGTCCGGCAGAACAACCATCTCCACCTAGTCGATTCGCTATAGAACGATTATGGGAGCGTGAACAATACGTCGTCACCGTGCCCGTCAAGCCAACCAATTTTCACCCCGGCGTCAATCCAAGCGTGGGCGTAGTTGATGGCGCCAAAGGCGCGAACCAGATCGCCGGTCTTGAGGAAATGTTGAGCGTCGGAAGCGTAGTCGTCAGCCATCCGAAGCATCACGGCGAGATGGGCCCCCTCTTCGGAAGGAGTTTCCACCAGCGGTGTGGCTTTGGCACGTGCCCGTCGGGTGATGTCGAGGTAGGATTCTACTCGCTCAACCGTGAGCGAGGTCAAGTCCTCGCTCATTCGCCGCCCTCCTTTTGTCGCTTCAGCAAGCGTCGAGCATCTTCCGTGCGCCCCAGCGCCTCGTAGAGTTCAATCGCCAGGGACAATTTTCCGAGATCCTCCGCTTCTTGGGCTCGTACGAACATCTGACGACGTTCCTCCCAATTTCGTGCCATGGCCGCTTGTGCTGCGGCCTTGTATCGACCTTCCCGCTCTGCATCCGCGAGATGGGGGGCGGTCCATCGCCGCAGAAGCCCTTCTCGGGTGGCTGTGATCATGGCGTCGGGTGTGCACAGCACCAGCAGGTCGCCGAGGTTCATGCCCTCTGTCAATGGAACCTCGCCTCCTTCTTGGCTTGGGCCTTCGGTCATGGAGATGAGGTGACCTTCAATGCCGAGCACCCACCACCCATCGCCGCTACGAACCGCCCCCATGGGCTCGAGGCTGTCGTATTCCAACCGGTTGAGCATGTCCCAACCAAAGGGATGAGGAACGCCCTCCCACAGCCCGCCATCGCTGCTCTGCAACAACAGTCGACCCTCTGCAAGGGTCGAACACCAACTCCATGAACGGTCCTCCAGCTTTCGTTTGCGGTCGTCGCCTGTCAATCGTCCGCACCACAGGTGGCCATCGGGATCCTGCCAGAGCAAGTGCTCTCTGTCCAACCAACCCACCAACCTGCGTACTGGTCCGCTGTCGACGCGACGGATGCCACGACCCTGCTGTGAAAAGAGGTGAATCTCCCCTCGGCGACCTGCAAGCGCCCAGCCACCGCCTGGTCGCGGGGCCAAATCGCTGAAACCACCCGGGGCGCTTCGGCCCTCGTTGACCATCGAACCATCGTTGGTGTTGACCAAGTAAAACCCGTGAGCTGCGAGCAGTCCCACGGCGCCTTGCGTGGCTTTTGCTGCATGAACCTTGAATGGAACGTCAACCGACCATCGACGACCTCCATCGGCTTCCAGCAACTCAAGTTGAAGGCCTGAGCTCACCAAGACCCCACCTTCTACGGCGGCGATGGTGGCCACGCGCTCGTTGGCTTGCCAGGACCATGCAATGTTCCACGTCACTGAACCTCACCTCCGCTGATGGCACCCCATGCCATGAGTTGCGCCCTTGCTGCTTGTGTAAGTGAATACTTGCGTGAGCGCCCTACTTGGCGAGCCTGCAGGATGCCGTGCTTCAACAAACGGTTGCTGATTTGAGAAAGACGAGCGCGTTTGATGTTCATGTGCGCCAACATGTCCACATCAGAGGGCGAATAGGCACGTTGGTGTGCCAGCGCCACAACATAACTCTCATTCGAATTCAAGGAACCCAGCAGGTGCTTGTTGAGGGCATAGGACTCGTTCGGCCCTGTACGTTCTCGAATTCGGCTTTGAAGGAAGGCCAGAAGACCTTCGTGGTGAGCGTTGGAGGTTGATGAGCTTGTGCTCAACAGATCAGCGAGCACCGACAGCACCGCTTGATTCGTCAGCGGTTCGGCTTCGGCGGGCTTCATCAAGTGAACCGGAGTTTCATTGAAACCAACCGTTGACACCTCCTCTTCAGCCTCATCCAGCATCCCAATTTCGTCATGGAGGAGCATGGCCGATTCCTCCTCAGGGATGTCCTCAGGCGATGAGGGAGGGAGAAGGTCTTCAGCCACCCAGTACTCGAACTCCATGGATTTGGCAATGAGTTCTTGCGAATGAGGCTCTTCCTCCTCATCACCGGATTCCGTGGCTGTATTGGCGTCCTTGTTTCGGCTGGCCAAGCCTTTGAACATCCCGTGAATAGGCGTCCGGCCTCCAAGGGCTTGGTCTGCATCAATGATGGGAGGATTGAGGGGATTGGCTTGCAGCGGTTCGTCCTTTTCTTGTTCCTCATTCAACCGGTCCATGTCCAACTCAAAGCCTGCCAGCGCCGGAGGTGCGTCGTCCGAGCCACCTGCCTCTGTGCTGCTGGAAAGCGGCGGGCGTTGATGCCACGGCACCGAGGCATCGATCACGTCGGAGGAGGCTTGCCCGGCCTCGCCACCAACCACAGGCTCATTGATCGTTTGTTCCGCAACAATGTCTGAGGATCCAACGTCGTTGACCGATGCCTCGTTCGTCACCGCTTCATGGCCCAGGGCCGTTGCCTCATCGTTCCCCATCAAGCGGTGGAGCCTTTCGGGTTCATCCCGAGGTTGAATCCTAGCCGAGGTATCGAGGTAGGGCGAGGGTGCACCGCTTGATTGTCGCATGCGAATGCTGTCCACCGCATCACGAAGGATGGTGATGACCGATGCGGGATACCCATCGCACTCATCGAGGATGGTCGCAGCATCTTGCATGGTGAACGCACTGTCCATGACACCGACGGAGGCAAGACGTTGTTGCACCAGCGCCATTACATCGTTGGCTGTGAACGGAGGAAGTCGAAACAACTCAAACCCGTCCACGACGGCGCTTGGCAGGTGATGGCGCTCCTTGATGTCGCATACCAGCACGAGCAAAGCGTTGAGCCGCTCAAGCGATGAATGGGCATCACGGAGGGCGACTTCCAACACCGAGAGGTCGCTGGCCGGTACGTCAATCACAATCATTGGCAATTTGTCGTTGTAGGAGTACATCTCGTTCACCAGCTCAGTGACCAACTCGGTTCGATTGACTGGCGGCTCCCCACCGATCATTTGGCGATAGCACATGCTCAGCAGCGACGCCGCCGGGGAATGCGCAGGGAGGTGGTCGATGGTCGCCACGGCTGCAGCATAGGTTTTCAGGCAACTCACCAGCGACGTCCGACCCGAACCCAACGGACCCAGCAGCATCACGCGACGAGCGGAGCGGAAGCGCAAGAAATTCTGGAGACGGGTGAAGAGGTCGTCCCTTCCGATCAGTTTACCCGACTCTCCGGGTTCAAGAGGACGGATGGAAAACGGGTTTTCCTCCAGACAAGGTAAGCCGTAAGCATAGGTTTCTCGAACCATGGCCGAGCAACTTTCTCCAAGTATATGATGTTTCAGCGAACCATGAGCGCCACCAAGAGCGTTACGACATGTTAATCGCTTCACGGAA
>DAET01000026.1:7719-22131 GCA_002497765.1 Euryarchaeota archaeon UBA486
GAATGCTCATCGAGCGAGGCCCGTTCAGCGATTGATTCAAGGAACGAAGGCCCCACCCACCAACGGGAGCGACATGCCGGTTGAGAACAGTCGAGTCAAAGGATTGTACAAACTCAGCGTCGAAGAACGCCGCTCCTTGGTGGCAGAAGCCGCCAACCTCTCGGATGCTCATGTCGCCGCCTTGGCCGCCCATGGCGAATTGGATGAAACCGCAGCCGATCGCATGATTGAGAACGTGATCGGCACCATGTCGCTCCCGGTGGGCGTAGCCACGAACTTCGTCATTGATGGCGCCCATTACCTCATTCCGTTCTGCCTGGAGGAGTCCAGCGTGGTCGCAGCCGCATCAAACATGGCCAAGCGTTGCCTCAGCCACGGCGGATTCACCACCAACAACGATGCACCCGTCATGATCGGTCAAATTCAACTTTTGGACGTCGAAGATCATGAGCAAGCAACCACTCACATCAAAGACGCCAAAGACGAATTGATGGCGTTCTGCAACGACATCCCATCCCGCATGATCGCCATGGGCGGAGGGTGCAAAAACATCGAGATTCGGCGCCTACCTACACCCATGGGCGAGATGCTCATCGTCCATTTGTTGGTGGATTGCAGGGACGCCATGGGTGCCAATGCCGTGAACACCATGGCAGAACGTGTAGCACCTCGCTTGGAGGCATTGACCGGCGGTCGTGCTCACCTCCGTATCCTCTCCAACCTTGCAGGCCACCGTCTGGCCCGCGTACAAGCCGTGTTCACCCCTGAAGAAATGGCATCCGATGGCACCCGAGAGGACGGTTTGGCGGTCATTCAAGGCATCCTTGAAGCCCACGCCTTTGCTGTGGAAGACCCGTTTCGTGCCACGACGCACAACAAAGGCGTCATGAACGCCATCAGCAGCGTAGCGCTCGCCTGCGGTCAAGATTGGCGGGCGATTGAAGCGGGCTGCCATGCTTGGACGACCATGGCCGACGGCCGCTACACGTCCATGTCGGATTGGACACAGGACAGCGAAGGCAACCTGGTCGGAAGCATGGACCTCCCGATGGCCGTCGGCATCGTCGGCGGCGCCTCGAAAGTCCACCCCGCTGCTCAAGCCAACCTCGCCATCCTTGGTGTCGAAACGGCTCAAGAATTGGCTGGTATCATCCTGTGCGCTGGTTTGGCCCAGAATTTAGGCGCCCTTCGTGCCCTTTCAACCAAAGGCATCCAAGCCGGCCACATGAAACTCCACGCCAAGAACATGGCCGTCAGCGCTGGAGCGGAAGGTGAAGAGGTGGAACTGTTGGCTGCTCGACTTCAAGCCCATGAAGGACACCGCACGCAAACCTTGGTTGAATCGTGGCTCAAGGAGCTCAGAGGCGAGTGAACTCACTCCTCCTCGACGACGGGGAGTGAAGACTGGACCGTGCCGTCTTCATCGGATTCCTCCCTCAGGATTTCCTTGCTGTCGCCCAACTCATCCAACAGACCGCTGGATTGGACTTGTTCCCTGAACCACGCCTTGACCTTTTTTCGGTCCGTGTGTGGGCATCCAAAGGCCTCTGAAAATCGACGCGTGGTTGCCAAGCGCCGAGTGTTGCCGTCTTTTCGACGGTCGATCATGCCGTGTTGTGCGAGCTCTCGAACGTAATCGTACGCCTTCTGGCCGAGCAACTCCACCAGTCGAGATTGCGGCATGGGTTGATGGTACGCGATGAGCGCAGCCGCTTTGAGCAACTTAGGCGGCATGTCGGTCTTCGTCTCGCGAGGTAAATGCGAGGCAATGGCGGGTTTGACCTCGAGGGCCCAACGGTCACCAACTTCCGCCAGTTGGAGAGCTCCTCCTTTGCGTCGCTTGAGGGTAGCCTGAAGGGAACCAAGGCAATCGAGCATCTCGTCTTCATCGTAGCCCAAGACCTCGGACAATTCCTCGACGGACATGGACTTGCCCGAACTGAACAGGGTTGCTTCAATCAGGGATTCCAACGGTAATTCGGCCATGTCTTTCCCTCACTCCACCAACCAATCATGCTCTTCGAAGGCTTCAGCAGGCTCAGCCTCAATCGCTGCATTCGCCAACTGATGTTCAGCTTCCTTTGCAGCCTTGGCCTCCAACTTCGCCTGCCGTCGTGCCTCGCGCTCCTCAGCCAACCGTGCACGCTCGGCGATGGCTTCCATTCGGTGTTCAGAACCTGTGGTTTGCCCGTCGAGCTCGACCGCATCTTCGGCCATTAAGGCCTCAACCGCTTCAAGAACATCGGAAAAGGAGGTCAAGTCTGGCCAGAGGTCTTCGATCATGATGTTGGCAACCGCCTCGCCTTCCTGGGTGATGCTGGCCATTCGACGATGGGTGAGGAATAAACCAGCGATGAATGAAGCGACGAACGCCTCGCTTTCAGGGTCTTCGAGCGATGCACCGAAGGTGGAGACCAGCAACGGCCTGAGTCTGGCCATGACATCAACCAGCGGCACAACGGGAGAGCAAGCGGCTTCGCACGTGGCTTTCAGCGCCGTCCAGCATCGTTCAATGTCACCTTCAAGGTCTTCATTGTGCATCCGCCCTCCAACGTCCTGAAGGTATTCACTGAGTTCTCGTTCATGCTCAAGGCGATTGATTTCACGCTGCTTGAGCGCCTCTGCATCGTCCGCTGCGTCCTTGAACGCCGACAGCAATTCAGCCAGCGTCACCGGCCGACCTTCATCACGGCGGACCCGTTCGTCGAACAGGTTGGTCAGCAGGTCATCGGCGTCACCGTCGAGAACGGACTGCGTGAAAAAGAACGCTTCGTCGTCGTATTCACTCTCCCAACCAAAGCCGTGGTCGTCGTCCCAGACCTCTTCCTCAACGGGCTGGATTTTCTCAAAGAGAACGGCGGATTGGTGATGCAGCACTTCCCAAGACAAGCGAATCAGGCGCCCGCAGGCCGGCAAGTCGAGGTTTTCACCCTCTTTGACGCGTTGAGCAAAGACCGTGAGGAAGGCTGAGAGGTCGACATCCCACGGATTGAAGGCTTCCTCACGCACCAGCGAGAGCACCAGCGCAACCGAACGGTCAAACGGGTCATGCAGGCTTTGATGTTCCGCTTCTTCCGTCGCAGCGATGGCGGCGATTCGTTGGCCGAACTGCTCAGCATCTTCTCGATCTTCACCTTGACCGAGAAGTTGGTCGATGACCTCCTGTTGGAGGAACCATCGGTCCAGCATGCTCTGTTCTTCTGCCACGACTCCACCTCACTGTTCGTCCGATTCCACCAAGGGTTCGCCCTCGGCCATTTCCACTGAAGCCTCACGTTGTTCTGCTTCAGCCACCTGCGTGGCGACTTCTGACCGCTCGTTGATGTCCTCGGTCAACTCGCTCGTGCGTTCCATCAAGCCACCGAGTGATGCCTCGGTGCTGGGAGAAGGTGTGGCCTCGTCATGCATGTGGTTCAACAAGCCGCCAAGACTGCGAGGGACGGCGAGCGGGTCGGGAACTTCAGGCATGTCCTGGGCCGCAGCCACGGCATCCATGATGCGACTCTCGTTCTTGTCGGCGTCCTTCTGGGCCTCTTTGAGCGCAGCTTCGCCAAGCGCAATGGCTCGCTCACGGTCAAAGTCGAGGATGCGTCGACTGCATCCGTCTCCGCCGTGGGTGATGCCGATGTGATGATCGGCCAGTTTGAGGGAAACTTTGCGAAGAGTGACCATGATGAATTGGGCACGCTTGCTGCGTTCCCGGCACATCTTGGCAATCCGCTCTGCGTTGTACGCGTCGAGGTTTTGGTCGACCTCGTCAAAGTAGTAAAACGGACTGGGATCGTAATCTTGAATCGCGAAGATGAGCGCCAATGCAGCCATCGACTGCTCTCCGCCGGAGAGTTGTTGGCGGCTGACCTTGGACGACTTACCGCGGGGTTGCGCCCAAAGTTCCAAACCGCCCTTGAACGGCTCTTCGGGATTCTCGAGGAACAATTCACCGCGGCCACCATCCGAGAGTTGGTGGTAGGAGACTTTGAAATTCTCGTTGACCTTTTCCAGCACGGCGATCAAACGCTCTTTTCGTTGCGTTTCCAACTGCTCGGTGACCTCGATGAGGTGCTTGCGACGAGCCTGTAGCGTAGCGAATTCGTCCTTCATCAAATCGAGACGAGCCTGGCATTCATCGTACTGCTCAATCGCCATCATGTTGACGTTGCCAAACCCTTCCATGCGGCGTTGGAGGTTACGGAGGTCGCGCTCCAATTCACCGACGTTCTTGAGCCCCTCAGGAAGGTCGTTGAGCGAGAGGTTCGCATCGATGAGTTCCTGGGCCATGAGTTGAACTTCTGCCTCCTTATCGCTGATGGTTCGCAACAATTCTTCTGCCAAGCGACGGTGGTTTTGTGCTTGATTGAGGCGTTCTTCGTTTCGCACCCGGAGGGTTGCACGCTGGTCCGTGAGTTCTTGACGCTCCTGCTCCAGCCCTTGGTTTTCCTCAAGGTAGACGGCCTGTTCGTCCTTTTTCGCCTTGAGGGCGATTCGGTCGGTCGCCAGCGTGGCTTCGAGTTCGTCGATTCGAACGAGGCGTGCTTCTTTGTTCTCATGGAGAGCGTTGAGCCGCCCTTGGGTTTCGTCCACCCGTCGCTGAAGAAGCGCTTGATGGCTGGTGCCGCTGCTCAACACCTCCTCGGCCTTGTCCTTGGCCCCGTTGGCCTTGACACGCAGCAGGTCCACGGCGTGCATGCGCTCTCGCAGATGTTCAGGACTGGCGGCCTCAACGGCTTCTTTGGCCGCTTCATACGCATCCTTTGAATTCGCAAGAATGCGGTCGGCTGCATCAAGACCGCGAAGGGCTTCTTGGGCACTTTGACGTAATTCGTCCAGTTTTGCCTCGAGGCCGTCGACAACGCCTTGGGCTTTCTTGTGGGCTTGACCGACCTGCTTTTGCTCGGCCTTGACCTCTCTGACTTCCGTGGCGTAAGAATCGTCAACCATGGCGTTGATCTTGTTTCGGATGCTTTGCTGATTCATGCGAGCCTCACGCAGGGCTTCGTTGACCGTTTGCTCCATGAGGTGGAATTTCTCAACCTCGGCCGTGTGTTTCTCCACCTCGGACGCACCTTGGATGCGGCCACCGAACGCGATGCTCATCTTGCGCTTTGACCCGCCAACCATCGCTCCACCCGATTCGATAACGTCGCCTCGGAGGGTGACAAAGCGGGTGCCTCCCATGTACTGGCGGGCGACACTGAGGTTCTCCACGATCAGGGTGTTCCGAAGTGCAAAGCGAACGGCGACGTCGATGCGCGGGTCGTAATCCAGCATCTCATGAGCAAACCCGAGCACACCGTCTTTGCGGGCGGTCATGACGGTTTTTCCACCCGCCCGGGAACTGCTCAATTTGTTCAGCGGAAGGAAGGTTGCACGGCCGGCTCGATTCTCAGCCAGCCAACGGATGGCATTGGCG
Organism: Euryarchaeota archaeon UBA486; assembly: GCA_002497765.1. Taxonomy (GTDB): domain Archaea; phylum Thermoplasmatota; class Poseidoniia; order Poseidoniales; family Poseidoniaceae; genus Poseidonia. The sequence continues at coordinate 13,130 of DAET01000026.1, forward strand.
GCATCTTGGTCGGTTTCGACAACCACCGAAGCCATGCCAGCTCCGATGGCGGTGGCCAGAGCGACTTCGTGAGCACTGTCTTTGGGAGCGCACAATTCGGCCACCGTCCCGATGATGCCCTGCAAGGCCTGATTGTCCCGTGCGGCGAGGACGGCGCTGGCACCGCCTGCCAGGCCCTTCGCGCCGGATTTCTGCTCCATCTCAGCCTTGGCGAGGTTCAGAGCACGTTCTGCTTCCCTCAACCGAACTTCGATTCTCGTGCGGTCTTCGGCGAGTTGAGCCTCAGCGCGTTGAGCCTCCACCAATTGGCGGGCGAGGGCTTCACGGTCGTATTCCGGGGCATCTTCAGCCAATTCTTGCAGTCGGATGTCAAGTTCGCCAAGCGCCAATCGAATCTCCTCTGATTCCTGTTGCGCATCTGCGAGCTGCTGGCCCACGAGGTCGGCCTCCACCGCCACTCGATCGACGTCGGATTGGGCTTCAGCGCGTTGTGCTTCATGGTCGACAACGAGTGTTTCTGCTGCACTCAGGGCTTCGCTGAGATGCTGGTTTTGCTCACCGGCCGTGGCCAGTGCCGCTCGCACCTGCTGCTCTTCGGCTTGAGCCTCCTCGAGCTGTTGCAGCGCTTCGGCGAGGGCCGTGTTGGCGGAGTCCAAGCTGGCCTTGAACGCTGCGAGTTCCTCGTTGGCCTCTTGCAACTGCTCATCAAGGGCAGCAACCTCAACCGCCTCCTCCTCTTCTTCTTTGGCTGCTTCAAGGAGGCGATCGTTGTTGAGTTCGATGGCCACTTGGAGGGCTTGGATGGCTTGACCGAGTTCAGATGTCTCGCCGCCCGTCAGTTGGTTGATCTCCTTTTGCAGTTCGGCAATCTTGTCGTCAAGTTCCAGCAGTGTTTTTTCCGTTGCTTTGTGCTCGTCAAGTAGATTTTGACTCTGCGCCAGGTATTTTTGTCGCTCTTCTTGGTGAAAGGCCAACTCGTTCTTGAGCGTCGCATAGCGAGACTGGAGCAGCATGGCGTTCGTGACCTGAATCGCATCCGAGACTTCCTTCGCCTTCTGAGCAACATGGCGTTCCTTGGCCAGCGTGGACAAGCGTTCAAGTTGCTCCTTTTCCAACAGACCGATGCGGTCGAGATAACTTTCAACCATCTCTTTCTGCTTGTTCGCCTTGCGAATTTCGTCATCGTAGGACGTGACGCCAGCGACGTTATCGAGCACCTTGCGGCGTTCGTTGGCGGTCATTTTCGCCAAACTCGTGACGTCGCCTTGCAACACGATGTTGTAGCCGTCGGGCCGGGCATTTGCCGCACCGAGCAAGCGGTGAAACACCTTCTGCGTGCTGTCTTCGCCGTTGAGTTTGTAGGTGGTCACCGGATTGTTAGACGCTGTGAGGCGAATGCTTCTCGACATGCGGATTTCCTCCTTATCGAGGGGCAAGCGTCGACGACCGTTACTCATCACGGGATTCGCAAAGACAAGCGTGACGGAACATTCCCGAGCGGGCTTGGAGTTCTTCCCGCCGTTGAAGATCAAATCCGCAGAGTTCTGGGCACGAATCACCCGGTTCGATTTCGGCCCGAGGACGAATTGAATCGCATCACCGCAGTTCGATTTTCCCGACCCGTTTGGTCCAGTGATGGCCGTGAAACCACGGTCCAAGGGGACGGTCACTTCGCCCTTGAACGATTTGAAATTGAGCACTTCAAGTGATTTTAGGTACATCCCTATCCCTCATGCAATGGAACCTTGATTCCATCACTTTCCCCCCACCCATGCTTGAGGGGTTTTAAACAATCCGAAAAAACACGGCTCAGTGCCACGGTTTTGAGGGGTTGGAATCGGACGCCGGAAGGGGGTCAAAACACACCATGATTGTTGCACTTCTTACATCCCGCTCCTTTGCAGTAAGGGCAGGTGGCCATCACCAGCAGGTTGCTGCGTCGTCGACTCATGGCGAGGTCCTTGTCGGAGCGGAGGAAACGAGACCGTTCAGAGCGCTCAAGGGTTTTCTTGCTGTGCTTCTCCTTGTCAAAGAACGACGAGCGGAACACGCCGGCTTTTTGACGTCGACGTTCCAACTTATCCCGAGTCTGTGAGACGGCCTCGGCTTCCCAATATTTTGGCCCACGAATCATCAGCACGCCGATCACAGCGAACATGATCTGCACGACCCACCCCGCCACAGGGAAGGGGAACAAGGCTGCCAAGCCGTCGGAACTGGCCGAGGTGGGCAAGAGCGAGAGCCGGTCCAGCACCGCCAGGGTGCAGAGAACGCAACCCATCATGAAACCGGCCTTTCGAAGGCGTCGCGCCCAGCCCTTGTTTTGCGGCAATTCAAAGCCGTACACGAACAAAAAAAGGCCTTCCATCATCATGAGCAAGTCCGCACCCGACCACTGGCCAACTTCGCCCAAGCAATACGAGGTGCCGCTCGAACGCAATTCTTCCTCCACGGCGTCGAACGAGCAACTCGGCTCAAACATCAACAATGCATCGAGCTTGTAGCCTTCAGCACCATCAATGACCTGAGGCGCCACGGCCCCGAATTGGACGTTGGCGATGACGAACAACATCATCACCGCCCCGAAGACGGTCAGCAATTTACGCATGGAGAGGCCAAACACCGGGTAATCCTCAACCATCCCACTTGGCGCCAATTGATAGGGGTTGCGAGAGGGAACAACAGGCCGTGCATCCATCACCGTCAAGAAGGGGGAGAGCGAGCGAAACCTGCGGGAGAGGAGACCATGGCCCACATCGCCATCATCGGCAGCGGCATTGCTGGCTTGTTTGCCGCCAGCCAACTCGCTGATGCAGGCCACGATGTCACGGTGGTCACCAAGAAACGACCCAAGGATTCTTCCACGAACTGGGCTCAGGGCGGCGTGGCGGCGATTTTGGACAAAACCAACGTTGAGGGCATGGAATCACACGTCCAAGACACCCTTCGCTCAGGGGACGGTGCCTGTGATGAAGCCGTTGTTCGCTCGATCATCAGCGAAGCCGGAGACCGCATCATGGACCTCATTCGTATCGGCGTAGAGTTCGAAAAAGAGGATGATGGAGCGTATTCATTCATTCGCGAAGGAGGCCATTCCTCAAAGCGCATCCTTCACGCCAAGGACGCCACGGGCAGGGAGATTGAACGCGCGCTCACCGCCTATGCCCGCGACCACTCCAAGATCACGCTCAAGCCCAACACCCTCGCCATCGACCTGATCCAGCGCCATCACGGCCGCCCCGAGGAGGGCGTCGCCGGCGTATGGTGCCTTGACCAAGACTCGCAGGCCGTCATCACCCTCGAAGCCGATGCCATCGTGCTGGCCACAGGTGGCGTCGGCCGTTTGTGGCAACAGACCACCAACCCGGATGTGGCGACGGGTGACGGGTTGGCGATGGCCTATAGAACGGGCGCCTCCGTGGACAACATGGCGTACATTCAGTTTCATCCAACCGCCCTTGCATCATCTTCCCCCCGACCGTTTCTCATTTCCGAAGCCGTGCGTGGAGTGGGTGCCGTTTTACTCGACGACGAAGGCTTGGCTGCGTGGACACGCGACTTCAATGTCGCCTCTGAGCAAGGAGAAGCGACGCCCTCACCCGCACCATATTCGTTCACCCTCGAGCACACCTCGGCTGGCTCACTGGCGACACGGGACATCGTGGCACGCGCCATCGACCAACAAATGAAGAAGAACGGGACATCCTGCGTCTATCTGGTCACCTCGCATCTTGATCTTCCATGGCAGGAAAAATTCCCCACCATCGCTCGCCGTCTGGCCGAGGAAGGGCTTCAACTCGGACGCGATCCGATTCCGGTGGTTCCCGCTGCCCATTACATGGTGGGAGGCGTTCGTGTGGATGACATCGGGCGAGCTTTCCTGCAAGGCACCACTGAACCCATGCCACACCTCTACGCCATCGGCGAGGTGGCCTGCACCGGTATGCATGGAGCCAACCGATTGGCGTCCAACAGCCTGCTCGAGGCGGTGGTCTTTGCCCAGCGAGTGGCCCAACACCTCATCGAGTTCCCTCCTCCAACCTACGAGGGGAGCCACCCCGCATGGCGTGCAGACGGTTTGGGAGCCTTACGGGAACACGCGCCCATCAATCACGACCGAATCAGTTTGGTTCGCACCATGACCGAAGAAGTGGGCATTGTACGCTCCAACCAACGGTTGAAGCGTGCACAACGTCGACTCAACCTGCTCCAAAACGAAGTGGACATGATGTGGCGGACCGCCCGTCCAACCCGAGAAATCGTTGAGCTCCGAAACTTGTGCCTCATCGGGCAACTCGTTGTCGAAGATGCCCTGGGCCAAACCGAAAACAAGGGACTCCACTACAACGTCGACTTGCTCAGGGATGACACGCTTGGATGAGCGACGCTAACATTTGGTTGATGGGAACGGACAGACCGTGCCCCTCAGCCAGCGCAACCACCGCTTGATTCAAAGCAGAAATCTCCGTTTTCCTTCCCTTTTTTAGATCCTGAAGCATGCTGCACGTGTTGTCTGCGGTTTGTTCCAAGACGGTCCTAAGACGTCGCTCAAACGCCGATTCATCAGGAAGGGAGACGCGCTCCATGGCGGCCACTTGGGCAGCCTCGCGATACACCATCATGCACGCATTGAACAATCCGCTCTCAAGCAGTTCACCGTTGTTCAGCCCGGCCAGGGCTGCGATGGGATTGATGGCGAGGTTGAGCACGACCTTCTCCCAGATCAAGGTGGCAGCATCCTCGTGAATCCAAGGGTTCAGTTCTGCGGCTTCAAAGATTGAAACGACGGCCTCCAAGCGCTTGGTATCGGGCCCGAGCGGAGGTGCTGCGAAACCGACACCGCCGAAACCGGCCCACACCACACCTTCACCCTCTGCATACGCTCCGTGGGTGGTGCTCGCTGCGAGCACAGACGACGGGCCGTGGATTCGTGTCAAGGCATCTACATGACCCAAACCGTTGCACAAAGCCAGGACCACGCCCCCCGTCTTGAGGAACGAGGTGGCTGTTTGAGCAAGATGAGGGACGTCGCTTGATTTGCAGGCAAGAATCACGAGGTCTGAACCCTGAAGCAAACCGTCGTCAAGTGGGAGTTCTTCACACGAAAAAAGGAAGCGAGCAGCTGCTATGTTGAGGGTGCGGTGGCCTGAAACAGCGACCCCCTGAAGCATTTGAGCAGCGCCCCGTTCTCCGCGGACGTGAAGGTGAAGTTCGACATCGGTTGTTGCTATAGCAGCCGCCACCACCGAACCAATGGCGCCAACCCCGAGCACGGATACACGCATCGACATCACCTCACTGATAACTGGAAAGATGGAGAACAACGGCGTCCGCTTCGTACGAAAGCCACATCGTCGCAAGCGGAGCGTCCGGCGGCACAAGCTCAAACGTGGTTGCACCAGGTTCGAGGGCGTTGCCGTCCCAATCATGGCTCCAATCCTCCCCGAAACTTCCACCGCGGTCAAGTCGGAACGGGACACTCGTGTTGGTCGGGTTGTACAGGGTAAACGACGTCATGCCTTCGTTGAGGACGGTCCCGTTGGAAGCGATGGCCCACGGCGTGGTCCAAAACCGTGTGGTGGAACCCATCCATGTTGCGAGCAATTCAGGACCTTGCGAGACCGAGAACGAGATCGAAGGGTACGGATTGTAGACCTCCTTGCACAGCGACATGTTGGCTCCGCTCGGCATTTGCAGCGTCAGGTTCTGCTCCGCCTCAACCAGCGGAAGGTCACCGGATGAGCGCACCTCAAGATCCCAGATCCACGGGCTGTCGTCCTGAGGCCGAGCCGGTGTGCTGATGCTGGCGTTGACGGGGCAGTGCGCTGCGTTCATGTTCAACACGCCGCCTTCTCCAAGCAAGGCTTCCCAGGAAGTTCCAGCCTCTGCTTGAATGGTCCAGCCTTCGGCTGGAACATGAGCCACCAACGGTCGCCGGGATGGAAGAACAGGAGAGAAGGTGTCGTTGTTGAGGGTCAATGATGCCATGGAAGCATCAAAGACCAGCGGGTCAAGTCCTTGGAGGCACAGGGTTTCTGGCACCTCGCTCACGGACATGTTCATCCCCTCTCCGCCAACCAAGCTGACGAGTGGTGTTTGGACCTCGGACATGATGCCACCGTCCACGGAAATGTTGAGCATTGACGATTCCAGAAGGTCACCTGACAAGGTCAAGCAACGATGAACATAGGCACCCACCTCAACATCGTACCAACTTGTATCAGGCACCACCTCAAGGGCAGGCCGTACCGAAACGGGAACAACATCATACCCACCGTTCATCGCAACAACATAACTCAAATTTGCCCGGGTTGGTTGTGTTGGCCCTTCCCACGTCAAGTTCATCCAGAAGAACGCCGTTCGTTTTGGCAGCAATTCAGCACCGCACCCGTCGCCGTCAAGATCGTAGGTGGTTTCACCATCGCAATCCCATGAAACCGTCCACCCATGTCCGGGGTGTTCGAGGTAGGCACCCACAGCATACGGCTTGGCGAGCGCTGACGGGTTGGTGATGCGAACTTCGGTGCTTGACAACCAGGAACCGTCCTCTTGGAGGGTGGCGGCGACCGGCTCAAGCAGTTCATGCGTCAGCGGATCGTCCCACGTGGTCTCATGAAGCACGGGTTGAGCAGCCGGAAGGAGGAACACGCCAACCAAGAGAAGCAGCAGCCCCATGCGTCCATGGTCCTGCTCACTCAAGCCGGTGGTTTCGTCGAGGATGAGCGGTATGCGAAGGTCCGTCCCGAAGAAAAACAAAAGTGGCAACAGCAAAGCGAACACGAGGTACCACAGCGAGAATTGGTTGAAGACCCCAAAGATGTAGGCACAGAACAGCATGGTCACCAAAATCAAGCTTTGTGTGCTTGAACTGCGACCATCCAACAAACCCATGCGTGCGATGAGGACACGGCCACCGGGGAACGTCGGAATCGGCAGAATGGAAACCCAAGCAAACAGCATGAGCATCCCGCCCGCATGGACCCATGGGTGGGCCCAAAGAAGACGAATGAAGGCGTCGTCTCCCGCCAGCTGTGTTGCAAACAGGGAGACGAACAACGGAGGATCAGAGACCAACGGCATGGCGCTGGAGGCAAGGTACTCTGGCGTCATGGTGAGACCGGCGAGCATCATGACAGCACCGCTCACGCCGAGAACAAGCGGCACGCTCAACGCCGTGAAACCAAGCGCTGCACGATGGGGCCACGGCCGTGCGTCCATCCTTGGCATCGTCGGAATCAGGAGGAGACCAAACGGCCAAAACAACCACGAAGACGGAAAGAGACCCAAAGCGTACAGCGCGATGGTGAAATCGGGCACGGGGAGAAGATGCCCACTCCGTACCCCGTAGCGAGCGGCGACTCGGCGTTGAAGTCGAGAGGCGAGGGCCAAAACGAGCAGCACTGGAAGGGTGTAGCCGAGCAGGGCGTCGATGAACGAAGAAGTGTGAAACCAGCCGCCTTCTGGCCGGGCTTTGGACATCCAATGGTCGCCAGCCAACGTCAAGGTCAACAGGGACAGCAACCAGAACATGAGCACGGTATTGATGCGAGGAAATTGACGTTCGGGGACGGGAAAGACGGTGATCACCCAGGGTTCGCCCTTGGTCAACTTGCCCATCCAACCCAACCGGTCAAGATGGACGTTCAGGCGAATGAGATCGCCGTGGATGTCGTCGTTGGGTGAAACCACCGTCCAAGCAGGCCAGCGCCCACCGTCTTTTTGGACGACATCGAGGTATTCGCTCAGCGTTGAGGCCAACAAATCGTGTTGAGACCAGGCCTTCTTGTGATGAGGCAAGCCAGATTCAATCGCATCGGATGAATCGTCCATGGCATGGCCCCCTGTCGTTGCGGTGCGGCCCATCCTCCATGAATCCCTCGTTGGGACCATGACGGGCTCACTTGTTCTTGAAACGCTTCAGTCTGAAGGTTTCCTCGCGCTCCATCTCTTCAAGGCGCAGTTGAATGAAGACTTTGGCTTCCTCAAGTTCTGGGATGACCTTGAACTCGAGGGCGTTGACACGACGCTTGGTGGCTTCAATTTCTGCAAGCAGGCGCTTGAGGGTGGCTTCCATCTCCGAGGCTTTGACGATCTTCTCAATCAGTTCGCTGAACGAATCGCTCGCCTCGTCGATGTAGGGCGAAGAACCGATGAAACCGATGCCTCGCTCGGCAAAGGTGGATTTCAGGTTGCTTCCGCTCACACTCGGCACGACCACACCCATGATGTTGCGACGTTCAACTTCGACCTCAGGGTGAGCGGAGTTGGCAATGGCAGCAGCGCGGACGGCCAGGCCGCCTTCGATGGCGTTGGCCAGGTCAATGCGCGTCTTGGCCAAACGGTAGGCCGCCGTCAAGTCGCGCTTGGCTTCAATCATCTCAGCGAGAAGCGTTCGGAACTCGTGGAACAGACCGTCACGCTTCATCTTCAGCAACTTGTAGCCGTTCTTGGTCTGCTTGATGCGACCTTTCAGCTTGATGAGTTCGCTACGGGTTGGTTTGATGTCCAATGCCATGCTTTCTCACCTCCTTGTTGATGCCTGTGTTGGTCCTCAAGCCTTGTTGTCGGGGTGGTACTTCTTGATGAGCTCCTCATCAAGACGAACGAGGTACTTCGTGTCAATGCTGGCCATGAGTTCCCAGCACAGGTTGAGGGTCTCGTCGATGGTTCGGTCCTCATCACGGGACTGGCGAAGGAACTTGTCTTCGAACACACCGGAGAAGTCCAGCAGTTGCTTGTCACGCTCGTTGAGGGCGTCTTCACCGACAATGGCGACAAGGCCACGAAGTTCACGGCCTTGGGCGTAGGCAGCATACATTTGGTCGCTGACCTTCTTGTGGTCGTCACGGGTTGTTTTCTCACCGATACAGGACCCCATCAGTCGTGAGAGCGATGGCAACACGTTGATCGGCGGATAGATACCTTGCTGGTGCAACTCACGGCTGATCACAATCTGACCTTCAGTGATGTAGCCGGAAAGGTCAGGAATCGGGTGCGTGATG
>DAET01000019.1 GCA_002497765.1 Euryarchaeota archaeon UBA486
AAGAAGGCTCACCGGGAGTGAAAGGTTTGATAAACTGCAAGGCCAATGTAATACCATGACAAACACATGGGAAGACGTCGCTTGGGAAACGGAGACCCCTCGTCGAGAGTGGGTCGTCGAATACTACGCCAAAGTGGGCAGCGAAACCACCCACCACCTGTCGGTCCTCCACGGCGACGGGATGGAGGATGTGCAACGTATGCTGATGCAAGAGCTGCGAGCAACCTACCATGAAGCGCAGGAGATTGAGGTCACCGTGCTCCGCATGGAAGAAATCGAGACGGAACCCAACGCTGCGATGTTCAACGGTGCTTTCACGCCGTGATCACTCGATGGCTCGGTAGACCAACTCGATAAGTTGGCCGTCCTTCACGATGTGGTCCTGGAAGGTTGAGACCTGCGTTCGCTCGCCACCCTCTTCAGTGACGAACATGAGGAATTCGTGGGAGGCATCGATGCGGTGGTCGTCAAAGCCAGTGGAGTCCATGTGCTTGCCCCAAATGTCGAAGAACGCCTCAAGAGGTGCTTCGACGCCCGTCTCCTTGAATTCCAAGTGAATCTTTCCCGTTGAGTCGTGCGTGTGGAGTGGGCGCATCGAGCAACCCCGGTCGTTGAGACCGACGTCGTCGGGGACGGCGATGTTTTCGTTGAGGACGGAAATTCTGACGGTGGCGTGGTAGTGTTCTGCAAGTCCGCCGTCGTGACTGCCAATGCATTCATCGGCGAGCGCATGACGCTCGTCAGCGGTGTTGAAGGGTGGTTCGCCATCACTTTGTCCGAGCAAGAAGCCCATGGCAGCGAGTGCACTGAGGGTCACCAAAAGCCAAAACATCGATTCCTTGTTCATGTTATTCACCAAAACTTGTCATTCTTGTCGTTGCCCTTGCCGCCTTTCCTGTTGCTTTGCTTGGGTTGTCTCTTCGGTGCTTTTTCAGGGGCATCGTTGGATGACTTTTCCGAATCTTGGTTCGGAGCCGTGGTCTGTTCTTTGTCGTCCCAGTTGCCTTCTTCGTGCATCTTTCCTGCTTTCCAGAAACCGAACAAACACACAACGTTGGCGATGTGAGCCATCGTACAGAACTGGCAGATCTTCTCCATGCGCACTTCGTAGGAAACAAGGAGCGCAATGACGAGCATACCAGCCCCGGTCATGTACATGCCGTACTTCATGTAGGATTCAGCCCAAAGCGCATCGGGCTCTTTGCCCACGGAGTTCGTAATGAACAAGATGGCGCCGAACGCAAACATGCCGATGAGCCCCCAGGAAATACCGAAGAAGGGGTCAACGTTGTATTGTGAGTTGCCGAGCACATCATCGCAAGAGAACACGGTGGCCGTCGAACAGACGTTGGCACCTTCGCTGATCTTGTTGGAAATCCATAGGGTGTGAACGGACACCACGAAGCCCATGAACGCCACGAGGTTCATGCCGAGCATGTGGCGGCGGCGGGCGTGAGCGTACCGTGGATTTTGCTGGGCCAGCGTGTCGGCCAAGCCGTCACCAGCCTTCGTCATTAAAACAAGACCGAACACCATGGGCACAGCATAGCCAACGAGAATGAGGTTTTGGTCAACCATGGTCAGTCCTCCAAAGTGAGGCGGAAAATGGCATCCGCGACCTTCTCCTCCGTGCTTTCAGCCGATGACCAAGCGACGATGCCGTCGGGCTGAATGAGGTAATAAGCGGGTGTTCCCGGAACCTTCCATTCCTTCATGTTGTCTTGGTCGATGTCGTCGATGTAGACAAAGCGGTGGGCCGCACCGTCTCGGTTCGCACACGAGCTGCTCGCGCACTCCTCTTCGCCGGACTTGTCGCGGAACGCTTCGATCTCGTCCCGGCTGGTTTCGTGCCCGGGGATGTCCAGTTGCGTTGCGCTGGCGACGAAGTTGACCACCGGGCCCTTCCAAGCGGGACTACCGTCGGCATCCTTGTCGATTTTCATGAAGTAGTTAGCGTTTTGACCCATTTCGCTGGCTGAGCGAACACAGAAGGGGCAGTCGGTGTCCATGAATTCAACCAGGAGCCACTGACCGTTTGCATCACCCGCCGTCCAGTTGGCGGTGAGGTAGCTTTCCATGTTGAAATCCGTCCAGGCACTGCCGTTGTAGGCCTTGCCTTCCAACGGTGGGGCTCGCTCACCCACACCGGTGCCGGAAGGGATAGGGTTGGTGGTCACCGCTAGCACGATGATGGCCACAAAGAACAGGGCCATCACGCGAATGAGGGTGTCGGTTCGTACGTCGGCTTCGGTGTTGTTCATCATGGCCATCAATCCAGTCCAATTTCTTCCAAAAGTTGAGTTGCAGTGTGGCGAATCGCTTCTTCGCTGTTCATGGACACATCAAACCCACTCGCCAACATGTTGTCAATTCCGAGGCGGGCACGAGGGATGTCGCCAGCCCATCCACGGTCGCCACCGGTGTATTCGATGCTCGCATCGTGGCAGCCGGTGACTTCCACGACGATCTCTGCGATGCGTCGAACCGAGGCGGTGTCGTGACTGCCGAGGTTGTAGAGGTTGAGCGGTTCGTTGGCGTGTTCCATCACATGGAGGATGCCGTCAACACAGTCCCCCACTTCCATGTAGGACTTTTCCTGCAAACCGTTGCCGAGGACTTCGAGCCGTGACGGGTCCTTCTTGAGTTTGTGAATGAAATCAAAGATGACCCCGTGCGTGCCACGTGCACCAATGATGTTGGCAAATCGGAAGATCCAGGCTTTGAGGCCGAAGGTACCGACCCAACTGCTGATGAGTCCTTCACCGGCTTGTTTGCTCGCACCGTACAGCGAGATGGGCATGCACGGGCCGTGATTTTCGGGTGTTGGCATGGGGGCGTTCTCGCCGTAGACGACGGAACTTGAAGCAAAGGCGATGTTCTTCACACCGTTCAAGCGCATGGCTTCGACGATGTTGTACGTCGCCACCGTGCCCTGCTTGAGGTCGGTGTCGGTGATGCGGGTGCCGAGGCGAATGTCGGGGTTGGCAGCGAGGTGGAACACACAATCGATGTTCATGGCCATGGCTCGACCAACATCATCCGGATTGCAGATATCGCCTTCGACCAGAACAACTGCACCGGAGTCAAGGTGGCCTTGGATGAATGAAAGGTCGCCGCTCGAGAGGTTGTCAATGACGACGACCTCGTCCCCGCGAGCCACCAAGCGGTCGATGAGGTGGGAGCCGATGAACCCCGCTCCGCCCGTGACCAAGGCTCGCATGGGCTGACCACCAAAACCGCTCGTATAAGGCAAATGGTCACAGCCATCAAACCAGCATACCGTTAAGATTGTTGAAGCAAATGCTTCGGTTCCTGAGGAACAAGAACCTTGGGGGAGGTGAACACATGAAGAAATCTGAAACCGCAAAGCAAACCGAAAACCTGGACAACAACATCCTGGTGGGATACGTCCGCCGAAGCAACGCTGGTGGGGCCCTCAAGCTCTCCATCAACACGGCGGCGTTCGCAGACTGCAGCACATACATGACCAGCGACGGGCAATCCTATGTCCCGTTGGTCATTTCGATGGGCGCCTTGCAAAAGGTCCTCTCCGGCGAGCGAGCAGTCACCACCGTGACGCAACTCCACGACTGAGCCGCTATCGGCCCATTCACCGGGTTCCTTCTCTCTGAGAAGTACAACGCCGTTCGGTTGCTCAAGAGCAAGTGAACGGCCTTTTCCTTTTTTTCTCTGGTTTAATTTAAACAGCCATATATAGAACTTCAATGACGGAAGGTCGTGCCTCAAGGGGACAAGCCAAACAGTGCGGCCAAGCCGCGCATCGTTGCTGGCATGCCCATGTACAACGAAGAGGAGACGATTGGTTCGGTTGTCACCCGAACCCTTCGCTACGTCGATGAGGTGATTTGCATCGACGACGGCTCATCCGACTCCAGCGCCCGAATTGCCGAGGCCTGCGGGGCGACCGTCATTCGCCACCGCGTGAACCGTGGCTACGGTGGGGCCCTCAAGACGTTGTTCTTGCGAGCCTCCGAATTGGACGCCGACGCGCTCGTGCTGCTCGATTCCGATGGTCAACACGAAACCAGCGACATTCCCAAGTTGCTCCAACCAATCCTCGATGGCGAGGCCGACTTCGCCATCGGCTCTCGCTTTGTTGACGGAGGAGGCGGCACCGACATGCCCGCCTACCGGCGGTTGGGGATCAAGGTGATCACGGCCGCTTCCAACCTTTCCAGCGACCTCGGCATCAAGGACACGCAGTCCGGCTTCCGAGCCTTTTCCAGAACCGCCCTCGAACGCCTGAGATTTGACTCGGAAGGCATGGAGTTGTCCCTCGAAATGCTCGAAGACGCTCACGAGAAGCAACTGCGGGTGCTCGAGGTCCCGACCGTCATTCGCTACGATGTCCCCAAAGGCTCCAACTTCACGGCCGTTTCCCACGGCTTCACCGTCATGACGTGGGCGGTGCTCTCTCTTTCCCAGAAGAAGCCGCTGCTCGTGCTCGGTCTCCCCGGATTTGGCCTGCTGGCGACCGGTGCCGCCATGGGAACCCGCACGGCGCAGGACTTCACCCTCCAGCTTGACAGCATCATCGGTGCCGGATTCTCGGCCGTTTGGATCGGTCTGCTCGGGCTCTCGCTCATGGCCACCGGTCTGGTACTCCAAAGCGCGCAACGCTTCCTGCGCTTGCTGCTCGTTCGTGAGTTTGGTTTGGACTGAACGCTTCAGAACAACCCGGTCACAAGGACCAACAGGTAGGGGACGGCAAAAATCCCGAAGAAGATGAACATCATGATACGAACCGTTTTCTGGTTCTTCTCGTCCTTCTCGTTCTTCTCGATGCATTCCTGTTGTTTACAGACGCGAGGGTCAGCCTTGACGGGAATGGGTTCTTGACAGATACGGCAGTGCTTGTGCGGTGGAACCTTACCACCGCCCTGCATATTGCCGATGAACTGGCTTGATTTCTTGGCCACCATGTCTTTCACCTTCTTTGCATCCACCATTGTTTCACCTCAAGCTTTGATGACGGTCCCGTCGAACAGTTTCCCGTCCAGGGCATCGTCCAATCGCCGAATGTCACGGCCGTCGAGCACGGCCAAATCCAAGCCGGCCTCCATTGCCACGGCCACGGCCACCGGGTCAACCACGGCCGATGCTCCTGGCTCGAGTGGCTGACCCACGCCCACGATGGCGCCGAGTTCGGCGAGGGTGATGTCGGTGAGGGCCTTGGCATCGTCGTTGGCTCGAGGGTCCTTGTCGTAGACGTGCGAGACATTGGTGGCGATGATGCAGTGCCTTGCGTGGACGGCAGCGGCGAGTTTCACCGCCACGGTGTCGGTCGTATGACCGGGAACGGTACCGCCCATGACGACGATGTGGTGGTCGTCAAGCAGCGAGCGTGCGTCGTCGATGGTGTGAGGCACCGATGGAGCGACGTCGCATCCGATGTCGAGAAGCACTTGCTGAAGCACCGTGGCATTGAGCCGTGTGCCGGCAATCCCGATCTCATCCAATCGATGGGGAGCCGAAATGGAGGTCTTGGCCAGTTCAATGCCTTCACGTGCAGGCAGACCACCACCGACCACGAGGGCGATGCGGCGCCCGTTGCCCTCAAGGTGGACCATGAGTTGGCGGAGCTGTCCCATCCACATGGCTCGAGCGTCGGCTTCTTCAGGACGAAGAAGACTCCCGCCAAGGGCAACGACGTGCACGGGGCTCATGGTTTCCCTGCGACGCGGCCATGCTTTCATCCTATCCCTCTCCAAGGCCACACATTGTGGATACCACAGCGAAGCGGGGCGAGGTTTGAAGTGCCCCGCCTCAGCCCGACAATGGGGGAAGCACCATGGCAGACGATGCGAAGTTGTCGGCACGAAGGATGCGCCTCAAACTCGCTTTGGAAGACCTCCGAGAGATGAAGGGCTTTGGCACCGAACTCGTCACCCTCATCATTCCACCCGACCGTCAGGTTTCCGATGCACGTTCCATGCTGCAAAACGAGCACGGTCAAGCGGCGAACATCAAGTCCAAAGGCACTCGAAAAAATGTTCAGGGCGCCATTGAATCCGCCATTTCAACCCTCTCACGCTACAAAACACCGGGCGAACATGGACTTGCCATCTTTGTTGGCTCCATCATCGTCGGCAACAACAAAAGTCGCATGGTCAACATTGTCATTGAAGACCCGCCCCAACCGCTCATTTCCTTCCGATACCGCTGCGATTCGAGGTTTGAACTGACGCAACTCGAAGAGATGCTCGTTGACAAAAAATCGTACGGTCTCTTCGTCATTGACCGAGCCGAAGCCGCCTACGGCATCGCTTCCGGAAAGCGAATTCACGTTCAGGAGCACCTGGTGTCGAACATCATGGGCAAACACCGCCAAGGTGGTCAGTCGGCTCAACGTTTCGAGCGGCTCATCGAAGAAGCGGCGCACAACTTCTTCAAGCGGGCCACCGAACACGCCTCGTCCTACTGGTTGCCCCACCTTGAGAACATTCAGGCCGTCATCATCGGCGGTCCGGGCGCCACCAAGGATTTCGTGGTCAAGAACGAGTACTTCCACCACGAAATCGCCAAGAAAATTGCCAAGACCACCTTCGACGTCGGTTATTCCAACGAATCCGGTGTTCGAGAACTCGTGGAAAACGCTGGCCAACTGATGGGCGAGATCGAACTTGACGCCGAGCGCCAAGTCATGAACCGCTTCCTCGAAGAATTGATTCGAGCCCACCCGAAGGCCACCTACGGTGAAATGATGATCAAGCAAGCACTCTCGAGCGGTGCGGTTGATACCTTGCTCATCTCGGAAGGTCTACGAGGAAACATCATCACCATGCAGTGCAAAAAGTGCGGTCACGGAAGCGAGAGCAACTGGGAGGCTCGTCTCACTCGGCAACAAGAGCTCCCTTCATGTCCGTCCTGTGGTGCGTCAGGCGACTCCATCAAGGAACTCTCAAGCCATTCCATTATCGATTCGTTAACCTCCCTTGCAGAGGACGGTAACTCTCAAGTTACGTACATCTCTGTGGACACGGAAGAGGGTTCACAACTGATGCAAGGCTTCGGGGGCTTGGCAGCGATTCTGCGCTACCCCATGATGTGAGGTGAGCACGTGGACCTTCTCAAGAACGAAATCTTGCCGCTCGTGGAGCAGGCCGCTGAAAGCATGGGCCTGGACGCCGGTTTAATCGCCCGTGTGCTTCAGCCCGCCCGTGAATTGGACCAGGGCGACCTTTCCCTTCCCTGTTTTCCCTTTGCCAAAACCCTCGGCATGGCACCTGCTGCCATCGCCGAACAACTCGCTGCATCAATACCAGCCCACCCTTCGCTGGAGAGCATCAACGCCGTCAACGGCTACCTCAACTTCCGAGCATCACCGGCATGGTTGGCGCAACAACTCTTGGAAGGACGACATCGAAGCACGAGCAATACGCGTCGGGAAGTCCTGATTGAGCACACCTCCGCGAACCCAAACGGCCCCTTCCACGTGGGACGGGCTCGAAACGCCATTCTTGGGGACACGCTTGTTCGCCTTCACCGGTTATGGGGCGACACCGTTACCGCAGAGTACTACGTGGATGACATGGGCAAACAAGTCGCGGTCTTGGCATGGGCCCTTGAGAACATGACCACCGAGGAGGTCGAAACCCTGCTCGCCGACCGGGAAGCGGCGAACCCCCAGTGGTCAAACAAAGCCGACCATCAACGTGTCCGCTGGTACCAAGCCGCTCAACTGCGCCGAAAAGACGACCCTTCTGCTGAAGACATCGAGAAGGCCATCGGCACCCTGGTCCACGCCAGTGAGCACGGTGATGAAGCCGTGCTCCGCTCGTTCGAGAACGCCTACCAACCCGTGTTGGACGGGATGCTGGAAACGCTCGGCCGTCTTGGCATCCACTTCGACCGCTTCACCAAGGAATCGTTGTTCGTCATCAACGGTGACGTGGCCAAGCTGATGGAGGAACTTGGTGGACTGGAGATCAACGGCGTCGCCGAGAACGGTGCGCAATACCTCGATTTGGGTCAACGTGGACTGAAGGGCAAGACCGAATTCTTCTACCGCAGAGGCGATGGTTCCTCGCTGTACGCCACGCGAGACATCGCTTATCATCGATGGAAATGGACCCAGTGCAACGAATTGATCAACGTCCTCGGTGAAGACCACAAGTTGCAAGCTCAACAGGTTGGCCTGACCCTCGAAGAACTCGGCGAGCGCCGTCCTGAAGTCATGTTCTATTCCTTCATCAAACTCCCTGAAGGAAAAATGTCCACCCGTCGGGGCAACGTGGTGTTCATGGACGACCTGCTGGAAGAGGCCCAAGCCCACGCCATCGAGGTGCTCAAGGAGCGTCGACCCGACCTCGACAACGCTTCGATGAAGACCATCGCAGAGGCCGTTGGCACCTCAGCGGTGCGGTTCAACATCATCAGCGTCAGCCCCGAGAAAGGGTTCACCTTCCGGTGGGAGGACGCCTTGAGTTTCGAGGCCGGTTCAGCCCCGTTCATCATGTACAGCCATACCCGTGCCTGCTCCATCCAGTCCAAGGTTGAGGCACTCGTTGGAAAGGAGTTCCTCTCGGACGCAGTTGCTGCACCAGCAAGCGACGCCATGCCGGAGGGGTTGATTCAGCTGCTGCGGACCTTGGCCGTCCATGACGACCGGCTCGAGAAGGTGGTCCGTGAACACCGCCCGAACTTGTTTGCCGAGTACATGCTTCACCTGGCAACGGCCTACAACTCGTTCTATAGAGACTGCTACATCATCGAAGACGGCGAGGTCAACCCGTTCTACTACGCCGTTTCCGAACTGGCCCGAGCCACGCTGAGAGCCGGCATGGAAGGCTTGGGCGTTGTGTCGCTCACCACGATGTGATCAGACGTCTTGGCGGTACCAGCCCTCGGGGAGTTCCATCGGGTTGTTGGGGCGAGCAGACTTCACGCGCCGAACAATTTCCAACCGCATGGCATCAAGGCCAACGTTCTCCGTCGCCGAAAGGCACACGCGCCCTTGACCGTCCAACAGGAGTGGTAACTCGGGTTCGCCCTCAGCACCAGCCTCCCGCCAAGCCGTTTCGTGTTCCACCACCTCGTCCCACATCACAGGTGGCGGGTTGAGCAAATCGGCTTTGGAACTGACCTGCATGAGGTCTGTTTCTGGAAGGAGCGTTCGAACCTCTTCGAGGAGGTTCATTTGTTCCTCCAGCGGCGTCCCACACGACTCGCTTTCATCGACCAAAAACAACACCAAGGAACCAATGTGTTCCAGCGCAGCGATGGCCTGCATCTCAATGTGATTCCTTTGCTCCATGGGTCGGTCGAGGAGACCGGGCGTGTCAACCATTTGGTACTGCAGCCGTCGGTGCGTAAAATGGCCAACGTGGATTTGCTTGGTCGTGAACGGGTAGTGGTTGACTTCCATCTTCCCCGTGCTCAAGGCAGCGATAAAGGCTGATTTCCCCACGTTGGGAGCACCGCAAACAACGATACAGGGCGAGACGGGGTCAATTTTTGGAAGGCGTTTGAGGGTTTCACGTGCCTCACTCAGCCAGGTCAAGGAAGGGCCCACCTGACGCATCACCGAGGAGATGCGCCCGTAGGCTTCTCGACGAGCCTCGTGCATCAAATCCGTTCGGCCAGTGCGAATAATTTTCTTGGCGTTCTGGGAGGCGATACGTTGCACCTGTTTCGAAGCCCATTGGAGTGTAGCGAGGTTTTTGCGATAGTCATCGCAGCCGACGCAAGCATCGATCATGGCGACATCGAACAACGGTGATTGATCGAGCGAAGGCCAAGCCGAGACCAGTTCTTGAAACTCGGTCGCAATGATGTCGGCTGCTGTTTGAACCATCCGTGTCATCTGTTTTCGAACCCGAAAAACACGATCCGAGTCGTCCACCCGGTCGGCGGCCTTCTTGGCTCGAGAGAAGGCCTTGTCGAGGACCTCCTCCTCGAGCAGAACCGTTCCGAGTGTACGCCAAGAGACCTTCATGGTGTTGCCTCGTTCAAAGGGCCGCCGTCTTTCCTTCATGAAGTATCCCGTTGTGAAACGGGTGGGGAAAGCAAAGGGGAGGTTCAAGTACGCTCGCCGTTTCGTTGAAGTCATGGCGAAGAAAAAGAGTGTCGACCTCCCGGATTGGGCGAAATCGATGTGGGAAGACATGGGCTCGCCCGAACTCGAAGGCTTGAACCCGGTCTACAACGGCGATCTTCTCGAGCGCCGCCAAGGGCTGAGACGAGACGACTTTGTCGAACTTCACCTGAACGTTCAGGCCTTTTCCGACCCAGAGGACGCCCATGTTCGTGGCCGCCTCATCTCTTCAGGAAAATCAAGCCTCGAAATCCTCACAGACGAAGGACGTTGCATCTTCATTTCACGAGAGGTCATCGTGAAGATGGAACTCATCGCCCACACCCGCCCTGCGTACATCGACGACAAGGAGCTCTTGGCCTTCGAGCGAGAGGACATGAAGCGACGTTCCAAACTTCACGAAAAGGTCGAGAAAGAGACCAAGGGCAACGACGATTCACACCTCTGGGGGTGAGGCCATGTCAGCCCCGGCGGGTTGGACCGAGGTCGAAGGACGGCTCATGCGTGAGTTTTCGTTCGAGGATTTTGCTGGTGCAAAGGCGTTTATTGATGCAGTTTCATCGATTTGTGAGGACATGAACCATCACGCAGAACTCCATTTTGGATGGGGCTACGCCGTAGTGGAAACCATGACCCACGACACCAACAGCATCACAACGCTGGACCATGAACTCGCCGAGGCCATCAACCAACTGGAGGTGTCTTGATGGCGTCCGACCCCAAAGGGAGAACCGAAGCCGGCTACCTCCGGCATGCCTTCGTTTGCGGCCATCAGCGGGGCGAAGGGGCAACCCGTCCTTCCTGCATGAACCGGGGAAGCCTTGACCTCATGCGTGAACTGAAACAGCGCGTCAGGGCAGGGAGCGACCTCAACCTTCGCGTGCAAAAGTCAGGGTGCCTGGATTTCTGCGAGCAGGGACCAACGTGCGTGGTGTATCCAGAGGGAGTCTGGTACAGCCTGAAGGACGAGGCAGCCCTGGAAGCTGTCTTCCAACACCTTGTCTCGGGAACAATCGACGAACAAGCAACCCTCAAACTGGAATGATCAAAGTTTCACAGGACGGGTCGCACCGCAGGCTTGACACTTCAGCAGCGTGGTTCGATCTTCCTTGACAAAGTGGGTATCAGGAGCACCACATTGGCTGCACTTGATGTAGGTGTTGACGTAGTTGGCGATGGTTCCCTTGATTCGCTTGGGCGGAATTCGTCCCTTGAATCGGGCACGGGGGCCATCACGAGAACCGGAGGTTCCCAACTCGTTCAGAATGTACTGGTAGACATGGTTGTCATCCCTGTCCATCATGGACACCACTTCGTTGAAATTGCGGAAGATGGTGTTTGAACCTTCGATCATGATTTGTGGGGCAGGGAGCCGCCAACGGGATCTCGAGGAAATCTCCTCTGGAATGTTCTCTCGGGCTCGGTCGAGAAGGCTCTCGTAATCGAAGTCTCCCATGGTTTGCCGCCGTCGCTCCCTCCCTTCAAGACTTTCGCCCCGTGAACCGAGCCCATGAAAGCATTCATGAGCGTTCAACGGCAGGGCATCGTTGAGGACCATGGTCTTGAGCATTGAAGAACTGAAAGCGCTGGCTTCCAACCTCATGAAGGAGGGGTTGAACACCCAACAAATCGCTGACGAACTCTCCCTTTCGCAGGACACCATCACTTGGTTGTTGTCTGGCACGGGTGATGGTGAGCGCCCGAACGACGTCCGCATTGGATGGCGTACCCTCGGCGTTCGGCCCCAGCGCATCGCTGCCGTGGGCTCCATCATGGCCGATGTAGCCGACGAAGAACTTAGCTTCGAGAACATCGACACCGTGGTTGGTATTTCCATCAACGGCATCGCCTTTGCCTACGAAGTTGCTCGTATCCTTGAGTCCGACGTGACGGTCTTTCGCACCACCGATGAAGGCGAAGGCAGCGGTTCCCTTTCCAACAAGTACGGCCAAGTTGCTGGCAAGCGCGTGGTCATCATCGACGATGTTCTGTCCTCTGGCAAGACCATGTCGAAGACCATCCAATCCATCCGGGCCGCAGGCGGCGAAGTCTCGCTCGCCGTCGTATTGGTCAACAAAACCACGCGAAACGAAATCGACGACGTCCCGCTGCGTGGTTTGATTCGTGCAGTCGCTGTTTGAGGTCTGCTCATGCACTGGAGCGATGTCATGGCCCAACGCCTCGCCGAACGCGGCGAGACGCACATCGTGGCCACCGGCATCACGCCCAGCGGCGAATTTCACATCGGCCATCTTCGTGAAATTCTGACCGGCGACATGATCGCTCGTGCAGCTCGCAGAGCGGGCATGGAGGCGGAATTGGTGTTCGTGGTCGACAACGCCGATCCGCTGCGGAAGGTCTACCCCTTCCTCGACCCCGAGTACGAGACCTTCATCGGCCATCAACTTGGCTCCATTCCTGCCCCCGACGAGAACGGAAAACCCGACTGGAAACGGTTCAATGAAGAAGGCTGGACCTATGGTGACCATTTTCTTACTCCCTTCCTTGAGGCACTGAAACTCATTGGCGTCACGCCCCGCCTCCTCCCCAATCTTGAAGCCTATCAGGCTGGAAAATTTAGCCATGCTGCGCGGGTTGCTTGCGACGACCCCGAGGCTGTCCGCGAGATTATCGAGCGTGTGTCGGGTCGAGAACTTCCAACGGATTGGTTTCCCTGGCAACCGTTGGATTCCAAAGGCTCGCTGGACGGCGTGAACGTCACCGGCTACGAGTATCCTCACGTGCACTGGACCGACGCCCACGGTGTCGACGGTCGATCAAACATTGAACAGGGCGAAGGAAAACTCCCGTGGCGACTTGACTGGCCGGCCAAATGGGGCTTCAACGCCATCACCTGTGAGCCCTTCGGAAAAGACCACGGGGCAGCTGGAGGCTCGTACGACACCGGGAAGGAAATCGCCCTCCTCTTTGGCCATGAACCTCCCGCACCCTTGACTTACGAGTGGATCAGCCTGCGAGGAAAGGGTGCCATGTCATCGTCCTCCGGCAACACGGTCGGACCCATCGAAGCCCTCCAACTCGTCCCTCCGGAAATTCTCCGATTCTTGATCGCCAACTCAAAGCCAAGCAAGGCCATCGAATTTGATACCGGCATGGGTTTGGTGAACCTCGCAGACGAATACGAGCGTCTGTGCGCTCGAGACTTTGAGGCTGAGTTGGCCGACCCTGACTTGAGCCGAAGAAAGCGTGTTCAAATAGAGGATGCGAAGGTGGCGTTGGAACTCTCCGTGGTGGAAGAGGCAACGGCAAGTGTGGCGACTTCGGTGAGCTTCCGTCATCTCGCTCTCCTGGCCCAAGTCAAGCCGCAAGATGAGGGCGTGTGGGAGAGTTTGCGAGCGACGGGCACCATCGTTGACCCGACCCCGACACTGAAAGATCGTCTTACCAGGATGCGTTCTTGGATCGCTTCCGAGCATTTCCCTGAGGAAATGCGCATCCATCTCTGCTCGGAGCCCGACGCAACGGCGCTCGGAGAACTCACCGAAGACCAGCGCAGTGTTCTCCCCTTCCTCGAGAAGGCCCTGCAATCTGCACCTTGGACCACCGAAGGCATCGCGGAGGCGTTCAAGACCACCGCCACCCTCAGCGAAACCGGTATGCGAGACGTGTACCGTGCAAGTTACGCCTTGTTCATGGGAACAGAACGTGGCCCGAGACTGGCACCCATTCTCTCCAACTGCGATCAGGGCGAGATGATGGAACTGGTTCGTCAAGCAACGGCCCTGTGATGCAAGGCGAACATCAAACTCGCCTCCTTTGTTGCATCATCCAACACACCATTCAAAAGGTGTCACCAATGTATCTGCGCCATGGGCGGCGTGTATTGTCCCACATGTGAAGCGGGCGTGGAAGTCACGGCGAAGTTTTGTCTCTCATGCGGTCATGATTTAACACAACAAGGACCCATCACGGCCACGGGCCACGACCTCAACCAGTTGAAGGACGTGATTCGCCTCCGAGAAGACCTCTCCATGGCAGAGAAATTTGACATGATTGCCAGGGTTGAAGACGGGGCAGACCCCATCAAACTCGGCATAGCCGCCGCTGCCGATGAAGGCGAACTTCCGGAAGGACCCGCAGCAAATACGCCTGCTGCAACCGAGGTTGCTCCCGGCCTCCAAGCGGCAGAGTGGAATCATGCTGCGGCAGACGCCGCTATCGAACTTGCAAGCGAAGGCAGCAAACTTCTGGACCTGAAAAACGCCGGTGCATTTGGGAAACTCGACGACCGGTTCAACGAGGCCATGGATCTTGGCCGCCAGGCTACGCTGGAAGTTCTCAAAGTATCTCAGGGCGTGGTGCTTCCAGCCTCCGATGCGCTCCAATCCGTGCCCATCATGCAGCCGCCCAACAAAAGTTTCTGCCCGAAATGCGGTTCGGACATTCACGCCAACACCATGCTGCAGTGGAAAAAATGGAGCGATGCGTCAACCGAACTCTTGACCATTCAGCTTGAAGCGGCAATGCGCTCATCCTTGATGCACCTCGCAGCCACCTATCGGGATAAGATTCAGGACCTTGAAGACCAACTCTCCGATGCCAAGAAAGCCGCTGCTGACGCCAAAGAAGCAGCAGCAAAGGCGCCACCGGCCAAGGAAGAAGAGAAACCAGCAGAGAAGAAAAAGACCTCCGGAAAGGCCGCTGCGGCCACCAAATCTGCACCTGCGAAGAGCAAGCCAGCTCCTGCCAAGCCGAAATCGGGCGGACTGTTCGGCGCCAAGAAACCAAAGAAGACCTACGAAGGGGAGCCCGGCGGCAAAGCCGAATGGTTCCTTGAAGAAGCCTTGGACACCGTCTACGACCCCCACGGCACGGGCAAACCCATCAAGGCCGCCATGATCCTCGCTCGCTCATCCGATGGAAACGTGAGGGTCAGGGACGTGATTCGAACCTACGCTGTTGAAGGCGAGGACGGCATCTCTGAACTTGCTTGGACCAGCCCGCTCACCAAGTACCTCATCGAGGCGTACGACGCCTGCTGAACCAGACAGACGGCCGCTCTCGGAGCGGAATCCTTCTTGAGCCACCACGGAGTCCATCCACCATGGAGAGCGAGGCATCCGCCCTGGACGGCCTCCGCCACGCCGTTGAGCGAATGGCTGCTTCGATGAAGTCCACCTTCAACGCACGCCTTGATAGCCTCTACACCACCGTTCTGGCATCTCCAGGGACCATCCTCGCCCTGTTTATCATCATCAGTGCCGTGTTTGCTCAGCAGGGTGTAGCGTTTCAGGAACAAATTGACGGTGATGTGGAAATTTTCCTACCCGATGGCGCATCATCCACCGATTTGCTGCTTGAAGTTCGCACAGAATGGTCAACCGATCTAGCGGTCATCTACATCACGACACCCAACGCCAACAACCCCAACGATACGACCAACATCACCGATGAAGCAATTTTGAACGAGATCAGCTGGCTGGAAGGTGACGACCGAAACATCGGCGGTGATTCGACCAGTCGAGGGATGGATTTTGACAAAACCGACCATGGACGCAACGACGGTGTGCTCTGGATCATCTCGCCTGCTCAGGTCATCAAGGAGATCAACTCAGCCGACGGACGATTCAACAATTCCCTTTGTGTCCACGGAGTGAACAACCGCTTACCTGTAGCACTGGACTGCGATCAACTGCCAGAAGGCGGCGAGTACGCCATCCCAGACCAAGACCGAATTGACCAAATCATCGAAGAATCCGACGGTGCCTTCGACGCCCTCATCAAAGATACGAACGACATGGATCCCACCGTTGACAGCGATGGAGATGGGAACTTCACCAACGACATGGATGGGGACGGAATATGGGACACGACCGCCATTGTGGTGGGTATGCATCACGACCCTGGTGTAACCGGCGACTGGGCTGATTTCTCTGCACTGCTGAATCACTTCCAGGACATCATCGACAACCGACCCTCAGAATACAGAAACACCGAAACCATCACGGTAACCGGCTTGACAAAAGTGCTCGAGGACATCTCCGATGCCATTTACGAAGACCTCCTGATGATTTTACCATGGTCCGTCCTCTTCACCGTCCTCGTCATCACGGCGTTGCACCGTTCAGCCAAGGTGGTCCTCATCACGGGAACGCCCATCCTCATGGCGCTTGCCATCACCTTCGGTTCGTCCGTCATCATGGACATCACGCTTACGCCAATGATTGTGGCCACCTTCCCCATCCTCATCGGCCTGGGCGTGGATTATGCCCTTCACATGGTGAACCGCATTGAAGAAGTCAGGCGAAAAGAAATTGACAAGGCCCACGACGAAAACGAGCGACGTCGCAAACGTGGTCAACCAGAACAACCGGTTCCAGAACTCTGGGACCTTGAGTTCTACAAATCGTGCGTCATGGAAATGACACGATCAACTGGCGTAGCGGTCTTCCTTTCCGCGATGACCACCATCGTTGGGTTCTCCGTCCTCATCGCTCCGCTCATCGTCCCCATCGCCCCGATACGATCGGTGGGCGTGACCCTCGTCATCGGCATCTCATCCACGCTGGTGTTGAGCATCATCCTCGTCCCCACGTTGGCTTGGTTACTCAAGTTCAACAAACGCACCAACCCCAGTGTGTGGAAAAACATCGGCCAAGCACCCATCAAGGGCTTCCTCATCGTCATCCTCCTCGCTGGCTCTGTCACCGCCTACGGGGTGGCCAACCTCGATGAATTGAACGAGCCCATCACCGGCTCATCCGAGGCCCCTGACGGCATTGAATCGCTGAATTCCCTTGCCGAGTACTCACGGCAGTTCAGCAGCGGACAAACGTCGTTGTTCATCTACGACGCCTCGCAGCGCCCGAACAACAACAACACCCTGAACGTGCGGGACCTGCCCGTGTTGGATTCCATCGATGCGATGGAGCAAGCCGTGGACCAAGTTGACGAAACCTCAACGACGAGCATCATCACCTTCCTCAAGGCCGTTCCTGCCACCATCACGGTGGCTGATGGCATCACCATCGGCGACGGCTCGCTTTGGGATTTACTTCATGACCCATGCTGGGAAAGCGAGGATCTCCTCGACCCCAACTGTGCTGGCTGGACCTTGGTTCCGCTCAGCGAGCGGGAATCCTTGCGAAAAGACATGGTGAACGTCGCCTTTGATACCTTGTCCAAAGAAGTACGTTCCATGCTGATGAACGAAGGAGGCACCAAGGCCATTGTCTACGTCTCTCAGCCCTACATGAACCTCAACGTGGCCGGGGAGCTGCGCGATGAAATCGATGAGATTCTGGCAGAGGGACCTACGCTGCTCAACACCCGAACGTCCCTGCTCACGGGTGGCCTGCCGGTTTCGCTTGATATCAACGAGGGGATCCACAGCACGCAGTCCACAACCACACTACTGACGCTTCTCGTGCTCACCGTTCTTCTCATGTTTGTGTTCCGTTCACCAAGGTTAGGGATTTACACCATGGTCCCTGTGGCAGTTGTGATTCTGTGGCAGCCGCTCCTGATGCAAAGCGGGGACGTGAACGTCAACATCTTCACGGCGATGATTGGAACCATCGTGTTTGGCATCGGCGTTGATGACTCCATTCACGTGATGCATCGGATTCGAGAGGAAGGTGAATCACCTCACGGCATGGCATCGGCCATTGAGGAGACCGGCCAGACCATTTTCGAAACCACCATCACAACGGTGTCCGGCATAGCGGCAGGTTTCCTCGCAGCCTTCCCTGGTCTGGAGAATTTCTTCATGTTGATGTGCTTGCTCATCATCTTCGCCTTCATCACCAGTACCTTCCTCCTTCCCGCTGTCATCACGGCCGAGCATGTCGCCCGAGCGAAAATCAACCGCCATCCATCATGGATTGACTTTGGCGAGGGCGTCGCACTCGGGGACACGTCCGTGATGAAGCCGATGGACGCTGTTATTCCAGGAACGTACATGACACTGGACGCCGAGGGAGGAGGGAGTAGGGAGTAAGCCCCTTTCTGTTCCCTTTCGGTGACCGCATTCAACTGTGCATCCTACCTGTCCCTCGTCGTGCAGAGTCAACGGGACGGTTTGGACTTGCTCCGGCGGGGT
>DAET01000030.1 GCA_002497765.1 Euryarchaeota archaeon UBA486
ACCCCCGAGCCGAAGAAACGGGTGGACACAAAGGCTCCAGCTGCCCCTGCTCGTCGCCCGGGCCAGCCTCAAAACAACCACGATTTCTCGCTTTGAGTTGAACCACATGAGCACCGAGCAACGTTGGCTCGTGGTTCGATGCGCTGCTTGCCAGCGGTGTTCGGGTCAACGCCGTCAGGGTGGGCGATGTCCGCATTGCGGAACGGCACTCTCATCGTCGTGTGAAGTTGTCAAAGAGTGTCATAGCAGCGCTGACTTGCATATGGAAGTGGCGTTGGCCAACACGCCGGAGGAACTGCGAGATGAGCTGCGACAGCGGATGACAGCACGCCCCGAACCTGATGCGGCACAGCCTGTCTCCGTCAGGGCCGTCCTCACAGAACTGAGGAATCTCTCAGAGGATGACGGGAGCCTTGGGTTGGAGGTCGTGCGTCGTCATTTGGAAAAGCGAGCCATGGATGCATCGCCTGAGGCGTTCATGGAACAAGCAGAACTTGAGGGATTGGTTCTGCGTTTGGCACCTGACCGGTGGATGTTCTTTGAGTGAAGTTCATAGGTGAGACGCCGTGGCACAGACCAAGGGCGTATGGGTTAGTTTGGCCTATACTCGGGCGTTTGGGACGCTTGGACCCAAGTTCAAATCTTGGTACGCCCACCATCACTCGGGAAGCACGATGCTGTGCACCCACAAGACATGGAATCCAAATTGGGTTTTGATGAAGTTTTGAGGTACGGCCTCCAGCTCCGATGCCCATACGGCATCCTCGAAGGTCTGAACCATCTGCCCCTCAACAAACTCCCCGAGGTCACCACCCTTGCTGCCGCTGGGGCAGTTGGAGTATTTCTTGGCCATTTTTTTGAAGGTTCGAAGTGGTTTTTTGGCGGCATTGATCTGCTCAAGAATCATCTTGGCTTCCGGCTTATTGGCGACCAAGATATGACGGACATGGGCCTTACGAGGTTTCCGACGCCGGTCATGTCGCCTCATGCAGTTTCAACTCCTGGTGGACACGTGTCGCCCCCCTGTCAAAAAGATGCG
This sequence comes from Euryarchaeota archaeon UBA486, assembly GCA_002497765.1. GTDB lineage: Archaea > Thermoplasmatota > Poseidoniia > Poseidoniales > Poseidoniaceae > Poseidonia. The sequence continues at coordinate 1,040 of DAET01000030.1, forward strand.
CTAACGACCAAAAGAACACGGTAAGAAGGAGGGGAGGAATCCCCCTTGCGACCAGTTCAACCTCCAAATCATTGCTCAAGAAGGGAAGCGCAGCAGACCACCCCAAAAGGTAGGCCATCAGAGCAAACAAGGTGTGCGGTGTAAGGCGGCCAGGTCTCAGCCAAGCGAGGTTTCTGCGGTGATGTTCGATCGCCATCATCCATCCAACGCTCATGAAGAATGCGAGGGGTTTGATGCCGCTGACTTCGTTTCTATAGATGGATTGAACGGGCACCTCTCTCAAACGAAAGCCCTGCTTTGCGAGGTTGATCAGCCAGAAATTCGGATAGCCATAGCCCGCCCATGACCGTTTCCAGTCCCAGGCGTTGAGCACCTTTGACGACGTGGCCGTGTACCCGCATTGGGGGTCGCCGATGGGTTGTCCAGCAGCGAGGGTTGTGAACCACGAGAGCACTGCGGTTGCACGTTGCCGCTGCTTCGGCATTCGGTTGTATCCATCAGGGTGCAGCCTCCGGTTTCCCTTCACGTGGTCTGCTTTGTTGGTGATAATGGGGTGAACCAAGGTCTCCATGTCGTCGGGATTCATTTGTCCGTCACCTGCCATCACCACGCTGATGAATGGCGAGTCCCACAAACTGAGGAGATACTGGTGGCCTCGGTCAATGGAGGCGCCCACACCGTCACCGTCTCCTTCCAAGACCACGACATCACACGGCGCATCGGCATGGCTGGCGAGCGCACCTGTGTTGTCTACAGAGCCATCGTTGACGACCACGGCCAAGTCCACCATCTCAGGGAGGCTGGACAGCACGGCCTCGATGTGTTCCTCTTCGTTGCGAGCGGGGATGACCACGCCGAGAAGTCGTCCGTGGTGCATGATTTCTCCGTGCAGGTGGCCAACATCAACCTATGCGTGAATCGTCCCTTGCCAGCACCTTGGGAGAACAGGTTTCATAGCCTTGGAGAGGTCGACCAAGTCCGTGAAGGTCCCGCTCCGTCGTGTTGTTCTCATCGGTGAGAACATCGAACTCCGCATCGTTTCCTTGGTGGTTCGCTGCCGAGAAGTGGCGGAAGACGTGGTGCTCTTTGATACGGGGTCCACGGATGAGACCGCACAACTGGCCGAGGAAGTTGACACCCAAGTGGTTCACTATGAGGGTGCCTTGACGCCACAGAACCTGACGCGTGCAGCCATCCAAGCTTCCCTCAACGACGGATTGACTTTGTTTTTGCCGATCACTTCCCTTTGGAAATTGTCCGCCTTGCCGCTCAGCGTGAACAGGGCTCGAGAAGGTTGGGACATCCACTATCTCTACCGGGAACCTCCCTCGGTTGATGACAACTCTCCGCACGTCATTGCGACCACCCTGATGGGTCATCTGATCACCAGCGAGGAAGGGATGGGCCACCTTGCAGAGCTCTCCGACGAAGCCACGATGGAGGATGTATCGGAGACCGTCCGAGCACGATTTATCAAAACGGATGCGCCGATTCAACTCCCTCAACGGCAATCGCTCGCGACGGCGTCTCGTTTTGCTCAACTCTTCTATTGGATGCTGGAATCCAAGCACCCCCTCCTCTTGTTCGGTATTCCTGGCGTGGTGCTGTTTGTCTTGGGGTATCGATTGTCCGGTGACCTTGCCACCATGTTCACCGAATTGAATTCAACCTCCATTGGGGTGACGCTCATCACCATTGCCATGACCCTGATCGGACTGTTTGCCATGATGGTAGCCCTTATTCTCTACATCATGGGAAAACAGGTCGCCCGCATCCAAAACCAGTACAATTGGCCAAAGGGGAGCTGAACAGATGTCACACTTGGTCTGCCTGGACATGGACCGCGTGCTCGTTGACCACCTTTCCACATGGCAATTTGTGTACGATGGATTGGGCATCTCAAACGACGAATCGTTCGCCTTGTACAATCAAGGATTGCTGGACGAGTGGGACTGGATCAAACTGGATTTGGCCCTCATCAAATCAGCACCCGGTGGCAACATCACCGATGAACGCCTCCGTGGATTGATGGAAGGCATGCCGATGATGAAAGGCTGGCACGGGCTTATTGACCACCTACTAAACATCGGCGTCCATGTCGCTATTGTGAGCGGCGGTTTGCAAAAGACTGCGAGGGACATCGCTGCAACCTTTCCTTCCGAACAACCATGGCGCCGCCGCTGGGGAGGCATTGACCGGCACACGGCGAACGAGCAATCCGGGGGGATGGATTCGAAACTCCACGTGTTCACCAACGGTTGGTTGATGGAGTCTGGCGATGGCAAAAACCCTCCCGGTATTGGCGATTTTGGCCGTTACCAAGTTCAAATGAACGGTAAAGGGGCCATCGTCAAGATGCTTCAGCGACGCTTGGGTGTCAGCAAGTCATGCACGGCCTCCGTTGGGGATTCAATGGGCGACGTCGGCATGTTTGAGGAATCGGACTGTTCCATCTTGTTCAACCCCTGGGACGATCGACCTCGGGCACATGCACGCCACATCATCGAAGAGAAGGACTTGGGATTGGTGCTTGACCTCATTTGTGAACGATTTGGACTGCCAAAACCTTGATGGGGAAGCCCAATGAAAACAACTCCATGGTCGTTGACGACTTGATGTCCATCTGCCCCCATTGCGGGTTCTTGCTTGGTGTGTTCATCCCTGGTATGCCTTGCCCGATGTGCGGCGAGACGCTGTTGTAATCAGGGCGTTACCCTTCTCGACGTTCTGGGGAAGGGGATCACCTCACGAATGTGGGTTGCCCCGGCCAGCCAGCTGACCACCCGGTCAACCCCCAAACCGAAGCCGCCGTGCGGCACGCCGCCGTAGGAGCGCACGTCGATGTAGAACTGGTAGGGCTCACGTGGGGTTCCTTCTTCGTCGATGCGTTGAAGGATTTCTTCCTCGGACCATGTGCGCTCGCCACCACCGATGATCTCGCCGTAGCCTTCAGGGGCCAGGAGGTCGTGACAGAGAACGTATTTGTCGTCGCTCGGATCCACACGGTGATAGAACGGTTTGGCGATTTTGGGGTAGTGCGTCAGGAAATGTGGTACATCGAAGTCTTGGGTCAGCACCTTTTCCTTGGAATAATCCAAATCTTGTCCCCACTCAACGTTCACGCCTTTGCCTTGCAGAATCTCGATGGCTTCGTCGTAGCGCATCCGAGGGTAAGGGTTGTCGGCGTAGTTGGCGATTAATTCGAGGTCCCGTTCAAGATAAGTGAGTTCTTCCTCACGTTCATCCAATAGTGCCTTTGCGATGTGTCGCACGACGCCCTCGCCGTGCGCCATAATGTCGTTGTTCGTAGCCCATGCCATCTCCATTTCAGCGTGCCAAAATTCCGTCAAGTGCCGTCGTGTACGAGACTTTTCCGCACGGAAGGAAGGTGCGATGGTGTAGAGTCGCTCCAGCGCTGGCATGGCTGCCTCTGCGTAGAGCTGCCAGGATTGGGTCAGGTAGGCTTGCTTCCCGAAATACGGGACCTCAAACAAGGTTGAGCCGCCCTCAACGGCACCAGCCACGAAGTTAGGTGCCTGATACTCCAAGAAATCATGCCCTCGGAAATAGGAATGGATGGCGCCGAAGGCTGAACTCCGAAGTTTGAGCATGGTCGTCGCGCGTGTGGTTCGGAGGTACAGGTGGCGATGGTTGAGGGTGTGTTCTGTTCCGCCGTAGGTCAACTCGCCGTCCTCGTCTTCCACCAGCATGTCGGCTTCCGTAATGGGGAAAGGACGCTCTGAGTTGACGGGACCAACGATTTCAACAGCGGTGATGTCGAGTTCATGCCCGCCTTCGGCGCGCTCGTCAGCACGGACCATTCCGGTGAAGACGACGCTCGTCTCGATGAGTGCGCCTTTCAAGGCGTCAAAGGCTTCCTCGCCGATGTTAGCTTTTTTTCCGACGCACTGAATGGTTCCCGTTGAGTCTCGCAAGACAATAAATCGAATGTTGTTGTTGCCTCTGGCTCGCTTGACCCAACCCTTCAGTTCAACCTGCTCGCCATCGTGTTGGCCCTTTTGCACATCGCCTATCCACGTGGTCTTGACCATGCTCTCACCATCGATTCCCACCCACCCTGCCTATGTGAATGTCTCCCTCACCGTACCTCGGAAGTGGGGGGCTCGCGCATCGTATCGTGAAAAGTGTCAAAACGGTTCAAGACGAGGTACACCCGTGAAGAAGACAGCCGTTTATGCGCTTGGAGGCAACGCTCTCCAATCCCCTGCTGGAGGAAGTGCCGATGCCTCTCAGGTACTCGCCAAAGTGATGAGCGATGTAATCGACCTCCTCGAAATGGATTGGAGCGTTGTGATCACCCATGGAAATGGGCCTCAAGTTGGCCACCTTCTCTCCATGGACGAGCAGCACACCCACGACTTGGATGCATGGGTCGCCGCCACTCAAGGGATGATTGGACACGAACTTTCCTTGCACCTGAACGCCATTCTGCGACGTCGCCGGCGACCCGAGCGAACGGCCGTTGTACTCACCCATGTTGAGGTCGACCCCGAAGACGAAGGGTTTCAGTGGCCCACAAAGCCCGTCGGACCCGTGCTCGATGCAGAAACGGTCATGTCAGCTGATTGGGACATTGCGCAAACCGTTCACGGTCCTCGTCGGGTGGTCGCCAGCCCGTTTCCACTTCGCATCCATGAGATTGACGTCATCCGGCACCTGGTTGATTTGAGAGCCGTGGTCTTTTGCGGCGGTGGCGGCGGCATTCCCGTCGTTCGGCGTGATGAGCACCACCAAGGGGTTCCAGCGGTGGTGGACAAGGACCATTTCTCTTCACTTCTCGCCGCCGAACTGAACGCTGATGCGCTGATCATCAGCACGGCAGCCGATGCCATCTACCGCTCCTTTGGAACACCGGAGGCGGAAGCCCTCACTTCTCTTTCGCTGGAGGAGGCCGAGCGCATGGACGAGGCGGGAGAGTTCCCAAAGGGTTCCATGGGTCCCAAGGTCAACGCCTTGTGCAGCTTTGTCGAGAAGATTGACGGTGGGGTTGGTGTCCTTTGCTCGCCTGGCCACGTTCTTGAAGCCCTGCGGGGTGAGGCAGGCACCACCATCCTGCGATGAAGCCTCCTGTGATTCAAGAATCATGTTCTTATGGTTCGGACCTTTGGGTTAACTCATGAAGACCCCTGTTCTTGCCGAAGCCCACTGCGATGCACCCTGCGGTGTGTACGACCCAGCCAGCGCCCGAATCGCCGCCGAGGCCGTTCAATCCATGACCAAGAAAATGCTGGCCATGACCTGCCCAGATACCAACGACGGCGTCGCCATGGCTGCTTACATGAACACGATGGCCCGCTACGCTGCCGTGAAGGAAGAAGAGGCACAGAAGTGCAAGGACGAACTCCTCGTTTTGTGGACGGACTTCTTCAAACCCCAGCACCTTGAATCCATCCCTGACCTTCATGACACGTTCTGGCATGCTGCCAAGCTGTGCTCGGCCTGCAAAGTCGAAGTCTCGGCTGACCATGCTCAAGAACTGATGGACGCCTGCGAATCCATTCACCAGATGTTCTGGACCGCCAAGGGACGAGACGTCCCTTGGATTCGTGCATCCTGAGGGTCATCGATGAGCGGCACCCTGGATGTCCGCATCCAAGGGGACAGCATGTGGCCAACGTTCCG
>DAET01000064.1 GCA_002497765.1 Euryarchaeota archaeon UBA486
CGAACACGGTCAGTGTTGGCAGGAATGGTGGTGGTCGTCATCATGTTCTCGTAGATCTCGTAAGCGTCCCACACGTTGTATTCGGGGTGGTCAACGATGCCGTCGCCGTCCTGGTCTCGCATCAACTGAAGGGTACGGGCCAACGCCACGGCGGCGTCAAGGTCCGTGAGACCGTGGCCGATGCGCCAGTCGTGGCATTCTCCCGTTGCGCTGCGATAACACTCTTCTGGGATGTCGTTGCAAGAGTCTTCGTCGTTGCCAGCCTCACAGGAATTCGCCATGCCTTCGTAGCGAGCCGTTAACTCAAGGATGAGTTCAACTTCGTGGACCCGGCTGTTGTTGCGCTCGTTCCAGTCTTCATACTGTGCGTAGGCGGCTGTTCCGTCGCCGCCAACGAGGCTGTCGCCGAAGTCATGGTCGTCCCGGTGGTAATCGGCTGCGCCCAAGGAAGGAGCAACGTCGAGCAGGATGCCAGCCATACCACCAACGTGAGGCGTGGCCATCGAGGTTCCAGAGATGGCCATGTAGTAGAGGTCGCCTTGCGTACGGGTGGTCGCATCAATGGCGGTACCACGTGGTGCAGTGGCCCAAATGTCTCGGCCGGGTGCGCCTACATCGGGCCAGGTGTGCTGTTGGTTCATGCAGCCACGAGAAGAGAACGAAGTCACCGCAGTACCGTCGTGGGTCAGTGCGGCCACGGAAATGGCCGAGGGTGTGTTGGCGTACACATTCGTGCGCAGGTCGCCCGAGCATTCAGCACCGGACCCACCGGAGTTGGAGGCCGCAAAGATCACAGCAACGTCGTTCTCGTACGTGAGTCGATCCGTCAGCTGCGTGATGGTGCCTTGTGGGTCGTAATCCCCATCGCTGCCCCAGGAGTTGGAGACAACACGAATGTGGTGGGGGTTTTGGCCCGGGATGGAATGCGCATAGGTCCACTCAAGTCCCTGAACACCGGCGAAAATGGACGCGCCATCACCGGCCCCAAGCGCCACGAGTTGGCCGCCCTTGGCCACGCCTGCTCGCCGTCCGGCCGAAGCGTCCCCGTTACCGGCGATGGTGCCGCCGACGTGCGTGCCGTGGCCCGAGGAGGTGTCCGAGTTCCTCGTCTCGACCCAATCGTTGTCGGCTGGCGTCCACTTGGCGGAGTAGAGCGTTTTCTCACCGGTCCAAGGCTCGAGGTAGTCGTAGTCAGGGTGGCCGGCGTCCACGCCGGTGTCGAGGTCAACGATGGCGGTGCCGTCGCCGTCCCACTCGCTGAACGAGAGGTCGATTTCTCGCAGAACTTCTCCCGATGGCGAAATAATGACGCGGTCCCAGGTGTCGGTGGCACGCACCACATGGGTCGTTTCGTGCATCATGATGCCCGGTTCGGGCTGGCCGCCCCATTCGGATGGCAGGTAGAAGAATTCCAGTTCCTTGTCGAGTTCGAGGTATTCAACACGGTCCCATGTTGACATTCGACGCAGGTCGATGGCCTTGCCTTCGATCAATCCGGCATCCAAGAGGGGGGCCTCGCCCTTGAGTACCAGTCCGAGGTCGGCGATGAAGGCCTCGTCGTGCGGTGTCAATGGGGAGTGCAGTTGGAAGATGACGGGCAGCACCGTGGCGTCGGCGACTTCATCGAGTTTTTCGACAAGGTCAGCGTTCATCTTGGACGCATCACCGAGGGGGTTGGTTGAGTCTGCCAAGGGGGAGGCGGTTGCGCCCACCATCAACAACTGCAGCAAAAAAGCGGTCAACATCATCGCTCGGCGCCGGTTTGCCATGGTAATTTTGCACGGCCCTCGCATTATAACGCTGATGGTTTGTAGGGCAATAGCAAGAAATAGGTCCCAAGCACAATGAAAACTGGCGTTCACCATGCAAATGACGACCTCAAGTTATCTGACCGCGTTCCAAGGCGCACGAGCCGTGTGGAATTATCTGCGAAAAAAAGACGTTGAACCAGAGGCGTCTGAACACGAGATGCACATGGAAGCCGCCCATCTCCAACACGAACGCCGTATGGAAGCGGCTCGCCAAGACCGGGAACTTGCCCTGGCCAAGCTCACCACGGTACGCGAGGTGGCGGCTGTTGGAGCCGAGGCGCAGGCCGTCGCAGCCGAGGCTGAGGCACGTTCTCGTTCAGCACGGCTGGCTCCCGTCATGGCAGCGTTTGAAACGGTTCAAGCCAACAAACGGGCCAGACTGAAGATGACCCCATCGGGCCAATCATCCGAGTGATGGACCTCGTTGTGGTGCGTGAGGTCCGGTTCGGGGCCCAAGTGGTACGATTCGGTAGGGATTCATGTGTTGGTGAGACCAGAAGTAATGATGCTTGATGTGGGTCCAATCGCAGGTTTCTCGGATACCGGGGAGGGCCAACATTTGCTCAACAAAGGCCTGCAGATGAGGATAATCGATAATGCGCTGGAGATTGCACTTGAAGTGGACCACATAGACCAGGTCAAAACGAACGAGGGTGGTGAACAAACAGAGGTCGGCTTCGGTGAGGGTGCCTCGTCCATCACCCACCAACCACTCCCGATCCTCGAGGTGGCGGTCAAGTTCGTCGAGCCGGTCAAACAGGGTGGAAACAGCCGCTTCGTAAGCGTCCTGTGAGCGGGCAAAACCTGATTTGTAGACGCCGTTGTTGACCGATTCGTAGTTGGACGTGATCATCGCATCGATCTCTTCAACGAGGTCGTCGGGACAAAGGGTGGTGGTCGCGCCGAGCGCTTTGGCAAGCGTGCCGAACATCCGAATGATTTCTCGACTCTCGTTGTTGACGATGGTGCCGGTCGCCTTGTCCCACAGCACCGGCACGGTACCAACGTGCCCCTCGTTGGTCCATTCAGGATAGGCTCGTCGATAAACGGCCTCGAGGTGGTGTTCGCCGTTGACACGGTCGGGGGTGGCACCGGGTTCATCGGGGTTGAACGACCACGAACCGTCAGGGTTCATTCGCCAGTCGACCACGTCAACCGTAACATGGTCTTCCAGTCCGAGGAGCGTGCGTGCCATGACGGTCCGGTGCGCCCACGGGCAAGCGAGAGAGACGTAGAGATGGTAGCGACCACTTGCCGGCTCAAACGGGCCGTCGTGCGAAATGATATCCCTGAACTCACTGCTCTTGCGAACAAATTTACCGCCGGTGTAGGCTTTGGTCCATGCTCCTGCTTGCTCGTCCTTGACCATAGGAGCCCCCTCGGATTGGGCTATGAAAAACCTCGTATTTGGTGGTGCCAGTTTCCAACCTTCGACCAAGTTCAGTGTCATGGTGGAAAGGCGTTGCGTTCATGACAATGATGATGCGGGGGCGCCTCCTCGGCGAACTGAGCAACCATGAAACTGCGTCTTCATCAGTTCCTTTCCCAAACCGGCACCTTCGCCTCGAAGCGGCAGGCCAAGGAGGCGGTCTGGGCGGGCGACATTACGGTGAACGGTTCGGTGGTGAAGGACATCAGTTTCCAATTCAATCCACGAACCAAGCCTGTGGCGTATCGCGGAAACGTGCTTCACCTACCAGAGGAGCATGTTACGCTCATCCTCAACAAACCACCCGGCTACCTTTGCTCCCGCCTCAACAAGCACGAACGTTCTCTGGGCAAGACGCCGGTCTTTGACCTGCTTCCCGACCACCTCTCGCAGCGGGACAAAGATCGGATGGTGACGGTGGGGCGCCTCGACGAAGCGACCACGGGGATGCTCGTCTTGACAACGGACGGCAAATTGGTAAGTCGGGTTACCGACCCGGAACATCACGTGCCCAAGGTCTACCTCGTTCGAACGGCTGAATCCATCGACGAAGCGGCACTGAAGGCCCTACGAGAAGGCGTCGATATCGAGTTGGAGGTGAACGGTGAGGTCACCCTTCATCGAACAGAACCCGCCGAGGTTCACCAACTCTCGTCCTGTGATGTGCAGGTCACCCTCCACGAAGGGAAGAAACGTCAGGTGCGACGCATGTTTTCGAGTGTTGGCCATCAGGTCATTGATTTGCATCGAACAGCCATCGGTGAATTGTGGCTCGAGGATTTTGGTTTACGAGAGGGAGATTGCCTCGATATGTCGGGCATGAACGTCCTCGCCCTTATGGGCCTGGACGGGTAAGACAAACAACAAAAACCCGCGCCTCGTAGCCGTCATGAGGATTGACCATGCCCGGTGATATGTCGTGGATGAAAGCCCGATACGATGAACTCAACGAGAAGTCGTTGCTGTGGGAACCTCCCACGCTTGAAGGGCCTAACGTCCCTCGATGTCAGATGGACGGGAAACCAACCATCATGCTCTCAGCCAACAACTACCTCAACCTCACCACGCACCCCAAGGTTGTCGCCGCCATGCAAGAGGCCACGGCCACCTACGGTGCTGGAAGCGGCTCTGTCCGGGCCATTGCAGGAACGATGGACATTCACCTCGAGGCCGAAAAGAAAGTGGCCGAGTTCAAAGGTGTTGAAGCATCGCTGATTTATTCCGCCGGCTACACCGTCAATGTCGGCTTGATCCCAACCCTGGTCACCGGTCCGCAAGATGTCATCATCTCCGACGAACTCAACCACGGGTCCATCATCGATGGTGTACGGCTCACCAAGGCCTCACGTGCCGTGTATGCGCACAACGACATGGGCGAACTGGAAGCTGTTCTCAAGGCCAACGAATCCTCAGAGCGTAAACTCATCATTACCGACGGCGTGTTTTCCATGGACGGCGACATCGCCCCCCTCGATGAGGTGACGGCGCTGGCAGAGGAATACGGCGCCATGGTTTACGTGGACGACTGCCACGGCGAGGGTGTCCTCGGTGAGGGCGGTGCTGGAATCGTAGACCATTTCAAACTCCAGGGGAAGGTCGATTTCGAAACCGGTTCGTTCTCAAAAGCACTGGGCGTTCAAGGCGGGATTCTTGCGGGCACCGAGATGACCCGAAACCACGCGCTGAACCATTCGAGGTCCTGGTTGCTCTCCGGCTCACAACCTCCCGGTGTGGCTGCAGCCCAGAAGGCAGCCATCGAGGTGCTGATGAGCGAGCCCGAACATCACGCTCGCCTGTGGGAGAACACGAATTACTTCCGCAAGGAATTGCAATCGATGGGCTTTGACACCGGCGATTCGGTCACGCCCATCATCCCCGTCATGTGCGGTGAATCCTCGACGGCCAAAGCCATGACCCATGCGCTTGGCGAGGAAGGCGTGATGGCAGGGGCCATCGTGTTCCCCATGGTGGCCAGGGACAAAGCCCGAATCCGAACACAGATGTCAGCGGGGTTGACGAAGGACGACCTCGATGCCGTATTGGCGTGTTTTGAGAAAGTCGGACCAAAGGTCGGCGTGATTTGAGTTCATTCCGACTCAAAGGCGTCGACGACCTCGAGCATTTCGGTGTCCTCACCAACCATCTCTTCAGCCTCGACGTTGTCTTCGGCCTTGACCTCAAGGCCGACGAACGGATCTTTACCGTCCTCAATCATGCACAACAGGCGCCACCGGGGTGCCCACGACAAATGAACGTAAACCGGGCCGGGCAGCAAGAGCAAGGCCCATACCAGCATCGAGGGCATGTCCATCATGCCAACCCGGTCAATGCTCAGCAAGGCGAGTCCGACGAACGGCATGGGGTAGAGCAGTTGGCGGGGTGGGGCCATGGGGTGGCGCTTCGAGAGTGAAATCATCACCAGCGAAAGGAAGCCACAGGCGCCGCAGGCGATGAGCAGGAGTGAGGTGTGGTAAATCCACTGAACGCCCCACACCTCGTTGTTTTGGTCACCGAAGGCGTACGGCAACAGCAGGGCGAGTGCGATCAGCAAGCCGTAAAACCCACCGATGTTGGCGGGGTGGCTCAACCAAAGTGGCAGGCGAGCAAACCTTCGTGAGAGGGACGTCCCGAGCAGCGTTTCCTGCTCCTTGGGGGCCAAGGCCTCCACCTTAGCCATCCACGTTTCGTTGGTGGGCACGTCTTCCGGTCAGTCGTCTTGGTTTTGAACATAGGGGTGGAAAAACCGCAAAACGGTTATTCTTTGCCACGAAAAAACGAGACCAGCGGGCTCTCGACGTCGACGGCCTCCTCGTCCTCCAGCCACGAACGCTCCAGCAACCCGCTGTCAAGTTTCTCCCGCTCTCGGGCGGTTTCAATCGGGTCGGGCACATCATTCACGGCGTCGCGCAGGGCAATGGCTTGGTTGATGAGCGCCAGGTGGCGGCTGAGCGTGCCGTTGGTGTCCCGTTTCTCCATAAAATGGCCGAGAACGGGGTAGTCGTCGGTGTCCTGAACCAGGTTGTATCCTCCAAGCAACTCCTCAGGGACGGTTCGCACGCGATGCGGCCCGGGATCGACCCAACGGCCGTCGAGCAAGCGTACCCGAACATGTGCCTCACCCATCGGTTCGCTGTCCATAAAGGGATGATTGAGGTTCACCGCCAGCGGCGTACTGGAATGAACTCGGAATCGCAACAAGATGACCGTGGTGTTGAGTCCCAGCGTCAGCCCAGCGAACACCCCTGCTAGGGCAGACGAGAGCGCAAATTGGCGAAGAACGAGAAACAGGATGCCGGCGACGATGACGCTCCCACCCAGCGCAACGTTTCGCCCCCGAATGAGCGGTTGAGCCACCGGTGTCTGAATGAAGGGGCGCATGTCGGGTGAGAGTTGCCCGTCCTCACCCACCATGGTCCGAACACGCCACGGCTGACTTTGAACCTCACGCTCGGGGCAGTTGATGGGCGCTGGCCGTTAAGTTCCATGTAGTGTTGTCCTCAGCATAGGTTTGGATAACGGCGAGGTGAGTGGCGATGTCGAACCCCCACGCATCGGTCCACCCCTCAAGTTTGGGTTGCAGTTTCGCCCATTGCTTCTCAACTCCGCCGACGTTTCTGCGCTGGTGATGGAGGAGCAAGGCTGCGGTCTGGATGAGGCCTTGGACAAGCAAAATCTCATCTTCGGAGGCGGCTCGTCGCTTGAGGTCGTTCCACAAGTCCTCCCATGCCTCATGGGCGTGCCAGAATTTGGCCTCGTCGAACAGCGTGGCACCCGCTTCCAACAGCATGTGCTCCTCTTGGGTGAGGGGGTTGGCAATGCGGGGCATCAACTCGCTGAATTCACCCGCAGATTTGAACTCCTCTCCATTTGGTCGCTCGAGGCCGAATGTTGGATGGGCGTCACTTCTTCAGGTCGTTGGCGACCTTTTCCGCACCTTTTGCAGCAAGGCCGGTGATTTTTCGCCAGATCCACAAGGCCACCCAGAGTTGAGCGATCACAGCAAAGGCGACGAAAAGAAGGGGGAAGATCATGCAAGAATCAGCTGCCATGGTCCATGCCTGTTCGCCGATTTCCATCGCGGTATAGTCGGTGTTTTCCAGCAAGAATAGAAGGGCGAACACGGCAAGGAGTCCGAGGGCAACGAAGAGGAACACCACCTCTCCCTTGGTGATCTCCTCATCGTCTTCGGGTTCATGTTGTTCGCCGCTACCGGCCACGGTGTCCAGTATCTCTGCAACCAGCCTCAAATCCATGCGGAGTTAAGGAGGGTGGTGGAATAAAACGGTTCTCCCGACGTTGAGCGCAGGAGGTTTGTTTTGGCGTGGTGGTGAACGGTCTCAAAACGGCAGGGGAGGGGGTGGAGCGCCGCACTCTTCAAGAGGGGGTTTGGCAAAGCCGTCGTCGGAGGGTGCGGTTGCGTGGAGTCCATTGAACACGGCGACCTCATCGAACAGCGCCGAGGTGGCGTTGATGTCCTCCGTGTTTTGGTTCGCAACCTTGCTGTTCACGAACAATCCGGCGCCGTCTGCATTCGCTCCTCAAGCGGCGCCCATGACCGAGTAGGTTGGCTCCTCTTTCGGCTCGGTCAACCGGTGATGGCCTTCCACCAAGGGAGCGTTCAATGCGAAGGGTTGGAAGCGCTGTTGGCCATTGAGCACGATGCGCTTGAGGTTGAAAATGACGTGTTACTCCACGAATTGACCATGAATGCGCTGCGTTCCACCATGCGTGAACATCCCGGTAGCGTGCTCCATTTGGAACACCATGACGATGCCAACAGCGGTGGTTCGTGGTGGTCCAGCGTACGCTTGCCTTCGACCTCATGGCGGAGGGCGGCGCGGCTCGAAGACATCGAGCACCTTGCCCTGAGCACCGAGGAACGGCGCCGTGTTGCTCCTCAACGTTCCTCCGCCGTCGAGCTCGAACCCGGCTGCATCTATCTCCTGGATTCTCCCGATCCTCATCCGATGATTCACCTCGGTGTGGAATTGGCGGAACGGGGCATGCCACTGCTCGGCATGTTCGGGCTGCCCCACGCCCAAACGGAGATCACCAAACGCCTCCCACAACCTCAGTCCTACGCCCTGCTTTCGCCCCAAGGGGGTTACGATGTCCTCGCCGAGCGCTCCGCCATGGATGCTGTCCTCAATGCCTTCCAGTGGGGCAACGAGCGGTCCGTGCTCCTCATCGACGGCCTTGACCGGTTGGGCAACGCCCTCGGCGATGCTGGCATGCTCGATGCGTTCCGTTCCATGTGCGACGGTATTCGCTTCAACGACCACGTGGCCCTCGTGACCACTGACCTTGAGATGTTTGAGACGGCGGTCCAGCGACGGCTCCTGGCAGACGTGACCTTGCTCCGCACATCCGACGTGGAGGCTTGGACCAACGATCCCGACGGCTTGTGGGACCATCCTCTTCTCCTTGCACCCGACGAGGAAGAGGAGCAGTGGTTGGCCGCACAAATTGAGCATCAAGGTGCGAAGGTCGGCGCCGCCATACGATCGGAATCTGCCATTGAGGGAGGTTCGTACGAACCCGATGCAGAGGAACGGGCTGAGGCAACGCAAGTCCTCGCCGATGTGGTGGATAGCTGGCCCGCCTCTTCTTTGGATGTTGACGAAACCAGCACCGCCGATATCCCTTCAGGAGCAGGTGTCTCCATCGGCATGACGCCGTGGAAACCGGTGCAGGAGCAAGAAGTGATTCATGGCCGGTACGTCAGTCAGTCCCCCCGAGCCGTTGAGGACGTCCAACCTGAGCCAGCGCCCGCACGACGAACAAAGCCCACCCACTCAACCCCAACTGCACCTGTCGCTGTTCCGACCCTGCGGTCAGCTCAGCGCTTGCCCAAACGGAAGGCGACGCCTTCTTTGCCCCCCGTGGGTGATGGGTTGATGCCTCGTCAGAGTTCTGCTGTCGTCCAACGAGCACCGCATCTTCCGGATTGGCCAGTTCGACCTCGCAACGCCCAATCGTACAGAAAGGAAAATCTGGATGTCTTCGCCGAAAAGCAAACCCGTGCAGAGCAGCGGCAGGCACCCATTCAGCGACCGCTGCAGACCGCCGCCCTGAAGGACCAAGTTTCGAGCTCCCCCGATCTCGCCAACCTTGAGCTCCCTGCTGAGGACGTTCCGACCACGCTCAACCTCCCTGTGGCCGAAGGCAGTGAACCATTGTCAAACAGCCTGCGTCCGCTTGAAGCGTCAGAGAAACCCTCCAGAGAAGCGTCATCAAAACCGCAATCCAGCGTCAACATGGATGAGGTCTACCGCCGTTGGTCAACCTTTGATGAGCCGGATGGAATGGATGCAACGGCGCTCTACAACGAACACGGTGAGGCACTTGAACGCTACAAAGGTGGTGAGGAATGACACCACCTCCCACCAAGCTTCGTGCTGAACTGGAAGAGGCAAAACAGCACCTTCGCAATGCCATCGCCTCGGCTGGTTCACCACCTTCCAGTGAGGTGAACACCCCTGCCCTTCCCTCAACAGGTCGCCCTGCGCTGTCGAAACTGAACACACTGCTCGGCAGGAAGGTGGTACCGGAGCGACCGCTGGCGCTGTATCAGCAGGTGGGGGTGGCACAACGACCAACCTACGACCTCATTGCCGATCGTGTTCTGGGCCCCGATGTTGGCCGACCATCCTCGTTTTTGGACGTTGAGGACAGTTATGCCTCCCATGTCGCACACCGGTTAACCCAGCTTCGTCAGCGCTTGGAGATCCAACCCTTGCCCGATGATACCGCTCCAACCTCTGCTTTTGTGGGGGTTGAAGACGATGGCACACCCGTCTGGAGCCAGGTTCTGGATGAACAGCGAGGACGTGCCTCAGCGACCCTGATGGCCGCCCTCGCACCGCCTGAGGAGGATGAACTCCACCATCCGGCCCGCGTCCTCAACATTGCACCCTCATGGCCCAAACGCATGCCTTGGTCGTCGTCTTCCACGTTCAAGCAATGGTTTGTCGCCGAAGAAAATCTCGACGCCACACGATGTTGTGAACATGTCATCGACCGCCCCGCTCACGGCCTTAATCCGCTGATGATGGTGGCCACCAGAGAAGCAGGCTGCTCTCATTTGCTCCATGCCACAGGACAGGCCTTGCTTCGTCGAGAGGAAGGTCATGTGTTGTGGTTGACGGCGGCGGATGTATCAACCGTGGACGGACTTGAAGCCGAGTGGCAGGAAGGGTTGATCGGCGCTTCTGCCGTTTTGGTTGATGATGTTGATGCGTTCGCTCACCACGAAGTATGGCAACACCAACTTGGGTTGCTTCTCGACCACGCCTTGAACCTCGGCGTTCAGGTGGTCGTCGGCAGCCATCAGGCTGTGGAGACGTTCCCTTCATGCCGCCTCAAAGAGGTGCTTCGCCAATCCTCCATGACGGCGCTTTCAGCACCGGGCGTCGCATCGTTGATGGCTTTCGGGCGATGGCGGTGCACGCAGCGTAACCTGCTCATTTCTGACCATCACCTCGCTCAACTCACCCGGATGGAACCATCGGGATGGCGGGCCATGGAGCACCGTCTCGAGCGCCTTTCCATGGCGTTCGAACAGGGGGCCGTCCTGCTCGACCACGACGATGCCACCGCCTTGGTGCAAGGCCAACAACCGGCCCGGGTTGCACATGAAGAGCAACAGCGGGTTGATGATTTGGCGGCCCAGTTGGTTGGCGAGGCCATGGACAGTGTCTACACCACCATGGACATCGGTGGCGTTGACCTTCACAGCCCCCTTGAGGCCTGGCCTGAGGACGACTACGCTCCACCGTCGTGGCCCGAAGAACAACTTGGTGCCAGCAGCGCTGCCTTGGAACGTCGCCTTCGAGCGGCGGTGGATCCGGTGGAACCGGGCCGACCATCGGTGCTCGATGTGAACGAACGCGAGAAGTACATCGTCCGAGCCAACGACCCACTGCAGGGCGGTGATCTCGGGCGTGCCGTTGAGGTCTTGGTTGATTTGGACGCGACCATCGATGAGCGGATGAACGCTTCAACCACCTCAGCGGTGGCTTCCTCGCTTGAACTCCAACATCTCGAAGAGCGCATGGTCGTTCTCGCCCAGCGGGCCGTTGAAGCCGATATTGACGAACTCATCACCATTGCCGATGAGTTGCGCGAGCTGGAGGAACGGCTGGTTGAACTTGACCCAGACCGTGCCCCGTTGCCTCCCTTTGAGGACGCATCCTCCGAACGTCAGGGGGCGCCCAAGCGAAGAAAACCAGGCAGGCGGCGAGCATCAGCTGATGCAGAGGAGAACGGTTCACTTGACACCTACGAGCCCGATGGCGAATGGAACATCGACGGAACGGGCATTGAAGCCAGTGACCTTCTCGAGGAAGAAACAGCAGGGCGTGTTGTCCATCTCGCTCGCCTTCACCCACGCACCGTGCTGGTGGGTGAGGAAGAATGAGGGCGCCCTGGTGGATGGAAGGCGTCCACTTTTCGTGTCAAGCCAACTGCGGCAAATGCTGCGATGAGCCTGGAGGCATCGTCTACCTGTCCCCGGATGACGCCCAGCGGTTGGCCGACCATGCTGACCTCCCGGTTGATGCGTGGCTTGAGCGAGACACTCGGCAAACCTACGACGGGCGATACGTGCTCAAAAGCAGGGAAGAAGATGGGATTTGCATCCACTTGAACGATCAAAAACAGTGCAACATCTACGAGGTAAGGCCCCAGCAATGCCGAGCGTTCCCGTGGTGGGGAGAGAACCTCGCAACAGCCTCCGCTTGGAAGAAGGTCAAAGCCACCTGTCCTGGCATTGATGCCGAAGACGCGTTGTTGATCGACGGGCAGACCATCCGCCTGAACATCTTCGCCGACCGAACCTCCACGAAGGGCTTCCGTTCATGGCCACCGAGCAAACGACGGTGGAAACGATAGGCTGCGGCGGTGTAATTGGGCACACCGTTTTTTCATCTGTTCGCATCCAAGAGCCGCATTTATACCAAACATGGATGTCGGCTTGTGCGAGGCACTCGAGATGGCGCAAGATGAACCCATGTTCACCGTACATGCATCTCACCTCAACACCGGCCTTCGAGGCGTCCCAGTCGGCACCTGTAGAACGTCCTTCGTGACACCGACCGAAGGCGTTCACTACTGCGGCTATCCCATTGCGGAACTCGCCCACTTCCCTCCCGAAGACATCGTCTACTTGCTGTTCAACAAGGAATTGCCCACGCCGGAGCAATCCAAGGCCTTCAAGGCTGACATGAGCGCTCGGGGCGCTGTACCCGACAGTGTTGCAGCCGTGTTCCACACACTTCCAACCGATGGCCATCCCATGGACTGGCTGAGTGTGGGTATCCACACGCTCGGCATGCTCGATACCACGGGTGACTGGAAAGAGGATGCCCTCAACCTCATCGCTCGCATGCCCCGTTTGATGGGCCTGCTGTTCAGAATCCGCGAAGGCCGTGGTGAAAACATCCCCGCCGACGACACCAGCCTCAGCATGGTTCAGCGCTTCGTACGCACCCTCGAGATGGAGGGTGTGGATGACGATCTGATGGAGCAAATCCTCGCCACCTACCTCGTGCTCCACATGGACCACGGTGGCGGCAACCTGTCAACGTTCACCGGCAAAGCCATCGCATCGGGCCATGCCACGGTCTTCGCATCGATCGCCGGCGCCATGAACGCACTCTCTGGCCCGCTTCACGGCCGAGCGAACCAATCCTGCCTCGAATTTGTCCTCCGTATCGGCACCAGCGACCCCGCTGAGGTCGAGGCCTTTGTGCGTGGCGAATTGGCTGCCAAGCGACCTGTCTTCGGATTCGGCCACGCCGTCTTGCGTGCAGAGGACCCTCGTGCCACCGTTCAATTTGCCCTCGGTGAGCGTCTTTGCCCCGACGATGAGAATTTCAAAATCATCCGCACCCTTCGTGAAGTAGCCCCTCGAGTCCTGTCTGAGAATGAGAAAATTTCCAACCCCAACGCCAACGTCGACATCGCGAGTGGCGCGCTCCTTCACCATGTCGGATTCAAGGACCCGACCTACTACACCACCTTCTTTGGCTGGGCTCGTGTAGCCGGTATCGGTGCACAAATCATCGACGAGCGCACGGTGATGCGGGGCGGAAAGGGCACACCCATTTACCGACCCAAGTACATCGCAGAGGAGCAAGAACTCCGCCACCTCGACTAAGGGTGAAGCACAGGCCGGGGGGTCTTCCCAGACCCTCGATGACCGATCATCCTCGGTGCAGAGGCCGGTGGTGTTTCCCCAGAGAATCGTTCGAGTGTGTCTTCCACGCTCGACCTCCATTTCCACCGCCGCGTCCACTCGTTGACCAACGTGCGACGGCGAGCATCGTCGCAATCGGACCACAACGGCACGCTTGATTCAAATTCTCGCACAACGGTCAGGTGGTTTGCTTCCGTCGCGTGTTCCAAACGGGACCATTCTTCCTCCAAGAGCGGCTGAAGTCCGGGCTTGCGCCAGCGGGCATGGCCTGAAGGCAACCAGGTCAGTGATGGGTCGGCATGGTCGGTGAGCGCCGACATGCCCGCTCGCAGCAATCGATGCTCGATGTGCGGCTTGGTCGGCCAAACGTAGGTCGGCATTCCTTCTCGTGCAGCGGTTAAGCGCTCGAGAGCGTTTCCTTCGAGGCCGACATGTCGCCCGACGGGAAGATGCTTGGTCGAGGATTGAAAGTACTCAATGGCGCAGGGCAGCATGGCGCTCCCCTGTGCTCGGTGTTGTTTGACCAAGCGGGCAAAGGATGTGGTGAGAAATTTTGGCAAGACCTGCAAACGTTGCGACGTACGGTTACCGTAGGGCGGGATGTAAGGGATGAGCGCCGCCCAAGGACGGTCGGTTGCAGAGAGGTGAGCAGAAGCGGGCATGCCACGATGAAAGGCGTAGAACACCGTGTTGTCTCGTGGAATGCCGCGCTCGTTGAGGGCTTGATTTGCTAACCGCATGACCTTGGCGATGTGTTTGTTGTGATGTGTTCGACCGAGGAATCCTCCGCCAACGGCGCTCTTGGGGTGGGGGCGTTTGATCTCGATGCATCCCATCGACCCCTCATCTCGCCAGGCCTTGAGCACGGCGGGGTCATCGAGGAAAGCATCGAAGCTTAGAAAGCCGAGCCCGGTGAGGTCGTCCAAGGCCCACTCCTCCATCCATTTCGGATGACCCCTGAGGTGTTCCTCGGGCACCGAAACCGTACGATCGTGATGAACGATGAGTTGGCCGTCGGCCGTCAAACGAATGTCGAATTCCACGCCGTCGAACATTGAAAACGCATGTCGAAGGCTTTCGAGGGTGTTTTCGGGCGCTGGTTTCCATGGCGCCCCTTGGACCATGCCGTGTCTTCGCCTCGGTCGCCTTCAAAGGTTGCCCCTGCCGTTGGAGAATGCTGTTGGTTGGACGAGAAAGCGTCCGAAGGCATAAATCCACCTTTCATGCCGCCAAACCATGGACCCCTACGAAATCATGATGAGCATGATTTTGGTCCTTACACCCATCATTTGTTGGTTCTTTACCCGCTCTCACACCGAGCACCGTATCCACTGGAGAAAATGGGCAGATGAATTCCACAACAAACGCTACTACCTTCACGCCATGGGCTACATCGTCATCATTCGATGGAAATCCATCACGGACAAACTCAACGAACCGATGAAAACCCGAACGGGCCACTGGACAGAATGGGTCTACGGTATTGAGGGTGAGTTCACCAAGTGGTTTCAAGATGCATTCCGCAGTGATGCACTGACGGAGTTCCTCAATTTCCACTACCTGTTTGTTTACCTGTTTTTGATCTATGTCACCACCGTGTATTTCGCCTATTCTGGTGACCGGGACATGACGGACAAAGTCACCCTCAATTACCTCCTGATCTATGCGTTGGCCGTTCCGTACTACCTGTTCTTCAACGTTGAAGTGACTTCATCTTGGATTCCCGGCATGGACGCCCTGCTCTATCACGAGGGGTGGTACACCGTGTTCTACGCCCTCCACGATCCGCTGGACAACGCCGTCCCAAGCCTGCACGTCGCCATTCCGTTTGGGATTTTGATGTTGAATTACCTCCACGTCAAGGAACAAGGTGGCACGCTCAGGGAGTGGCGCCACTGGCCCTACCATCTCTTCGTGTTGCTCAACACCCTGCTGTTCATCTTCACCATTCTCTACCTCGGCATTCACTGGTTCGTTGACATCCCGCTTGGTTTGCTTATCGGTAGCATTGGGGCGTTGTTCATTCACCATCTGCAGCCCCGTCTTCGCAACGACCACGGGCCGGTGTTCAAGGGCATCGGGCGAGACAAGGTTCGCCGGCACATCGTGGTGGAAGGTATCGTGATGCTCGTCTTGTTGACGTGCATGATGATGGCCGTGAACTTCCAAGAGGAGACCATCGACGAGCGTGTTTCGTTCCGTTTGGGCGAGGGCGACAGTACGTTTGAAATCATACAGAAATTTGACCCAGGCGACATGGTTCAGTCCAACATCACCAACCTGAACCACGCCTCGCAACTCGAAATTGTGGTGGTGATGGTTGAAACCAGTGTGCCCGCAATGGAAACGGGAGAAATTGATTGGGCGGTCATGAAAACCCTGGGTGAACACCGCACCGTGGCTCCTCAAACCACGTTGAGTTTGAACATCACTTCTCCGAAGATCTACCACTTCGTCGTCATGCACTTCCCCGACGCTCAGGACAACGAATCCGTCATGGAAGTTCGTATCCTCAACGATTACGGCGACGACAAAATGGGGCAGGCCATGTTCCTCAGTCTGCCGTCGCTTTGGATGACCGGTTTCGTTGTTTACCGTCTCTATCGATTGAAGAAAGAAGGCCGGAGTTGGATTGATTCTACACCCTCTTATGTGTGGGCCTCATCGTCTACATCGGACGAAGAGGCGTAAGGGCATGGAACGTGAATCCCTCCAAGCGACGGTCGAGCGGCTCGCTCAATCCTCCGGTGGCCAGATTCTCGCCTCCATTCGAGAAGGATTGCAGCGTTCGTTGAAGTTCTACGTTGCCTTCTTTCTCCTTGGCTTCATCGTCGCCTTCCCACTCACGAGTGCGTTCATCGGATGGTTGGTGGACGAGGGGCGCTTGCCTGCTGGCGTTGAAATCATCGTGATTTCACCGGTGGAATTTTTGTTTCTCCAGCTTCGAATTGCGGGCTACGTCGGTCTCACCCTCGTCGCCCTCATGATCGTGGGCCAAGTCGCCATGCACGGTCTCCGCCACGAGGCCGTCGTTCAGCGAATTCAGGAACTCGATGTTTCTCTTCCCCGCCCCGGTCCTCGTCTTCTTGCTGCAGGCATAACCTCGGTGCTGCTGATGGTGGCCGGCCTTCTCTACGCTTGGTATGGGTTGATTCCGCTCCTCTTGGAATACCTGACCACCGACGCCCAACAAGCGGGGCTCTCCACGGAATGGCGTCTTTCGAATTACGCAGGTTTCATTGTCAATTTGCTTTCGGCCTCCGCCATTGGCTTTCAGGCGCCTTTGCTCACCACCCTCGTGCTTCGCTCGGGTGTAGCGACCCATCAGCAACTGGCCGCCTCACGACGCATCATTTGGTTTGGTGCCTTCGTGTTGGGTGCCTTCATGTCGCCACCGGACCCATTGTCGTTGTTCCTCGTAGCGATGCCCATCATTCTCTTGTTTGAGGTCGCCATGCTGGTCGACCGCTTCACTCGGAGTTAAGCCGAACGTCAAGGGTTGTTGACTGGACGGGCATGTTGCCTGGGCGAGCCTGCCACGACAGCCCGTGAAAATCAGAACCCACCGTCACGCCCATGCCGTGTGCAGCCGCCTCAACCGCAAGTTCATGTCGATAGGCGTCGCTATGACTTCGATGGACGGCTTCGATGGCGTTCACACCACGTTCGTGAAGGGCTGCCACCAAGCGGGGGCTGGGTACGCCATAATACAGCGGATGGGCCAAGGAGGTGAAGCCACCTGCAGCGTTGACGGCGTTGACCGCCTCCTCAATGGTGGGCTTAACGTGTGCCACAAAGCCGGGCAAGCCATCACCAATCCACGTTTCAAAGGCTTCCTGTTTGGTCGACACGTAGCCTCGCTCAACCATCACTTCTGCAAGATGAGGACGCCCGACCGAACCGCTGGCTTTGGCGCTGACCTCCTCGATGGACACCGGCATACCGAGTTCACCAAGGCGCTCGCACATCGCCATCATTCGTGGAAGCCGCCCGTCTTGATGGGGAGCAAGCCATGCCTTGAACGAAGCAACATCTTCATCGTTTTCTCCAGGGACATGGTCGGGAAAATACGCCAAGAGGTGCCAGGACGCCGATGCGCGTTCACGACCAATGGAGGTGAGGTGCTCCTCGTCGGGGGGCAGTGCTGGCTCGCAGGTGATTTCGACCCCGGGCACGAAGGTCAAGCCTCGTTCACTTGCGGCCGCGTGAGCCTCCTGCCAACCCGCCGTGGTGTCATGGTCCGTGAGAGCCCAGAACTGAACCCCTTCGCCGTGCATCAATTCTGCGACCCGCTCCACGGGGTGCTCGCCGTCGCTGTGAAGCGAATGCGAGTGCAGGTCGTAGCGTTGGGACCACATGATGCTCGCTCCGTGTTGGTTTCTTTCAAGCCTCGTTTTCAAAACAACTCGTCCAAATCGGGTAGGTCGGGCAGGTCAAGGCTGGGCGCAGTGGTCGGCGTTGGTGGTGACGGGAATGTTGTTGTCGGTTCAGGCTCGGGAAGGTCGGCGAAGAGGTCGTCCAAGTCCGGCAACATCGGCGTCGTCGATTCGGCCGATGGCTCGTCGGCGGACGGTTCGCTCTGGGGTTCATCGACGCCCTCGGCGAAGAGATCATCCAAGGAGGGCATGCTCGGAAGGCCAGCGTGTACATCGGTTGACGCTGATGTGGGAGCAGGTGGTTCTGGGGAGGGTTGGTCAATGGGTTGTGCAGGAGCCTCGGTGGTGGCGACGACGTCTTCGCTGGCTTGAGTTGGCAGTGGCACACTGGCAGGTCCATCGGTTACGAACGCTCGACCGGGTTGAAGCCCGGGAATGGTGCTGGGGTCGCGTACCTTTGAATCGTCTTGCCCCGGCAAGGGGACGGGCTGAACGAGCACACGCTCGAGGGTTTGGCCGGTTTCTTCGTCGGCCGGTGCTGCTTCCCGTGGAGCGATGTTGGTTTGATTGGCGGCCTCAACGGCGGCCATGGTTCGCTGGACTTCTGCGCCAAATTCACCCGTAGACAGCGTGGAGATGGCCGAGTTGACTTGGGCTTGGTCGGTGACTTGATTCTCACCGAGAATGCTTGTGAGGATGGAGGCCGTCGTTGGGTTTACGTCCCCTGACGTGTGTGGGATTCCGGTTGAAACGAGCGTGTCAAAGGTCTCTGCATCCGGCCGTGCATACGAGTGCGTCAACTCGGGGATGGTCCGTTCTTGACTGGCGAGCCTCGCCACCACCAACATCACCAACATCACGCCCAAACCAACCCCTTCTTCAAGGGAAAAACCGGGCGCGCCTACAACATCCAACACCAAGTTCACGGCGGTAAGAATGACCGTGAGAGCAGCGGTGAGCGTGGCCGCTGCAGCGAGTTGAGGGGCGCGAGGGTCGTGGACCACGATGAGGGCTTGAAGTGCCCGTTTCTTAGCCCTTCTCGTCAACGGTCAAGCGCCTGTTCTGCCGCACGAACCGTGTTTTCCATGAGCATGGCGATGGTCATGGGGCCAACGCCACCGGGCACGGGCGACAACCATTCAGCGACCTCGCTCACCGCAGGGTCAACGTCCCCGGCGAGGCGCCATCCCCGTTCTCTGGTCGCATCGTCGACTCGATTAATGCCCACGTCAACCACAACGGCCCCTGGTTTGATCCAGTCGGCTTTCACCATGTCGGGTCGCCCAACGGCGGCCACCACCACGTCGGCTTCTCTGCAGACGGCTGCTGCATCATGGGTGCGGGAGTGAACCACGGTGACGGTGGCGTCCGCACCCTTCGCAGCCAACAGCAGGGCGGCTGGCATACCAACAATTCTTGAGCGTCCCAACACAACGGCACGCTTTCCCTTGAGGTCGACGCCTGCCCAGCGAAGCATGCGCATGACACCGCTTGGGGTGCACGGCAGCATGCCGTCCGTCCGTCCTTGGACGAGTCGGCCGAGGTTCTGTGGATGGAAACCATCGACATCCTTGTCGGGGTGAATCAAATCAGTCAGGCCTTCCTCGTCCATGTGGGCGGGAAGCGGAGATTGAACGAGGATGCCGTGGACATCGTCGGCCTCGTTGAGGGCGAGGATGTGTTGGCGCAGCGATGCCTCATCCGTGTCAGAAGGCAATGCGATGTGAGTTGAACGGATGCCGAGTCGCTTGCACGTGTTGATCTTGGAATTCACATAGACGTGGGAGGCAGGGTCGTCGCCCACGATGACGACAGCGAGATGGGGCTGTGTACCACGTTCTGTCAAGTGAGTGATGCGGTCAAGCAACTCGGCCTCGACTTGGGAAGCGCACGCTTTCCCGTCCAATCGTTGTGCTGACACGGGCTGCCCACCCTGACCGTTGCCTTGAGCGTTCCGAGTCGAACGGTGGCCTCAAAGCGGCGTTTTGATGCCGATGGCTCGGACGATGCACCAACCGGCTCGTGCTTCAAAAATAGCGAAGGCACCGCCAAAGATGCCACCGGCCACAGCGTACCATCCGAGCCCAACGGAGATCACATCGGTGGCCAGGAGGGCCGCCAAAATCAGTGAACCGAGGATGGCCCCGACGCCTCCGAGGAAGCGAGCCACCTTGCCCTTTGCATCAATGTTGCACTCAAGCATGCTTATTATTGGGCCGCATGAGTATTTGAAGCACTGTTTGTGATGGTGAGAGCCAACGGAGGGACTCGAACCCCCGACCGTCTGATTACAAATCAGACGCACTACCAGCTGTGCTACGTTGGCCTTGCCTCACGGGTGCGTCCACCCCTTGATGAATCAAACGGAACTTCAAGCCCTAACGGGCGGACGGTCAAAGCAAAAAGTGAATCCCAGTTGGAAGGTTCATGGACGAGGACGGCGCCATGCAGTTTCTCGCCAGTCACGGCCATCAGAAGACCGGCAACGACGTGATTTTCAGTTGGCTCGCCCGCTACCAACAAGCTGCTGCCGCCGGGGCGGATGCTGTGAACGGGACGGTCGGTGCGCTCCTCAACGACGATGGGACGTTGGCAATCAACGCGGTGGTGGACACCGCTATTCGTCAGGCACCTGCACCCGAATTCGCAGCCTATGCACCCTTGAAGGGACTGCCTTCTTTCCTTGATCTCGCCGTGACCCTGGCTCTCGGAGAGCATCGTCCGACCCTTGAAGCCATGGGGGTCAACACCGGTGCAACCGCCACGCCAGGGGGTTCGGGTGCCCTGTACCTTGCAGCTTCAAACTTCGCAGAACGAGGTGATGCCGTCCTTCTCCGAGACCGATATTGGGGTCCTTACACGGGCTTTTTGCGAGGTTGTGGCCTCGGCATTACCACCTACCCCTTGCTTCCGAGCGAAGACCAACCGGCCACGCCACTGCTCGACCTCCGTGCCTTTGAACAGCGACTGGAAGAGATGGTGAATCAGCAATCCACCGTGATGACTTGGCTCAACGACCCAGCCCACAATCCCACCGGGCTCTCCTTGCCGCCAGAGAGC
Source organism: Euryarchaeota archaeon UBA486 (assembly GCA_002497765.1). GTDB lineage: Archaea > Thermoplasmatota > Poseidoniia > Poseidoniales > Poseidoniaceae > Poseidonia. The sequence continues at coordinate 20,875 of DAET01000064.1, forward strand.
AGGTTCGCCCTGTTGAACGCCTTCATGGAGAGCGCGACGCGGTCCGAGCACACCGGACACACCCTTCTCATCGATGCAGCGTACCACCTCTATGCCGATGAGCCGCACGGATGGGCAGAGACGATTGCCGAAGCCTTGGACGCTGGCCTTCCCTGGCCTGAAAACCTCCTCATCGTGTTCGCCATTTCACTCTCCAAATCCCATACCATCTACGGACTCCGTACCGGAGCCCTGGTCTGCTTGCACCCTGATGCGTCCAACATCGCCCGTCTCGAGGACGTGATGGGTGTCACCGGCCGTCAAACATGGTCGGCTGCACCACGCGTTGCTCAACATGTGCTCAGTGAACTCCATGCCACCGAAGCGGGAGGGACGGCCTGGTCCGAAGAACGGGACCGATTGGCAGCCCTGCTGACCGCACGGCGCTCCACCTTCATCACCGCATGCGAACGGTTGGGCGTGGGTGTCAACCCCAGTCATGACGGCTTTTTTGCGTGGTACGAGTGTGAGAACCCTGCAGCCATCGCCGAGGCGTGTGCCGATCAACACGTGTACTTGGTACCCCTCACAGGCGGCGTCCGCATCGGACTGTGTGCCGTCCCCGAATCAAAGGTGGAACGGGTTGCTCAGGCCCTTGCCCGTGCCGTGGAGGCCGTCAAATGACGCGACTGAGTCGTGAGAATTTCCTCATCACGGGTTTCGTATGCATTTTGTTCGGTGCTTCGATGAGCGTGGCGGGGCTCGGACCCATGGCCATCACTGTGGGGTTGTTCGGTGTGGTGTTCTTCCTCGTCGGCATGAGCCTTGGTCGTCAAACGGGATTGTCACCGGAGGCCATTGCGAACTGGCAGCCCGATGGCGAGCGACTCCCCGAGGCAGGCCGATTCATGTTTCGTGTGGATGTCACCCTCGATGACCCCATACGAACCTCCGTTTTGTGCGGTTCATGCGGCCATGTTCAGGTGCAGGACGGTCATCGCCCTGCCTCGTACACCTGCCCATCCTGCGGTCTCCAACTGTGGGATGAAGAGGAATGAACGAGCGTCGAGGCCCCGCATTCAACGGTGATTTCAAAGGACGGAGGCGGCTGGGAGATGCATGGATGCGCCCAACTTGCTAAACCCCGAGCGACGCATGTTGCGGGCCATGCAGTTGAGTGAAGTCAGCCGTTCATGGGATCTTGAGGGCATCTTGGCAGCCTGTGATTGGACCGATCAGGCCGTGGCCGTCGGTGCCGGTCACGGTCTGCA
>DAET01000070.1 GCA_002497765.1 Euryarchaeota archaeon UBA486
GGATTCATCCCACCTGACATTGCCATTTACGAAGAAGGGGTTGAGTTCCCGCGTTCATTTGAGGTCAACGATATCCCGCTGAATTCAAACTTCACGATTCGGGCTTGGGTGCAACTTCCACAAGACCAAAGTACCAACGGCACGGTCTACATCAACACCACGATTCGGTCTCGATTTGCGCCGGAACTTCCCTTTGTTCACACCAGCGAAGGAGATTACCTCGGTCTGGCCTGGCAACCCAGTGAAGCAGTGGATGAGGGAATTGATTGGGGGGGCATGGCCAACACGGCTGTTGCGTACGTGAAGGCGTGGTCGGGTGTCGTGTTCAGCATCTTGCTGGCCTCCATCATCCTTTACAAGGCTGTGATCGATCGTCAGCGCCGGTTGGAAGAATCACAAACCCTGCCCTATCAGGAGACCGATAAGCAAGCTGAAGATTGGATGAGCCAATACCAGAAAGAAGCCGTTCCCGGGGAACAGATGACGGCCCCAGCAGCACCGCTTCAGGAAGTCCCAAAAGCGACCTATGAAGCCATGTTCCGCCACCAACACGGTTCGGCTGAAGCACCTCAGCCACAAGTGGATTCAGGATTGATTTCGGCAGCGAGCATCGTCCTCGATAAACGAACGGAAGAAGCGAAGAAAATCAAGGCCGATGCAATGCTCGCCGACTTGCAATCAACCAAAGCTTCAGCGCCGCTCTCTGCCAACGAGACCTTGGTAGCGTCTACCTCGTCGTCGGTTCCACTCCCTCCCAACGAGGATGTTCATCCACCTGCTGTCGACGATCTGGAGTTCTGAGGCGAGTTCATGTTGATCGGCATCGACGAAGCGGGGCGTGGACCGGTTTTGGGACCCCTTGTTGTCGGCATCTGTGCCGTACCTGACGATGCGGAGCCGTTGTTGATGGACATCGGCGTCAAGGATTCCAAAGACCTCTCGGCCAAAAAGCGCCAACACATCGAAACATGGTTCAGGGAGCAATGCGACAAGGAGGGATGGTTCGGAGCAACGGTGGTCATCCAGCCCGAGCGGATTGACCAAGCCCTGCAACAACAAGGCCTGAATTGGCTCGAAGTTGAGGGGTTTCAGGAAGCAATCCAGCTGGTTCCCCATCAGCACAACCTAACCATCGTCGCCGATGCATGCGATGTGAACGCGGAGCGATTCACGCAACGCATCACGGCAGGGCTTGATGGCTGGCCGTATCCCCAATCCACCATGATTTCAGAACACAAAGCAGACCAGCGACATCCGGTGGTTGGCATGGCGAGCATCCTCGCCAAGGAAGAACGAGACCGAAGGATAGAGGCAATGTCTGCGCGTGTGGGATTCAATGTCGGCTCGGGCTATCCATCCGACCCTGCAACAAAGAAGGCGTTGCCAGCGTTGGTGGAACAACGCAGAATCGACCCTGAGGTGCGTTGGGGGTGGGCGACCGTGGAGCGTTTTTGGGCTGAGCATCGGGATGGCGACGTGCCGGTTCGAGGTGTTCAACGTACGACACAGCAACGGCTCTTCCATCCATGATTCATCACGCATTTCTTGAAGGACGGCCCCCACCGCCTGATGAGCGACATGACGTGGCAACCCGATGCGGAAACAGAAGCCCTGATACGTCATGTCGCCCTGCAAAACGCCCTTGAGTACGAGGGCAAGGCGGCCATGGGTTCGGTCATCGGCCGCATCATGGCCATGCGGGGTGATTTGCGCCAACACGGGAAGGCCGTGACCGGACTCGTGGCGACGCAGGTCGACGCCGCCAACGCCATGGCGGCTGAGCAGGGACTTGAAGCAATTCGAGGCCTGCTCGAAGCGGAAGCACCACACCTCTTGGAGAAAAGGGAAACCAAGGCGAGAAGGGAAGGTTTGCCCGAACTTCAGAACGCAGAGAAAGGAAAGGTCGTCCTCCGTTTTGCTCCCAACCCGAACGGTCCGCTCTCGTTTGGACACGCACGAGGCCTTGTCATCAACAGCACCTACAGAGAAATGTATGATGGCGAGTTCATCTTGAGGTTCGACGACACCGACACGAAAGTCAAGCCACCCATGCTGGAAGCCTACCAGACCATCCAAGAGGAAACGGAGTGGCTCACTGGACGAAAACCCGACCGCGTGGTCATCGCTTCCGATCGCATTGATGAATATCATCGCCATGCTGAAATGATGCTCGATCAGGGATTTGGGTATGTTTGTCGATGCAGTGCAGAGGAATTCAAGGAGTACCGAGTTGCCAAAACCGCCTGCCCGTGTCGTACGCAAACCCCCCAAGACAACCTCGTGTTCTGGAAGCGAATGCTCAACGGGAAATTCAAGCCGGGTCAGGCGGTTGTTCGGGTGAAAACCGACATGACACTGAAGAACCCGGCCTTGAGGGACTGGCCTGCCTTGCGTCTGCAAGACACCGCAGCTCATCCGCATCCGCGTCCTGAAATCGGTTCAGCGCACGTTGTTTGGCCCCTCCTTGATTTCCAGAGTGCCGTCGAAGACCATCTGCAGGGCGTCACCCACATCATTCGAGGAAAGGACTTGATGGATTCAACTCGAAAGCAAACGCTGCTGTACGAGCACTTCGGCTGGACCTATCCCGAAACCATGTACTGGGGTCGTGTCAAGGTGCACGAATGGGGTGGATTTTCCACCTCTCAAATGCGGGCTGACATTGAAACAGGCACCTACAGCGGATGGGACGACCCGCGACTTCCAACCTTGGCGGGGTTGAGGCAGCGGGGCACTCAATCTGAAGCACTCAGAAATTTCTGGTTGGAACTTGGCATCACGCAGAAAGACATCTCCGTGCCCCTTGCCACCCTGTACGCACACAACACCAAAGTGATCGACGATGACGCTCCGCGGCTGACCTTTGTTCGACATCCAGCATCCTTCACGCTGGTAGGGGACCACCCTGATTCGCTGAGCATCCCCGTCCATCCGAACCACGAAAACATGGGTCAACGGACATGGAACTTGTCGAGTGGAACCATTTGGTTGGAAAGTGAGGACTTGGAGAAGATGGACCTTCGCTTGAAGGAATTTGCCGATGTGGGCCTCCACGACCGCTCTGCCCACATTGAAAGCATGGAGCGGTCGGATAAACGGCCCATCGTCCACTGGCTACCAGACCGCAACGCGACCGAAGCCGTGCTGACCGGCACAAAGGACAACGCTGTCTTCCACATTGAAGGGCAATTGGAAGCTCACAAGCACCCTGCAGGAACCATTGTCCAGCTCGAACGTGTGGGTTATGCGAAAATCGTTGACAAGACCACATTGATGCTTTGTCATGAAGACCTCGGTGAAAGCTGAAGAAAGCAAGAACCAAAACCTGCGACGAAGGTCGGCCGCCTATGGGAAAGACCGTTGCCGACCTGACCTTGGACGATGAACACATGACCGTTGGAACGGAGGATTCTCTTCAAGAGGCTGCCAAGCGCCTCCTGACCATCTCGGGCGGCATCATGGTGGTCCTCGATGAGGACGGGCGCGTCAAGGGTGTTATCGGTCAGCGGCAACTCATCAAAGCGCTCAGTGAAGGCATCGACGCCTCCTCTGCCCAATGCCACGAGCACATGGAAATGGATTTCATGCAAGTCAGCCTAACAGACAGTCTGAAAGGTGTCCTCGCTGACATCCGCCAGCGAAGCCCGCAAGCCGTTGTGGCGGTGGATGGAAGCGGTGAATTTGTGGGTTATTTCTCCCCAGATGACTATCAAGAAGCAGTTCAAATGGTGGCCAACCTGAAAGGGTTGAACCTCTGATCATGCGACCAGTTTGATGACACGTCCGCACCCAGCACAATTGAATCGATGGGGGCGAGCGTCCGTTGTGACGGCGTTCGGGGTTTGACAAGCAGGACAGGGAATCTGAGGATACTGTGGTGTCGCGGATCGCCGGGGTGAACCGACCAGGCGAGGACTGGCCATGGCGGTGATGACCCAAATGAGTGCCACAGCGCCCAAGGCAATGCCGATGAAGGCCACAGGATAACCGATGACCGTGACCGCCAGCGCAATGGGAATCAAGACCAATTCGAGGTAGAGGTAGGTGCGGCGCCGGTTCCGCGTGAGCCGCAAGCCGACAACGAAGGCTGCCAGCAACCCCACCAAGGTGAGCGCCGTGAGTGTCAATGGTGCATAAGCGAGGGAGGAGGTCGGGAGAACCTCAAAGCTGAATTTCTCACCTTGCTCGATGCCCTCTCCTTCCATGGTGATGATGTCACCCCATGGCATGCGCAGGACAGCGAAGTCAAAGGCGTCCGATTCGCGAATGATGCTGTTGCTCAGCGCGGTGAGCGCCGAAGAGCGTGCTGTCAAATCGAGGGAGTAATCACTCCACAACGGGGCTGGTTGGACAACAATGAAGTTTCGGAGGAGGTCGATGCGACTCCCGTCCTCAACCAGTTCAGTCGTCGAAAACCGAAGCGTCACGGGGTGGTTGATGACAGCGTCTTGGCCGTTCAAGTCAACTTCAACACGCAGTTCATTAAACGCCCGGAAATCCCCAAGCAATTCTTCCGTATCCAACCCCAATCCGGTGTTCATGTACATGGGGCCGAGGCTTACCATTTGACGCTCAAACTCAGACCGCTCAACGTCTTCGATGAAGCGACTGATACGGTCTTCATCGGACACCGCCCCTGCGGAAAACGCCCGGAGCGTTTGAGAGAGGGCGGGGTTTTCATCCCCGATGTGGTCCATGCCCCATCGCATCCAAAACGCCATTTCGTCGTGAATCGTGATGGTCGTGATCCGCTCGAGCATCAAGCCCCCATCCTGGGATTCGAGTTCCATGTTGATCTCCAGCATCATGCTGCTCCCACCACCGTCGGTGCGAAGGGGCTCATCGGGCGGGTAGTAGGTTCCAGTGCCACCGCCGGTGTCGAAAGTCTCAACCTCGTAGGTGGTGGAACCACGCAAGGAGGGTTGGCCGGGCTGGAATTCCAATTCAACTTCAACGTTGATGGTTTCCACCCCGCCAGCTGCACCCGTCCAAGTCCAAGTGACACGCACGGTGTCACCCACTGCGGTTTCAATGGGATCACCGGACACCGGAACGCCGTTGACCTTCAGCGTGATCGATTCCGCCATGGCCAGCGTGGACAAGCCCCAAGGAGAATCAAGGCGAACCGCGAGGTAGACATCGGAGCCCTCTACCTCTGGCTCCACCATGAAAATATCCATCAGCGGAATGGTCGCCTCAAGGGAGGATGCTTCGTCCTCACTGCCCCAGAAAAATTCCAATTTGGCATCAGCCGCAGGCACACTGAACAAGACGGCTTGAGCGGCGAGTTCAATTTCGATGTTCGAAGAACCACTCGTGGTGAACGATTCCACCTCAATGTCAAAGTTCAGCGAACCGGATCCTTGGGCAAGGAAGGAGGAACCTGGCTCGGTCGCTGCGCTAAAACTCTTGGAGCCAACGCTCACGGTCGCCGTTGCATTGATTTGAACACCGGCCGCATTGGCCACTTCGTAATTGATGGAAAAGGTCCACGTGGAAGAGGGCACCTCTCCGCCCCAGGTGTTGGGGAGGAGCCAGCGACCAATGGTTTCCTGCGATGAGATGGAGGTCTCAACGCTCACGCTTTGTGGGTCCTCAGCCAGATCTGCAGCAAACGGTGTCAGCCGCTTGTTGCTGTCGCTGCCAATCAAGTAAAGTTCGACGGGGGTTGCATCACAGCACACCAAGACATCTTCCGACGAGTTTGCCTGAGCGGTCGCCACGAAGGGTGTGGCAAAGGTAGCCAAGAAAATCGCACACAGAAAAAGAGCACGACGCATGGTTCCCAACCGTCCCCAATCACCTGTGGCTCATAACTTGAACTCCTCGTCGTGAGGAGAACGGGCTCAAAGTGCCTTCTCAAGAAGAGCACCGAGTTCTTTTTCGAACAGCGTCACGAGGGCCTCGCCAACTTCGCCTTGAAGTTCATCGGGGAGCAAACGAAGGCCGAGGCGGGTGGCAGCACGGGTGGCTTTCAATTCAGCATAGATGCTGCGGGCCTTGGAGTGGAAGTAATACGCAACGGCCTCTTTGATTTCGGCCTTCAATTCAGGGTCGTCCTCCACCTTGGCCCTGATGTGGCTCTTGAGTTCGTCCTTCACGAGGTCGCGGAAGGCTTCGATCACCAAATCCTCGGTGGACATCAACTCTTGGAGTTGACTTTGGATGCTTCCGGTCAACAGACGCTCAATCGCCATGGCCGTCCTAACGGCTCCTACGGTTTCAATCCGTCGCTTGGCCCTCGGTCAAGAAACGACCCGTTCCAAGCCATCGATCGAGTAACTTGGAAGCATACAAACGACTTGCGTCAGCCTCTTCCGGCCAAGCCTGTTTCACCGTATGCAATTGGCTGGCTAAATCGATGTGTTCATCACCGACCAACATTCGGTGCCATGTCAACTCCTCAAGCCGTGGCGTTGACAACTCTGATTCGGTAAGGCAAGGGAGGAGAAGTTCGCTGATGGCCATGCTTCGCTGGTCAACATCCATGGTGGGCCAGACCTTTGCCAGACGTTTCAACTGACGCCCGGAAAGGCCAGGCATCATGCCTGTAGCCGGAGCTGGGACCTCGGGAAGAGGAACAACTCGAAGCGTGCCTTCTTCCTTCAGGTGGTTCAACACCGTGGTGTGAATGGGGTCCATGTTGGTCTCCAACGCTGAGCGAGACCAGAGACCAAGAGAAATGAACGGCCGTAGTTTTCGTACCCTTCGCCCGCCTGGTGCGATCACGGCTGCCAGAGCAGCTGCTTGGAGGACCGGATCAATCGCGCCCGAAAACGTTCGGTGTTTCGCACCCATTTCTACGGTGGTGGCCAAAGGAACGAGATGGATGTGTTCAGTGGAAGCCAAATCCTCAATCGACCACGTTGCTTCTTCCACGTCAACCACCACCGTGAGCCCCGTGGCTTCGACCGACCAGGCAGGAGGAGCGTCACGGGGAAGATGATGCCGAGGGGTGAACAATCGGCGACGGTATCGAACGCCAACATCGAGGAAGGCGGCTTCGAGTTGACCGATGGCCAAGACGCCGTCAACCGTTGCTGGGGCGGTGAGGTGAATCATTTCCGCAGCCTTGATGGCCTCGCCGTGTGATTCCATCGTTGCCTTCAACGAGGAAAACATCGGTGTTGCAAGGAGGTCGCGCATCGTGAACAAACAGAAGGAACGTTGCGTTCCTCATGAAGGTGTTCGTGCTTGTGGTTCAATCACTCGACCATCAGGCGGAGTTCGTCTCGCTTGTAGCGCCAGTCGCTTGGGAGACGGTTTTCACCGATGTAGTAGGAAGCAAGACGTCGAATCTTGGCTTCGGTGATTTCGAGGGCTCGCTTGTTGTGAATGTCCTTGTGATTGCCCGAGCCGAGGTGGTTGATGATGGCGACTGCTTGACGCATGAGGTTCATCATGTCCTCGGGGTAGGTACCGGTCATGTCGTTCTCTGCGAGCACTTGGCCAATGCGCTTGCCGAGGACGAGGCGGACGTTGGGAACAGCGTGCTTGTCGCGGAGGATGGTGCCGATTTCAGCGGTGGAATGACCGGCCTTGGCCAAGTCGAGAATGAGGGACTGAACCGCATCCTTGTCAGTGTTGGACCACTCGGGGGCCTCGGAAACGTGAGGACGGGTTGAGCCGCTCTGGCCTTTTCGGGACTTGTACATTCGTGCCATATCACACCACCAAGCGGCCTTCCGACTTATCTCCCCTTCTTAATCACTCCGCCACACTACAGCGTGCTGCAGGCTCATGATTTCTTCTTTCGCTGGTGAGATTTCGCAAGGGTCCCCGGTGTACCTGCCCACTCCCAACCGGCAGCAACAGCACGAGCCAGACCGATGCATTTCCCACCCTGGAGGACTCGAAGGTCATCGCCCATTCGGATGGTCGGATCTGCTTTCTCGACCAACTGGGCGAACACGTCACCCTTCCAAACCACATCCTCACGCAACACCACCGCCTTGAGGGCTTGGTGGTGGTGAAGGAGATCGATGGCTGCCCTTGAGAACGAAAACCCGTTCCTGTCGATGGACCAGACGGCCATTTGAGTCCCGTCGAGTTCAAGTCGCCAGCGGGGGAGTTTACCTCGGACAACCAACGCCTCGCACCATGCGTCGGTCCCGGTTACCTTGCGGGCGATGCTCCTGAAATGTTCTTTGAGTCGAAGGTTGTTCTTTTGATTCTTCAAGTCGTACCGCTCTCGGGCGTCCTTGACTGCAGCGGTTAAACGAGCCAAGGCATCAAAATTCGTTGACCCTTGTCCCTGACGGGTGTTGACAACATCAACGGCGAGGAACGACAGATCCATGTCCGTGTGATTGATGATTTCCCTGTATCCGACCCGCTGGACCAACGCCGTGAGCATTCGACGGACTCGGCCAAGTTCATCCGACGACCAATCTCCGGTGACCGGCACGTCATAGTTAGCAGCAGGCCAAACGTCCTCAAGGTCCCTGGGAACAAGGCCAAGAGGCGAGGTCATCATCACTTCATGACAACCCGTTGAGCCGATGGCACGCAGAAATTGACCGTGCGATTTTGAAAGCCTGTAGGGTTTTCTTGCCGAGCATGGCAGGAGAATCATCACGTTGCGAACGGGTGCCGGTGCTTCGTAGTCTTCGGCCATGAACCGTTCCCAATCGGCCACCAGCGGATCGGTGAGTGCGTTGGATGAAAAACAAGCAAACTCGGTCGTGGCCGGCATATGTGATGCCAACACACCCTCGTTCCCAGCAACCAAGTCCTGATGCCGCCGAAGATGCTCGACGAGACGAGGACTTGACTGACTTTGCTGGACGGCCAGCGTCCGAAGAGAACCTGTCATGACGGCGGCTCGAACCTCGTCCAGCGTCTTGACCATGTGATAGGCCTGAGCCTCCACGCTGGTTGCTTCGTGGTCCAGTGGAAGCCGCGGCCCCCACGCCGTCAAGACAACGCCGTTCGCCGACGCCTCTCTGCACCGAGCAAGGTCGAACAAATCCACACCCATGGACACCAGAACGCTGAGGTTGTCCGGCCCGCCAAGACCGGGCGTCCACAACAGGGCGCCGGGAAATCGATGCTTAAGGGTCATCACCGCCGTGGGGAGTTTACCGGGTTGGCTGGCCAATTGAACGGCGTCCGTCAGCACCACGATTTCGGGGGACAGCGAAGGGTCCGTGAGCGAGTCGTCGTGGTTCATGCGTTGCCATGAAACTGGAAGCAGCGAGGAGGTCCCTTGGGCCTCACCTGCGTTGGCATCTTCAAGTGATGGAGGAAGGACATGCCCGACGTTCACCGAGTAGGTTGGTCCGTTCTCCTTGAATTCAGGTGGGCAGAACGAACCTCTTGATCTGATGCTCAAAACCGAAGGAAGGGAGGTTGATGACGCTGAGGAGAAGGGAGCGTAGTCCACGGGAAGAGCAGGGTCATCCGCCATCAACACAAGTGCTGGTGTCTTGGCACTTGGCGATTTTCGGTCACCCAATCCCCACATACGACCGTAGCGGTCGCGGTGGAGAACGGTTCGACCAAGGGCATCGGCCATGTCGAGCCCTGCGGCCGTATCTTCTTGAAGAGTTTGAACCCAAACCGGGGGGAGGGTTTTGAAAGACGCCCCCTCACGCAGTCTCATGGGATGGAGAAGGAGTGAGTGCCTGGCGATCTCGCTCGTCCTTCTTTTCCTTCTCCTCGCCATGCCCGTCGAGGCCCAGACCGATCAACCGTTGCAGCTTGATGGAGGGCGCTCCGTCATTGACCTCAATGCAGGCGAAGCACGGGACGTGCAGTTCACCGTGTCATCCGAAAGCGTGGCAATCCTCTCTTGGACCTGTTCATCCTGCCAACTGGAGGTGGGCGAACACGACGATAACCTCGCCGTTGAAGCCCACGGGACCACCATGCTGAGCGTTCAAGCGAACCAAACCGACACCCTGACGTTGACCTTGTCCGCCGAAGGATCCGAGGCGGTAGAACTGCTGCTGTTCAACCAAATCGGGACCACCATGAACACGCAGCGACCTGCACCCGGTGCGGCCACAGACCACGTCACACCCGCTGTATGCACCTCCGCCAACGCCTGTTTGACGGCCACTGACCACCATTTATTCTCCGTTCCAGAGTTGAACCAGGCCACCACCAGCGGTGTGGTGGAGGCCAACGCCTACCACCATGTGGCCTTCAACGCCTCATCGGGCGATACTCTCGAATGGCAGTGGCTCGCAACCACCGAAGCCGTGTCCGTCGAAATGTTTCACCAAACCGAGACGAGCGAAACCCTCACCGACACAGATTTGAACGCTGGAGCGTCGACGGTGTGGTCGGCTTCAACGCCGCTGGGAGCACACTGGGTAGCCCCCACTGACGGGCGATTCATTGCTCGTATAGCGACCCAAGCCCCCGTTGCCTTTTGGGCGGCGCATGTCGTGTTGCACCACCATGAACCGGTCCATTCCTTGATGGAGAGCAACCTCACATCAGGCACTGAAATCATCGGCCACGGCAACATCACCGCCCCGTTCGCATGGGACGAAACCCAGGAACTCAGTGTTGAGGCGGTGCACCACCCTGTGGTGTTCTCGGTCGACCAACTGCTGAACGGCGCATGGGTGGCAGGTTCGCCCCACACCCTTCAACCGGGCGAACCGATGAAGGTGTACCCCTATCCGGACGTGAGTGCCGGGCGAATGAAGGTGACCGGTGCAACAGCGTTCATGCTCGAAGCCTCCACCCGGTCGTATGCAGACCTCGACGGTCTTGAGGCCCCGTCCTACCGGCCCACGGACAACGCAACCAACAATGCGACTTGGCCGGTCATCAACCTAACCGAACCCACCTCAGGAGAACTCACCCTGGCCGTCCACGACACCACAGACACGTATCGATTGGTGGTGGACGGCTGGAGCGAATCCATTCACTTCGTTCAGTTCGTGGTTGAGGGTGATGTCGCTGACCTTGAGATCCAACTGTGGGACATCGACCAGAACACGGGTGAAGTGTTGGCGACGGACATCACCCGTCCAGTGGGCGAACAGCTTCGAATCGGACTGCAGGTCGGAAGAGGTACGCATTACCTCCAACTTCGATTCCAAAACGCCTCTGAGGCGACCCCTCACCTCTGGGGAGAGGATGTGGCCTCGAGAAGCTACACACTGCGGCCCGCCTACACCCTCATCGATGAAGGCGACGAGCCCTGGTTCCCACCCAGCGAGGACGCGGTGTTCTGGGGCGGTGTCGCACGGTGGTTCATGGGCCTCCTGTTCTTGTTGCCTGCCGTTTATCTCTTCATCCACGTCAAACGTTCTCAAGCCTTTGCGGCTTCGGTGGCCGAGAAAAAGGAGAGGCTTTCGTGGTACATCTCGAGGTTGGACAGCGGTGAAAGCAGTCCAAAACAGGCGCGAATTGACATGAGCAAAGCCCTGCGTGCCGTCGCCGAACTCGATTGGAACGAGGGACTCGAGGCTTGGGGGCCCAAGCGATTGGAGCATCGAACCGAGGACGTGGCCCTCGCCATTTGGAGTGTAGATGAGCGTTTAGCTACCAAAGAAAAGGCTTGGCCGGTCGTGGTCGGTGTTCATGTTCTGAACGGCACATGGGATCTTGCTGCCCTCCGGTTTGATGCCCCAGAAGGGCAGGGCTTTGAGGTCGTGCATGTGGAACCGCGTTTCCTTTTCCAAGGGGAGGAAGTGTTCCTTGACACCATGGGTCCCGGCCATCGAACCTACCTCATCGTTGAATTGGCCGGTCCCGCTCAACACGTCGACGTAGAACTCAACGGACGGATGGACGGTCAGCCGTTCGCTGCTCGTGTTCCGGAAACGCTTGAGCGATGACCAGACGCTCAACCACGACGTCGCTCGTCCGCATCGTCGAGAATGCTGGCCTCGACATCGCCAGGAGCAAGGTCAGCCCGCATGGTCTCCAACCCTTTCCGAGTGGCTTTCGGGACTTTCTTTGGCATGTGGAGTTTCAGGAGCACCACCACATCACCTCGCCCACCGCCCCGCTGTCGAGGAAGACCGCGCTTTCGCAATTCAATGGTCTCGCCCGAGTTGGAATAGGCTGGCACCTTGATCACCAGCGGTTTCCCGTCAAGATGTTCCAACTCCACCGTCGTCCCCAAGACCAAATCGGCATAACCAAGCGGGAGCGACATGATGAGGTCAGAACCAGAGCGTTCGAACCATTGATGCTGTTCAATGTCGAGTTCAATGAATAAATCCCCGGGTTCTCCCACGCCCTGCGGGGCAGGTTCACCTTTCCCACGCATGCGCATTCGAGTGCCATCCTCAGCGCCTTCGGGAACGCTGAATCGGAGCGTGTTCGATTTGAGTTCTTGACCCCGCCCGGAACAATCGCCGCAGGGATGGTCTGCTACGTTCCCACGCCCACCGCAATCCTGGCAGGGCTGCACTGCTTCTTGGATGAACGGACCAACTTGTTGTCGGACGCGAACTTGCCCTCGTCCAGCGCAGGTGTTACAGGGGGACAACTCGCCTCCCTCGGCACCGGTTCCATCGCACGTGCTGCACGGTTCGGGCAGGTCGAGAACGACCTCTTGCTCCGAACCGAGGTACACATCTCGGAGGGAGATGGAATGTCGAATGAGAATGTCCGAACCTCGACGTGTGGAGCGTCGACGAGAGCCACCGCCAAAAAACGAGGAAAAGAAATCTCCTCCAAGGATGTCCTCGAGATTGATGTTGAATCCACCGCCACCAAAACCACTGAAGGGCGAACCTTGAGGTCCACTGTGCCCAAACCGGTCGTACTGAGCCCGCTTTTGATCGTCCGAGAGCACCGCATAGGCTTCTTGGATCTCTTTGAATCGGTCCTCCGCATCCTCCTCGGTGCTCCGGTCGGGGTGGTATTTGCGAGCGAGACGACGGAAGGCGTTCTTGAGGTCGCTTGCAGAAGCCGACTTCTCAACGCCAAGGACGTCGTAGTAGTCCCGCTTCTCACTCATGGCGCCGTCCTCGTTGGAGACGACGGGAGACCTGTTTTGAACCTCACGCCTCCCCTTCAAAGGTCCAAGCCACAATGGGGGCAGAATCGCTCACTGGGGCTCACGGGTGCACTGCAACCCCGACACGTCGGGCCCGTGGTGGCCACGGGACTGGACGACGACGGACTTTGACCCATCATGGCCATGCTTTCCAACGACTCGGAAACAACCGGAACGACTTTTCCAACCGGTGTTGGATCAGCACCGTCCCGAACCTGTCCTGAGGTCGTCATCACGGTTTCAACCCCCCCTGAGTCGCTCATCGAGGTCATGTTGACCTCCGAGTCATCCTGGCCTTTATCGAGGCGAAGCGGAGCCACGGGGCGTTGTGCTGTAACCGGTGATACCGCAGCGGCTTGCCGCAACCTTGCTTGACGCTGAGCCTCTCGTTCGGCCTTGCTGTCGACGCCAAACAGACCAAAGAGACCGTCCAAAAATCGATCCATGGGGCTGATTTTCCTGCTGGCACCCATGGTACCAACAACGGTTTCGTCGTCCAACGTGGCACTTCCTGTAACTCGGGCGTTGGCTTTGACGATGTGGTCAGCTTCGCTGAGCATTTGGACTTCGACTTTGGCCTCGTCGCCCAATTCCATTTCCGGACCTTCCCCTGAAATCTCTCCGACCGAACGAGTAAGCCCGTGTTTGTTCAACGGGTCCATCGCTCCATCAAGGTGTGCATCCGTAGCCCAAACACCTCGCTCTTCCGCCTCGTAGACGTGTTTGATTTTCCGCATGGCTTTGGCTCGGTTGTATTCGTGATCCTTCACCACACCTGAGCGACGATACACCACCACGCCGATGAGAACGGCGACCAGGTACCATGCGTACATCAGCCTAGGTTCGAGTTCAAACATGGTCTGCAGCGGGGGAAGCGACAGATGAGAAGCCCCCATCACGAGAAGCGGCAGCACGCTGAGGCTGCGATTCGTGACCCCACGTGATTTGGCCATGGTGCTCAGTCCCTTGGTCTGGCGATTCACTGATGTATCTATTGGCTGAATGTATCTATGAACGGTCGCTGGGCAGCCGCCCCCGACGAACCAGTCCATCGCCCATACCCAGCGTAAAACTGGTGTGAAGCATCAGCAAACACAGGGGTACGCCAACCAAGGCCGACCAACCATCGCCACGCATCGCCCGGTGAACACCTGCGAATCCGAGAGCGACCCCATAACATGCAACAAGGACCCACCAGAGGGGTTCGCCTGCTACCCCCAACGCCATGGTCAGCAAGAGACCGACCAACGGGAGAAATTCCTGCCAGGTTGCACGGCGAGGGTGCTTGAGAAGTACTTTTGTTCTCCAAAAACCGTACCTGTGGCCCATTTTCCACCAGTTGGCAAGGGTTGAGCGCTTGTGCATGTGAACCGTGGTGGCGCCATCCCTGTAAAGCACGTATCCAGATTTCAGCAGACGCATGGAAAGTTCACTGTCCTGGCTGGTGATGAAGGATTCATCCCACCCTCCAACGGCGTTGAGCGATGTGCGGCTGTGCATGACAAAGGCCGGTACCTTCGTCGGTTCTCGCCCACTGAATTGGCTGAACTGCCCACCGCTGCGACCGATGGGCGATGCCAAGGCCCCGTCGATCCAACGTGCTGTTCGAGACGTCGCTTGGTTTGCAGGCAGGACCCTGACGCCCAGGCCAGAGAGGCGGTCTCCGACTTCATCCTGACACGCCGCCCACGCTTGGAGACGGGATTCGAGGTGATCTGGCGGAACCGTGGCATGACCGATCAGTTCAACCAGGAACTCAACGCTATCCGGCAAGGTGGAAAGGGCCAGGTTTCGAGCGTGGGCGACGGTTCGATTTGGGTTTTCCATGAACGAGAGCTGGGGGTAATCATCACCTTGATGCTCCTCCATGATGCCATTCACCACCCGTTGGGTGCCGTCGGTGGAACCGCCATCCAGCACCACAATCATGTGGCGGGCAGGTTCAATCGTTTGCTCGAGAAGCGACAGCAAGCAGGCTTCGATGTGTTCAACTTCATTGTAAACGGGAATGACGGTCGCCAATTCAGGACCCTCAGCCGCATCCATACATCGTGGTGGTTGGAGTCCGTTTTCACCTCTTCGTCTGCTGCATTCATCCTCGGTATGTTCTTTGAGGTCAACCCCCTCCCTCGACCATGGATGGTTCACGGCTGCGGCTCACAGGCGTAGGCGAGGGGTTCACGACCCGAATCACCACGACCCTGACGGGGGTTGACTCACCAACCAAGGTGCTCGAAGCACTTCAACGGCTCTTTCCAGAGACGTCAAGGCCTGACCTCGAACCCGAACCTTCCTTGGGGCATCCCGTGAACGCCGAATGGGAATTTGATGAGGTTTCGCTGGCCACCTTTCTTCAACAACTCCACGAACAACGCATTCTCGACACGGCTCTCGATGCGATGTCGATGAACATGGATGGAAACACCACCACCTTCCGTGTTGCTCGGCAGGCGGCAGTGGCCGGAAAAATCGCTTTTCCAATTCCCGGAGATGACCCCTTGGGCGGCGCGTTTTCCATCACCATCACCGGGGAGGGACTCGAGGATTGGCTCCAGGCAGCCACATGGCATGCAGGACGTACGCAGGTCCCTCGACACATCAACGACGATCATTCCATGAGCGAAGACGGCGAGTCTACGACGTGGGTTTGAACACTTCAGCCAGGAAGGCGATCATTTCGCCATCCCTGCCGGCCCATTCAAGTTCAGGGACCTTGTTCGGGCTCAACCACCGAACGGCCTGGTGGACATGCAGAGCGAGATCAGGTGGAACATGATTCACCGAGGAATGTATGAGGTGGATGACAAAAGCCTCGTCACCGCGTTGCCGGTACCACGAACCAAGCGGGTGGCCCGCTCGGACATCCAAGGAGAGTTCCTCGCGAACCTCACGTTCCAGAGCCATTGACCACGATTCATTTCGTTCACATTTCCCACCGGGAAACTCCCAAAGGAGGCCGTCGGCTTCTCCTGCGCTGCGTTGGCCGACGAGGACCTCGCCCCCATAGGACGAAAGTGCAGCAGCGACCACGTGGTGTGGAGCCATGGGGTAGGGGCGCAGCATGTACGCTAAGCAGGATTCAACCATTGCCACACCTTGTTCGACCGAGAGTTTCGTTTCGCCAGGGAGATGAAGAAACAACACGGGTGAGGGCACAGGGTCCGTGGAAGGTCGTTCACACACCGCTCTCATCGTGGCGTGGTAGGTCTCGTTGCAAAGGTACGCTCCGGCATCGGTGGAAAGCGTGAACGGGACGGGAAAGTCATCGGGCTGCCACAGCGTAAGGTCCAACCAACAACCGCGATGACCTTTGCCGTCCAACTGACCGTCGTTGATTTGACGACCTTTGTTATCTGGAATTCGCATGTGAAGACGATCCTGTGCCAAGCGCTCCAAGCGTGGAACATCGCATGATTCGCACAGACCAACATGGAGAATGGCATCCCACCCTTCCCCGCTGCTGATCCGCGCAGCGGTGCGCTGGGCGCCTTCAGCGTCCACGGTTAACACATCGGTTTCAACATGAACGGGAAACGAATGCGCTGTCCAAGGGTTGACCAGTTGGTGTGAATCCTGAAGACGATTGACAACACGTTGGCTGATGTTGGTGTCGTTCCCGCCAAAGGGTTCGAACCCGGTGACCAAAACGGTGGGAACGGGCTCCATGACCGATGATGGGAAGGTGGGTTTTTGATTCATCCGACAGCTTCATCGGCGTCATCTTCACAAACATGAAACGCGACCCGCCTCCATGGAAGAGGAACTCGTGGTCCAATTGGCCCCGGAATCCTCTGCACCCAAAGAGGGCTTTTTTCTCGTTCGAATCGTCAAAGAAATTTGGCGTGAAATCACCTTCGGCGTGGGTACATGGGGGGCACTTCGCCCGTTGATTGCCGCTGCTCTGGCTGCCGTGCCCTTCTTCTTTCTTGGACAACACTTCAACCGCCAACATCGACGGGGAGTCGAATGGGGGTTCCTCCAAATCCCGCTGGCACTCACCATCATCTTGTGGTTCGGACTCTATTTTTGGTCAATCTTTGACGCTTGGAGGGACGCCGTCGCAGCCATGGGGTCGCCTCAAGACCAGAGTTGATCTCGAATTGGTATGGAGCCGTCGGCGAGCCCGGCCAGGTCTGCACGGTCGTCGTCATCAAAATCGCTTGGGAGACTACCGAAAATAAAATTCCCAACATCAGCCGACTCAATCGCCCAATACATCACGGAGTCGTCGTTGCTTGAGTGACCGGGGTGGTCAGGGTCTTCGTGGTCAACCGGTGATTCATACACCAAGTTCACAAGCCCGAGAAGATGGCCCACTTCATGCACCAGCACACTGTTCTCCACGTCCTCGACTGAAGGCCGTCCAAACGGCCCGTCGGCCTCATCGATGGAATCACTGAACAGAGCGACAGTCGAAGCGTCGACGGCGACGCCGAGGACGGAATCCGAATCGTAGGTACCTGCGGGGAAGAGAATTTGCCAGTACAGGGTCGTCCCGTCTCGTGGAGACGTGTCCTTCTGCTCCCAGCCCTTGTCTCGAACATCCTGTGCCGACCACGTGCCCTCATGCCCGAAGTCCACCTCATCGTATTCAACGGAAATGCCAGAAGGCTTGTCACAGACGCTCTCGAGCCGTTCAATCAGGAGATCAACGCTGCTGGAAAACGGGCGATAGCCAGGTTCGTGGTCGATCTCAATGACCATTGAGGTGTACATGCTGCTTCGCAAACATGCGAGGGTGAGGCCGCCGGGGACACCCTTCTTCTCGGGAAGAATGTCCAGCCCGTCACTTCCAAAGCAACCAACCATGGAGCTGCTCATCACAAAGACAACCAACATAACCGCCAAGTTTCGCTTTGCCATGACCTTTA
The DNA here is from genome assembly GCA_002497765.1 of Euryarchaeota archaeon UBA486. Taxonomy (GTDB): domain Archaea; phylum Thermoplasmatota; class Poseidoniia; order Poseidoniales; family Poseidoniaceae; genus Poseidonia. The sequence continues at coordinate 17,845 of DAET01000070.1, forward strand.
CACCTGAACCTTCACTTTTGAACATCTGCCTACCAGTCATCGGGAATGTCAATTGGGGAGAAGAGCTGTCCGGGCCCTGTAGCAGAGGCGAGTTGAGTCCGTGCAAGATGTTCCCACTGACGCAAGGCAAGAATGGCGTCAATGACGGACGCGTTGATTTCAACCAACGTCACCCGAATGAGCGTATCAAGGATGTCCATGCGCTGATGGTCAACGATGTTCATCACCTTCTCAAGATCAAAGGACGCGTTTGAGCTGGGAGAAACAGCATCGATGGGCCAGGGGGCATGAACACGTTCACTCACGGCCTCACCTGTGCGTTCAAGATGTTGGTTCAACGTCGTCATCAGTTGATTGAGATGTTTCTGCAGGACCAATGATACCTCTACGAGTGGCATGTTGAGCTGGTTGACCAAATTGACCGTTCGCTCGGTGAGCGTAACGAGCCCGTCGACCGAATCATCTTCCAAGGTCGTCCCTCACTGTTTAGAAAGCGCATCGATGTACTGCCATCCGTACGAGTTCCACTGCTCCTGTGTCCAACCATCGGGGAGTCCCGTTGGGGGAACGGGAGCAGGTCGGGAACGGTCCGGTCCAGCGACGGGTGCCGGAGGAACCGCATTGCTTGGAGCAGGTGGAACGGGGTTGCCAGGTGCAGGTGGAACGGCGGCAAGGGTGGGCACGGCCTTTCCAACCTTCATCTCCTCTGCAACCACATCGGTCTGGTCGGCCAGCTCCTCTTCGGTTTCTGGGGCGAGCATGCGCCGGCGCAGCACCATGGCGTAGAGGCCAAATGACACAGACGCCAATGCAATGATGAACAGGGTAACGCTGAACACATCGGTGGAAAGTTGCTGGGACAACGCCGCGCCGTCACGTACGGTTTCTGCCTTGATGAGCAACGAATCCACGCTGTGCCGGTCCATCTCAACACCGTCGACGAGGACCACGACACGGTAATCTATGCTGGAACCAGCTGGGTCGTTGGCGACGACGGGGAGGGAGGTCATGATTTGATCACCGGGAGAGGCGTCAAGTTCAACGGTGGAGACGGTAGCCCAGAAACCTCCGTCAACGAGTTCTTGAAGCGCAAAGGCCACTTGTCCGCTTCCGCCCAAGTTGTCAACCTTGACCATCATCTTGGCAGTTTCACCCTCGTAGGGACTTGGCGTGTCCCACTGGAGTGACGTCGCTTCGTGCTGCAGGTCCACGCGTGGACCAACGAGCGCCATCGGCCATGAGGCGAAGGGGTCGCTCATCGCATTCGTCACGGTGTCGTAAGGGTTCCCTGCTTCGTCGGATCCGGAAACCCAGACATCGACGGTGTAGGAAGGTAGCAGCGTGGTCGCTCCGGAGTCTGTGAGATCAAGGGCTCCGCTCCAGAAGTATTGCTGACCGAACGGCGTGATGTCAGGCAGCAGTACACTGCCCCGGGAAATCTCTGCTTCGCCGGCCTTCACACGGTAGTGCAGCACAGCCGCTTCTGTTGTATCAAAGCCGTTTTCGTCGTTCGTGATGAGGATCACTTCGAGGTTGCTGGCATCGCCAATGGACAATGGAGAGCCTTCAGGAACACCGTTCAAGGTGATGCTGTCGATGGTGGGGCGGGCGCTGTCAACGGCCAAGCGGACGCGCGGGGAAAAGGCCGTCTCGTCAAGTGCAAGACCCGGCATGTCGTCCATGCTGAGCCGCAAATCGAGGCGACCAGAACGAACGGCAGGGACCAAAAGGTCGAGGCTGAATTCACCGTCGTCCCTTGTCGACGTGCGCCAGTTGTTCTCGAAGTCGCCAAAGACCACGTCAAAGGCACCAGCTGGAGCGGGCGTTTCGTCTTCAGAAAACAGGACCCGACCGGAAACTCGCAGGGCTTGACCCGCACCGATGATGGTCTCGAAATTTTCTTCGTTGTAGTGGTTCTCGCTGTTGCGGAGTTCAATGGCACGAATCTTTCCGGGTTGGGTATCAAACCGGAAGTCGTTGTCAAGGCTCCACCAATCGTCACCGAGGCCCTCTTCAATTTCGAAACACGGCGTGACTTCGTTGTCATTGCAGGGCATGTCCGTCACCCTCACACGAGGGAGGAAGTGCGACTCTCCGTTGGTATCGTAGGCTTCGGGGAACATCCACGTGAGTTGGAATCGGGCTTGAATGATAATCACCGACTCGTTTCCTTCCTCCAAATTGACCGTCGAGTAAAGGTTGGACACAGCGATGTTGTCAGACCCTGCGGTCATCACGGCTACTGGATGACCGTCAGCGCCTTCTGCGAGGGAGATGAACATGGACGACTCTTCATCGTCAAAATCGCCACCGAGGGCAACTTGGACGTACTGAATGTCTTGCCACCCGTTGATGTCACTGAGTTTGATTTGGGCCGTGTAGGGGACACCTGGATGAAGTGGCTCGTAGTCGTCGTGTCCCAAAATGGAAGAGTTTCCGAGGTCGACCTCCGGCTCAAATTCCTGACGAATGAAGTAGGTCACCAGGTCAGCATCCCAATCGGGGAGAACCTCGCCTGGGCGATAACCGCAGGTGATGCTGGAGGCAGGACAGACGGGACCGCGACCCATGGCAATCTCGTTGTCTTGCTCGTCTTCACCGGAGACGTAGAACGAGACACGCTGTTTGTGAAGGAGCATGGAATCATCGATCAGACCTTCGAAAATATTGAGGCCGCCCGCTCGGGTTTCTGGGGATGATAGCGTCTTCACCTCGTATTCGTCCTCGTTTGGCAAGCCGTCAAAGTTGTAGTCTGTGCATCCAATGGCCTCGCTGGCCTTGCATCCAACCCAGTAGTGAAGGTTCAACTGCCGAGGTGGATCAACGGAATCCTGAACGACGATGGAGACCGATTGTCCGGCACCAGGAGCACCTGCATGGCGTTCCTCCCCGTCCATCGGCGTTGCGCTCAACACCAACGGTGAATTGCCATCCAAAATCAGGCGAATGGAGTTGTAGTTGGGATTGGTAAAGGTCGAGCCGTTCTCAAGGTCCACCGCTTGGACGTAGAAAATCATCCCACCGGGCGCCGATTCAATGGGCGACATGAACGTCATGTTGTAGGCCCCAAACGCCGGATTCACCTCTTCATAGAGCACCAGTGGTTCGCCCAGAGGGTCCCCGTCAAACGTCACGTTCTGACCGATCACCCGGATGGAAAAGCTCCCCGCCGGCGGCATGAGTTGAGAATCCTGGAAGTGCATTGAGCCACTGAAGCTGAGGTTGAACCCACCTCGCACCCAATCCATCGGGTAGAGCTGCCGACCGGTTTCCTCCCAGACACGTAGCCCGTCGAGTTGGATGTCGTTTTCAACGACCAACTCCATGTCCGAAGTGGTCCATTGGCTCACCGCCACACCGAGGTCATCCTCAACGCTGATGACGGCTTCCGTGCTGCTCTCATCGTCCCATGACCAGTTCACTTTGGTCGGCATCCAAATCGAAACCACGCCGTTCGCATCCACGGTTGAGGTGCAGTTCGCAGCATCAAACACAACGATTCCGCCAGCGTCGGAATTCACCGTGCATGCATCACCTCTCAACCACGTGAAGGTCGGGTTGTCACCGTAGGCGTGTTCAATGGAGACGACCGCTTTGGTGACATGGTCGACGTCATCGCCTGGAGCGACCCGTGTGATGAAATTACGGAACAAGCCATCAGGGGCCGCCAGACCACCTTCAAACGAGGCATCAACGGCACGGGTTTGCATGGCGTACGTGATGTCAATGTTGGAAATCTTGACTCGCCCTGAACTGGCGGCCTTCACGGCAATGGGAATGGTCACCATGCCGTCGCCGTTTTCGGGGATGTGGTCGTTGAACGCATCAACCAACGTGGGCGCTTTCTTGACAATTTCACCAACAGGCGAGTCGTCACTTGCCACCACGGAGGATTCATTGAGGAAGATATCGGACTCCCAGTCGTACGTTCCATCACCGCCCACGTCGAGCATGGGGCGGTCGGGGTAACCTTCCTCGTATTCCAACACAAATTGGTCGATGGACGGTGTAACATCGCTGTTTGAACTTGAGAAGAACACAGCATATCGGAGCGTGTTTCCAGCTGCTTCGGTCGAGAAACTTGTCTCCTGGTTGTTGAAGGCGTCCAGCCACGTGCTACCGTTGTCGTTGGAAACCACGACGTCTAGGGTGGTCCCTGATGGAACATCCGCTGTCCACGAGGGTCGGACCTTGCCGACCTTGGTGCCGGTGTTGAAATGAGGCGAGGTCCAGTCGCCTGTGGCCTCGTAATCGGTGGCGTACTCGATGTCCACCCACCATGAGACAGCAGTGGAGCCGATGAGTTGGGCTTTCCAAACGAGTTCGTTTCCGGGGTGATCGAAGTGAATGGTGGCTTCGGATTCGACCTCTTCCCAGTGCGTTCCGTTGTCGGCTGAAATCCAATAGTCCACGCGGTCGCCGATGGAAGCCGCCGACCAATAGGTCTCGACGTTGGCAGAAAGAACATCGTCACCGGTTTGAACGACTTCGCCGTACCAGGTCGTCGTACCGGGCGCGGGGGTGGTTTCGTAGGTCCAACCCGTTCCAAATTCACGGTAGTAGAGGGTGGCACCCGACCATGTCGAATATCCACAATCCACGGTGACAAATCGCTCACCGTCGAATTGGAGGCCGTAGCCAAGACGAGAAATTTGGCGGGTGGTCGATTCCGGAATCAGGGCAGTTGAACTCCCTGAGACCGACCATGCTTCGAGTTGGTCACGGTCGTTGTACGGCGATTCTTCTTGACATCGCATGTAGAAGGTCGAACCGTTGACTTCGAGTCCGCGGAGCATTTGTTTCGCGCCACTACCGTAGGTGCCTCCGCACTCCCAACTCGAGCCTGTGGCTGAGGTGTAACTGTAGTAATCTTGGCTGCGGGTGTAGGTGCCCGTTCCGTCACCAGCGAATTCATACGAATACAGGCGGTTCATGGCGTTGTGCGCCACCCATACCTTGCCCTTTTCTCGGTCGTATGCAATACCGGTGTACTCACCCACCGACGGAGAGATGTCATAGGAATCCAAGCAGGTCCATGTGTCGTCTCGGGAAATGTCCATTTCAAGCACGCGGTGGTAGTTGACCGGTGCCGTGGACCCGTAGGTGTAGCGGTAACCGGAGAGAATGCCGAAGAGCCGCTCGTCATCCGTGACCGCCCAGTCTCGGAAACCGTAGTAGCCGTAATACGACGAGGAGTGCTTTTGTGGCAGGGTGCAGGAGGCTTTGTCCAGCGTGATCACAGATTCACGTGTGGCGTTGTTGGGGTAGAGGCGCTCAACAACATTGTGAAAGGACGACGACGACCAGGTCGACAAAAACAACCAGTCGTGGTGTTTGAGAATGGCACCTTGGCTTTGAGCCATAAAACTCGAGGACGTCTTCGTCAATTGTTGAGAATAAAGCGTCTCGGTGGCGTTGGAGGTGTGGGGTTGGCGCAGCGCATTCGACCCGTTGTCAAGCCAAGCGTCAGAATTGGCGTCAACGTACGCATCGTTGCCGTGGGGCAGGAAATTCCGGCTAATGTTGTCCATGGCCAACGTGAGATCACCGCTCCGGTCATCGACGTTGCTCTCTGCGCCTCGAATCCAATGCACACGATCATCGGCGACCACTTGCGACCACCCTGTTGCGGAGGCACCCGAGAGGGTCATGCTCACATCGGTCACCAGCGCACCTCGTGGAAGCGAGACCGAGGCACCCATGTCGGGGTTGGCTCCTTGGAACAACGCGATGTGCTCAACGGAACCGTCGCTGAATTCGTACACGTGGCGCGTTCCGGCTGCCGCTTCGGCCTCGGAAGAAAACAGTCCAGCCATGGGGCTGAGCGGCGTGAAGACCATCACGGATACGAGCAGGAAGAACACGGCTCGAGAACGGAAGTGTTGCTGTTCGCCACCTTGCATGTTTTCCAACACGCTTCATGCATCATTTGAACCATGCGGTTCAAGGTCAGCCAACCGTGGTTCAGCTCGTTTGTCGCGAGTCGTATCGAATCGGGGAGGAATCGCCTCGCACGCCGTCTTCTTCGTCATCCCGAACCTCAAACCAATCGTTCATCCAATCCCCGTCGGTGTCCCAATTGAGCGGGCTACTTCCCTCGGCGAGATGGTCATCATCAAAGTCAAGCAGGTACCAGCCATATTCGTGTTCACCCACGTTGCGAACAGGAGGCGTGTTGGGGGATCCTTGGTAGTAAATTTCCCACGCATCGGTGCGGTTGCCAGCCATCAACACCACGTCATCGGACGGGTCGACGATGAGGAAGTTCGTGTCCTTATCGTCCACGATGTAGCCGTATTGGTTGTCAGGTCCGCCGAACTTGTCAAGTTTGAGGTAGTTGAGAACCAACTCGTTGGGCTGGCCGAGACCAAGCATGGCTGCACGGAATTGCCAGCCTTCCGTGACCGGCATACCATCGTACGTCAATCCGCTGAGACGAACAGCGTTTGGCGAAGAGTAATCGCTGTTCGTGATGGCGTAGAACTCCTGGAAGTTGGTGTAGGATTCGTAGACGCATCCGGCACCTGAACAATCCCAATTTCCGTCTTGATCGGGATCGAGGTTGGCGTCGGTCGCATCGGCTGGGTCGAGCGTGAACCAGGTGAATTCGGTGTCCGGTCGAGCCAAGGTCCCGCCTGATCCGTCTTGCGAGAGTGGCAGGCAGGAGTTGGTGTCGGTGGTGCACGGCCCGCCCGTCCCCACATCGATCCACACCACACGGATATCAAGGTAGGAAGAGAAGTTGTCGTTGCTCTCGTTCCAAGCCAGTTTGTATTCGTACCAGTCGGGGAGCATGTCGCCATCCGTGTCGTTATCGCTGGGATTTGAACCGTACTTGAACACCTCTCGACCATCGGAGTAGTTGTAATCCCGAACGTGGGAGACGACGGCTCCGTTTTCCACCGTCGTGATGTAGGTGATGCTGTCGCCGTCGCTGTCGTTGAGGTCAGGGCGCGTTTGGTTGTCGTACTCCATGAAATTCGTGAACGGGAGGTTACCCACACCGTTCTGAACGACTACACCGGAGGGCGTGAAGGTGCGGTCTTCCCATGCCCCTTGGGCAGCAGGAATGTCGAAGCTCGTTCGGTCGTACCATCCGTCATGGTCGCCGTCGTAGTTCACGTCCCAGGGGTTCAGCGGGTTGGCTGCCCAGTGGTTCTCGGTTGTCACGTCGTCCATGCCGTAGGTGGCGTAGCAGTATTCCCATCCATCTGGAATGCCGTCGCTGTCTGAATCCGGGTGGGTCGGGTCAGCAACACCGCGTAAACTTCGGTTGAAGTTCTCGCTTTCGAGTTCGTTGATCTTCTCCATCCGCTCCTCGGATTCAACGCCCTTCTTGATGAAGTCCTGATAGAGTGCTTGCTGGGCTTGGAGCGCAGAAAAGCCGAGTTCTTCCTGATAGGCCGCCATCGCATCCTCGCCGAAGTCGATGATGCCCAAGTTGGCCGGTACGGTGTTTCTGGTGAGGAATTTACCCCACGTTCTTGACTCCCATTCACGGAGGTTGCTGAACGTCTCGTTGGCATCGATTTCACCGTCCTCGTTGCAGTCAAAGCTGTCCTGGTCCGAGTCCAAATTGACGTCCCCGTCAATGAGTGGGTTGATGGACCATCGGTTTTCATCCAAATCCCACGATGTGAACCAGTACTCGAAACCGTCGTACATGCCATCACCATCAGTGTCGGGAATGGTCGGGTCGGTCATGCCGAGCACGACTTCGATGAAGGCGTTGGGCGGCTCGCCTTGCTGCCAAGCGTTGAAGTCGTTCAAGAGACGCTTGCCTCGCGTTTCTTTCGAAATGAGGATGTTGAACACACGTTGTGCCTTCTCGGTGGGTTGTTGGAAATCACCGTCGACGTGGAGCAGCGGTGCGTCGCTGGGATGGTCGATGCCGTTGTCGGGTTGTTCGGTTGCCAGAGCAAATTCTTGGCGGTCGATCAGTCCGTCTTCATCGCCGTCAAAGTCTCCATCGCCGGCCACGAGCGGGTTCAGTGTCCACGTTGCCGCCGAGACGTTCCATGCCGTAAAGAGCAACTCAACACCATCCAGCATCCCGTCGCCGTCCGTATCGACGTTGTTCGGGTCGGCTGTCAGGCCCGTAAGGTTGGTCTGGTTTTCCGTGAGGAAATCACCGAAGGAGGCCGTGGTTGGGATGCCAGGCCACTGCTGGAGTGCGTAGGCCACGCCAATGGTGGTGACGAACCACTGAGGCGATGAACGGTTCACGTCCGTCTCAGAATAGAGGGGTGAAATGACGTTGTACTCCTCCCAGTTGGTCATGCCGTCATCGTCAGCATCTTGCCAGCGATCTGTGGAATCCAACGGGTTGAGCGTCCATGCGTCATCGAGTAAATTCCATCTCGCAAACCAAATTTCCCACCCGTCGGGCATGCCGTCATCATCGGTATCAGCGCTCAGTGGGTCGGCGGCGCCCACACTGTAGGAGGAAAGACCGGCCGTCACGGAGCCGGATGCTCGGTCCGCGAAGGTATCATCTGGAGCGCCGAGGTCGCTGATGTGATCGAACAACTTCGTGGTGAAATTCCCGGGCAGTTGAACACCATCGAGCGTTTGATTGCCGTTGAATAGATCTGATCGGATGTGGTATTCCAAGTAGTTGACGAAAGCCTCGTCCTGTGAGAGAACACCATCACGGTTGACGTCGTAGCCGTCACCGTCCGGATTCTCAAAGGCGTCCGAACCGTTGAGGGGGTTCACGCCGAGGCGTGAAGGGTCCCAAGAGCACAGACCCTTCGACTCCCAGCCATCGGGTAGCGTATCGCCATCGGAGTCGACGAGGTTCGGGTCGGCCACTGCCCAAGCTTCAACCGCTTCAGGCGTCTCACCGTAGTCTTCGAGCAAATCGCCGTTCAGACCCATGGTTCGGACCACCGACCATTGGTATTCGCAGAGGTTGGGAAGGCCGTCGCCGTCGGCATCCCAGTCGGCGTCGTCGGCCCGGAGCGGGTCGAGGCTCCAGTTGTTTCCACCCGTGAAGGTGTCACCCACCCACCGGCGGTGCTGAATCTCCCATCCGTCTGGCATGCCATCGCCATCGGTGTCCGGGTTCGTAGGATCGGTGGCGGTGTCAATGTTGGCCAGTGCGAGGTAAGTGGCGTTGGCGGCTTCGCCCTTTGCACTGTCACAGATGTACTCCATTTGCACCGTGTAATAACACCAAAGCGTGCTCTGTTCGTAGAAGAAGCCGTAGTACTCAGAACCGTCTCCTACGCCATCACCGTCGGTGTCTCCCACGCGTGGATCGGTTGCGTTGTAGCCTTCAGGGGTGAGTTTGACGTAGCGGTACTCGTCAAGGTTGGTCCACAATCGCTCAAGGTTCATGTCGCCGGATTGGTCCAAGTCCAAGCCGTCGGCGTCGTTGTCGAACAGCGCATCCCACGGATCGGTTGGGTCCAGTCCGTGAACCACCTCCCAACCGTCAGGCATCCCATCAGCATCCGAATCGTTGGCGCCCGGGTCCATGAGTTGCAAGTTGGCATAGCGTCCTGGCGACGCTGCGCCGAAGACCGAGACGCTGCCCTCGTTTGTCGAGGTTGCAATGGCGACGATTTCTCCGGGCAATCGCGTTTGGTCCTGAAGGCCGTAGACTGCGGTGTAATCGCCTGCGAGCGCCCAAAGACCCCACTCTGAACCAACCAGCACCTCGTCTCCGGTTGGATGGATGGCGCGGATGTTGTTCGTCTCCTTGGAGAGTTTACCATCCACACCGGGGTGAACGTACAGCCCACTGTGTTCGATGAAGTCATCGTTCAAGTCCAGCTTGTGGAGACCAGAGGGCGTTCCAAACCACAGGGCTTGTGCGTTTGAGGGAGACGGTCCGTCCAACACCATGGCTCGAATGTCCGCAGGGTTGTCGTTTGATCCCAACGGCAGACTTCGAAGTTCATCAACATCCGTCGGGTTGGGATTGTCCTCTGGGGTGTAGAAAAATCGCCACGAACCCGCAGCATCGTCCCTTGCCGAAGCCGTATCAACAATGAACAAACCTCGGTCGGTTCCAACGAACAAATGGAACGTGGTCCCACCTGCCAAGCCGTGTTCAATCGAAGAGACCGAGGCATTCGCCTCGCTCAAGCCGGCGACAATCCCAGCGCCGAGGTCGAACGTGGAAGCGATGCTGGCACTCCCGTCAATTTCAACGATATGCCCAGCACCTGCATGACCCAAGCCGATGGCGTGGAGGTTGACATCTTCCCCGCCCAGTGGCGACACGGCGTGAACGGCATCGGAGAGGCTCCACGACCACGAGCCAATGGAGGCCAATCCGCCATCGGCCAGCAAGGGGGCGACGGCGAAACCGATGCTGGTACCCATCACGACACCGTAGGGTGTGCCGTCGGCCTGCGCGAGGAACCCGTCATGAAGAACGACCCCTTGCGGCATGGAATGATGACTTTGTGCGGATCCATCGAGGTTCAAGACGCTGACGCCGTACTTTGTCATGGCGTACAGAACGCCGTCATGTTCGGCGAGTGTCTTGACATCGTGGTGCATGACGGCCAAGGTGTCCTCGGGTGCATCGTAGACCAGCGGCATCGTCGCAAAGCCACCCTCATCGCCAACAAGCGCCGACTTGAGGCCAGGATACACCGTGTTGCCGTCGTCAAAGTGGACGAGATACTCCTCAAGCGTCGAAAGCGCTTCACCGATCTTGAGTGCCGTGAGGGTTCGAGACACATCGCTGGAGATGCCTCCGTCTCGATTGGTGTCCCATCCATCACCGTCGGGGTCCTCAAGCGCATTTGATCGATTCAACGGATTAAGGCCGAAGTGCACTTCCCAACCATCGGGAATACCGTCACCAAAGGACGGGTAAAGTGGGCGGATGGAGAACCCATCCCAGAGGTAGCGGTCAGAATCCTCCAGCAGGGGGTCTGTCCCCAACCAGAGGTCCTCACCAACTGGATTCACCGCCCGCGACGTGCAAGCGGGGAGCAGGTTGTGGAAGGTGGCGTTGGCGCCTGAGGGAAGGTAGGGCCAATTCTTGAGCACCGCACCCTCAGGCAGTGTGGCATGACACCACAGACCGTCAAGTTCTGCTGTGAAGTTGGAGGGCGTGCCGTAGGCGTATTCCTCTGGAGCAGTAAACCGTTCTGCGTCGCTGAGGATACCGTTACGATCCACATCAAAACCGTCATTGTCCCCATCAAGTGTCAAATCGCTGCTGTTCAGCGGGTCAAAGGAAGGGCAGGTGTACCTCAACGAAACCGTGTCAAACCCACCCATGCGATGACACATGTAGGCCTCGTATCCGTCGGGCATGCCGTCACCATCGGTGTCGGAGACGCGCGGGTCAAGGTACATCCGGTCGTTGTTTTCGTCAAGTTGACCTGTGAGACCACGAGGAAACCCTGGTGCTGTGCAGTTGGCAGGGTAGGGCCAACAGAATTCTTCAGTGGCATTCAACCCGTCCCGGTCGCGGTCGGTTGAAGCATCAGAGGCGTTGTTTTTGTCGAGACCTTGGAGAACGACTTCTCGGCCGTCGACAGCCGTCCAGTTCATCCATTCTTCAAACAATGTCTCGTGAACATCGGGAATCAAATCACCGTCGGTGTCGGTGTTGGGGGGTGGTGTTCCATCCGTGCTGTCTGGATGGATGTTTGCGACGTTGGAAACGGCAGGAAATTGCGACATAAAGAGAAGGCTGGCAATCACGGCAAGGGTGGTCAGAATGGTCGTTTGACTTCTTCGCATGGAATCACCGTGTGCAAAGCCTCCGCCTCGCTCGTCTTTCAAACCCGCAAGATTGCTTATGAGGGTGATGGAACATTGTTCATACAACTACCCGTTGCGACCGCCGTTTAACCCGTAGAATCTGTGCCTTCGTCGCCACCCACCCGGTGGCTTCAAGTCCTTCCCGCGACCGAGGGATGATGTTCGCATGACCATGACCATCACGCATTTGGGAACAGGCAGTCGAGGAAACTCGACCCTGCTTGAAACACCCCATGCGAAGGTGCTCATCGACCAGGGTTTCAGCGGCACGCAACTCGCCAAGCGTCTGGCACGCCTCCAATTAACGCCAGAAGACATCGACTGCGTCTTCATCACGCATCATCATGGCGATCACGGCGGTGGTGCCAAAGTTGTGCAAACCAAGTGGAGCATTCCCGTTCTCGCCAACGAGCGCACTGCCCTTGAATTGGATTTGGTCCCCGAGTTGACCACCTTCTTCGAAGCGCTTGATTTGGTTCGTGTCGGGGACGATTTGTCGATTCTTCCGGTGCCAGTCCCACACGCTGGCTCCGACAACGTCGCCTTCGTGGCCAGCCACGGCGGTGAACGTGCGGCCATCATCACCGATTTAGGCTCGTGGACCGATGAATTGGTGGCGCACGTGCGAGGCTGTGAACACATCTCGATCGAGGCCAATTACGATCACAACAAACTGATGTACGGGCCTTACCCTTACTCGCTCAAAGACCGCATCTCGGGACGAGGCGGCCATCTTTCCAACGAGCAGACGGGACGGTTCTTGGCCGAGGTGTGCACGGAAACGACCCGGAGCATCACCCTTACGCACCTGAGCGAGAAAAACAACGCCCCGCACCTCGCAGAATCGACCGTGCTGTATTACATCGACGAGGTGTTCTCGGGCGACCTGCGAATATCGGCTCAAAACGGACCGGATTTTTCGCACTACATCGGCGCACTCGATGAGACGGTCACGGTGGAAAACAACACGACCAACTGACCCCTTTTCGGCTGGTTGAGGTCAATGGCTAAATGATACGGGGTTGTGTCAACCTTGTGGACCGAGGCCCCGCCCCATTTGCTTCTCGTCGTCGCGATGACGAACGAGCCGTGAGCGAGGTGCTGGGCGTGGTCATGCTTCTCGCCATGGTCATCACCATCATGGGTGGCGTGTGGGTGTTCTTGAATCCCTATCTGTCGGATTTTGAAGACAACACCAACTGGAACTCAGCGACAGGGCTGGCCGACCGAATCGAGGACCGTCTCGAAGTGGCCGGAAATGCACCCGATGGAACCGGATTCCGCAACACGCTGGCCATCCAGTCAACAGCCATTCGATCCGTCCAGAACGTCGAACACTGGACCATCAGCGCGGACCTGACAGACAGGGAGGCCATCAACATTCGACAGGTCAACGCGTCCACCATCGCCGTGCTTGCTGCCAACGAAACCGCCCGAAGCATTACCATCCAATCCCCGGAAACAACCTACCAACAAACCTTACCCGTTAGCCACCAAGAGGTGTTCGTTTCGCACAACGCCAGTTCCCCACACTGGATGATCACAACCGTGTTCGGAGCCGATGGAGAACCCCTCCACCGCCACGTGATGTGGACGCTGTCAGGATTGCAAATCACCACCTCGCTGGGGCAGGGTGAACACCAAATCGTGTTGATGAACAATGCAAGAGCAGAACGCTTCCCCAACGAGGCTTGGAGCGTGAGTGCCATGCCACTGGTTGAATTTGACCGTATGGCCAACGACGAGTTGCGTCTTTCGATTCTCTTGACCGATGTGGTCGCCAACGGGAGCATCGGCTCGGGGTCCAATGTCGGCATGCAATTCGTGTCTCAAGGACCGATGACCCTTTTCACCGGCGAGGCTTACAACGTGAACTTCAACGTGTTCAACGCACTCCATGACGTCATCACCCCACAATACAACAACAACTGGCTGGCCGATTACACCATCCAACGCTCGGCAGGAACCCTTGACACGTACATTGGCTTTGCACCTCATGAACGTGCGAGCGGTGCCGATGGCCTCAGTGTCTCATCGCAGAATCTTCCGCTGTACTTTGAAGTGGACATCCAGCGCGTGGAGGTGAGCCGTTGAGAGGTGCCCTTCGCCGAGATGAAGCAGGTGTTTCGGCTGCGGTGGCCACCGTGCTTTTGTTTGGGGGCGTATTGTCCATCATCGGTTTGATGATGGTGTCCATGATGCCGGTCATTGAAGAAATGGAAGGTTCGGTGGAGCGGCATGACATGTCGTCGCAGATGACCCTGCTCGCCCATGAAACCTCGGCCCTCTCCGAACGCGGCATGCCCGGTGATTCGGCCCAAGCCACCCTCATTCCCGTGGACGGAGAGTTGACCTGGGACAGTCTGCGAGGTGGCATGTGGTATTCCGCCACATGGGTTGAAGACATGAGCCTTCGAGCTCGCGGCGCCTTGGATTTCGACGACCAGCTCGAGATTCGCCACCCTGAGAGCTTCGTCGAATCGGTCTGCATCACGGACCTCAGACTTGGGCCTGACCGCCCGTACCACTACACGCTCGATGCGGTGCTCGACCGTGTGAGCGTGACCGTGACCCCCGGTTTGGCCATGCCGCTGGGCCCCATTGAAATCCAACTCGTCGAAGACGGCGTTGAGGTGGAGACGACCTCACTTCGCGTCGACGAGATGACCACCCTTGATCTTCAAAATCGGGGCGAGACGGTGCTCTCTTCCAGCCATGCGCTCACGGTGTTTGCTTCCATCGGCGAAGGCGGCACCGCCTATGTCATGCCCAACGCCCCTGAACCTTCCGACAAACGAGGTCATGCCTGGTCCATCCCGATTGCATCCGGAACCACGGCCATCCACCTGTTGAGTGAAACAGCGAATCAAGTCCACATCACCGTCAACGGCGCCACCTCCATCCACTACGCCACGCCCACCGGGCTTGCACGAACAGGTGTACCCTTGACCCACGAACTGACCGTGGATGATAGCACGGTCGCCCATATCACCACCAGTGCCCCTTCCCGCTTGATGCTCGTCTCAAACCCTGACGCAGAAGTCGGTTCGACGGCTTGGCCATCAACCAACGGAGCCTACCTCGGCCACGCCTTCCTGCCACCCCACATGAACGGCACCTTGCGCCTGACCAACCCAGGAGACGAGGTGGTCACGCTGACGTGGCGAGGCGGTGGTATTTCGGTCGCCCCAAGCGGTGTTGAACACGTAGCCTGGCCACCTGCGTACGACGATGGAGCCGCTACGATTGACGGCGACGGCGACGTCTTCCTCACGTGGACACCCACCGAAGATGAAACCACCACCGATGCCGTTTCAGGCATGATGTACCTCCCCGCAGACGACACAGGTGGTCTGTCCGGCGGCCTGTTTTCCTACGCCAACCTCGACAACACCACGGAGGAATCCCTCGTTGTCCGTCTGGCGGGGTACAGCGCCACGTGGAACATGACGGGAGCAACGTTGGCCAACGACGTCTTCCTTGAATCGGACAATCACGCATCCATCATCCTCGGGGAAGGGAACACCAGCCTCATGGTTGAATCAGGCCACCCGCTTCGCGTGTTGCGAACGTCGGGTGATGCAGGCCTCCTTCACCTCCCGCACGACGGGGCCGAACGTTGCACTCGTGTGGGCACCCAAGCCAGTGGTTGGATCACCACCGACCTGCCATGGGAACGCATGGGTGGACGAGGAGAAATCGACACCAAAGCTGCCTGGGTTGAAGGACGGCATCCTGCCAGCATGAGCATCGATGTCTTGGGGAGCGACGGCGTCTCAAGCCACGCATCGATTGGCAATGTTTGGGCCTTCCACCTCTCCCGACTCGCCTACCAGTTTTCGTCCTCCATCGACGGCATGGAGGTGGCCTTCAGCGGTGGTGCTGTGGTGACCAACCATCCCGAATTCAAACCCTATGTGGTCGTGCCACCCTCAGACCGAGGCGGACCCGGCCCCCGGTTTGCTGCAACCATCCCCTCGCTGCACCCCACCGCTTCGAGTGAAACAGGCGCGGGTGAATTGGAACTTGACATCGAAATGGTGCATCGCACTTCGCTCGCATCCACCCCGGCTTACGAAGTTCGTCGCGGTTGGTCTGAGCCGTACGGGACGGCGATTGCAGACAACGCCGGTATTGGTCTTGAGGCGAGCGAGGATTGGACCGTGTATCCCGGCCGATTGGATTTGTTGACCGACTACGTCGGCTGGGTACCCGATCCGACGTATGGCACGTCCGAGGCGGTTTGGCACACCAACGGGGAAGTGATTGAATTCACCTTACAGTTGGCTTCGTTGGATGTCACGACACGGGAGGTGTTGGTCTGAAGAAGCAACGTCTCGTCCACGACACCCGGGCAGCGGCCACTGAACTGGGCTACATTTTCACCTTCCTCCTGGGCGTCCTCCTGATGAGCATGTTCAGCGTCTGGGCGTGGGACATCGAAACCAACACACGACTTCGCTGGAACGAGGAAGCCATCCAAGCCAACATGGACGACATTGCGGCTGCCGTTGAACGAGCGGATGAAGCCAGCCGGTTTGGAGGAAACGTCTCGTATGCCGAGGAGATTGCTTGGCGACCAACGGAAGCCGATGAGTCCCTGTTCTGGCTGGAACTCCACGAAACTGAACTCGTTTTGATCGATGAAGGCGGACCCCTTGATACGACGATTTCGCTTTCGGGAACCGGTGCGGGTAGCCATGAGGGTCGCGTACCCCTGGCCGGTGTCGAACGGTTGTGGGTCGTCCACGATGATGGTGTAACCTTCCTTTCGCTGGACAGGCCGCAAGCCGTCCAATGATCATCGGCTCATGACAGCTCGATGAACCATGGCCTGAACCTCGCGCATACGACTCTTTGCGCCAAGTTCTCGGAACACCTTCAACGCTCGTTGGAGGTATTCCATACGGCCCTGTTTGTCGGGGGCAACACCACCAAGACGAGTGAGCAATTCGCCGATTTGCATGCGAAGGTCGTTGGCCTCAGCAAGGACGAGGGCTTGGCCATAATGCTCCACGGCTTCCTCCGTTCGACCGGCATCGTGCAAAACCTCCCCGAGCAACATGGTGATTTCCACCAACGACTGCACATCCCCTGCGTCGGTCATGGCGGTCAAGGCTTCGGAATAATGGAACAGTGCCAACTCTGATTGCTCGACCTTTGAGTAATACCGGCCCAAGACGGCTTGCGCACGAGCGTGGAGCACGCTATCACCGAGCTCGGAGGTTCGCTCGTGAGATGCCATGGCATGCTCCCTTGCTCGGTCAACCTCACCCAATTCAATGAGGGAACGAGCCAAGGTGATTTGGCTGTAAATCAAGTCGTCATCGTTTGAACTTTCGAGGATTGCTTCAACCTCACCGTACGCCTCCAAGGCTTTGCTACGCTCGTTCTTTCGCCGGAGCAAGTACCCGATGTTGTTGTAGGTTCGAGCAGCCCAACGGGCATTGCCAAGCGAGATGTAATGCTTGAGCGCCTCTTTGTGGCGCGACAGCGAAACATCGCTGTTGCCTTGTTTCCTGCTCACATCGGCAAGGGAAGAGAGAATCTCGGCTTGAACTAGTTCGTCAGCCGAAGAAGATGCCCGTTCAAGGGTCGCATTCAGCACCTCCTCCGCTTCGGTCAAGCGACCCAACAACGCCAGAATATCACCCTGAATTTGGGCCATCCGAACCACCACATCCGAGGCCAAATCGGCGGTTTCCACCTGTTCGATCAAGCCAAGCAGTTCCATGTAGCCCTGTGAAACGAGTTGACGGCCTTCGCTGACAATGATCTCAGATGCCGCCTCAAATTGAGTGGATTTGATCGTGTGGTAGATCAACTCTATCTGCAACTCGTGAGAAGGCGATTGCTTTTGATACCAATCGACACACTTCCCGTGGAACTCTTCACGAAGCGCCGTTGAGAGACTTCGGAGGAGGAATTCTCGAATCAAATCGTGCACGTCGTAGGTGTCGGCATCGGCCTGCCGGGCAAGACCGGATTCGACCAGACTGTCGAGTTCATCGGTGTTGAGGCCTTGTTGTGCGAGTGCCTCAAGCCTCACAGGCTCCCTGAAAATGGAAAGAGCAGAGAGGACACGCTTCTGCTCTGCACTCAACTTGGAGAAAATTTCCACCGTGACGTAATTTTCCAGCGTCTCGTGGAAAGCGCCAGCGGATGCACCCCTGTTGATGAGTTCCAAGACCAACGGGTGGCCTCGAGAAAGGCCATGAATGTGGAGCCACTGTTCGTCCGCCAGTGAATCAAAACTTGTCAGAAGTTGACGACCTGCGTCGGGGTCAAGACCGTCCAGGGGCAGCACCAAACTCGCAATTCGCCCCTCAGCGTCTTTTGTTGGAACCACGGGCTTGAACGAACGAGAGAAGATGACAAGACCGATTTTTTCTTCGCTCCCCAGAAGGGCCAGAGACATTGCCTGGAAGGTCTGGTGAAGCACCATGTCCGACACCTTGTGGAAGTCATCGATGACCAGCAGGGAAGGGGTTCCCTCCAATGCCTCGACCAACAATCGAGCTGCATCTGCGGGTTGAGGAACTGGTGTTGCCGCGAGGTATGTGGAAAAATCGGCGTTACCCATGCTTGAAAGCCAATCGGCCACCGATTCGAAGAAGGAACGGGATCCCTCCCAGTCTTGGCATCGATGGTACAGCAGGTTTCTGCGATGCATGAAACGTTCAATCAATTTGGAGGCGACCGTGGTCTTTCCGATTCCTGCGATGCCAGGCACGAGGAGGGTGGTCGCTCTGGCCTCAAGCAAATTCACCATGTTGTCCAGTTCAGTCGTGCGGCCGTAGAAATGGCGGAGGCGAGGCAAATCGGCGAGTGAAGTGACCAGTTGCTTTTCGACGTGCTTTGAGAGGTCTCGTTCCACCAAGTCTGCAGACAGGTTGCGGACATCGAGACAACTGTGCTCGTCGATGTAGCGGATGATATCAACCGGCCGCATCTCAAACGGGAGCACGCCCTTTGCACCGCCAAGCGTTGATGCGATGGCGGGTTGGTCGTCCAAGATGATACGCACGGGCCATTCAGCGAGGCGTTCCCACGTCTCGCTTGCCAACGAGACACCGCTGTCGGTTAGGAAGTAGGCCTTGCGCTTTCGTGAAACGCCCTTGACGTGGGCCTGTCGCTCCACCAGAATGTTCTGGTCCTTGAGCCCGGCAATGGCCCGAGGCACATTGGAGCGAGCGATGGCAACGGCGTTGGCGATGCCCATCTGCGAAAGAGCAAACGGCACCTCGATGCTGTCTTTGAAATCGGAATAATCCAGCAAATGCAGCAGGATGCGTTCCTGCACGCCCGGTTTCGCCTGTGCGGCCATGATTTAACCCTCAGGTTCGATCATTGTGGCGGCTGCTGGTAGTTCGGGTCAGGCACCCATTGGTTGGATGCTTGGTCCCATAACCAGCCCGGATGCTGTGAGGCAGCCGGTGCGGCTGCTTCCTGAGCAACGGGTGTTGCCTGGGCAGGCGCTGCTGCCTCCTGTTGTGGAATGGCTGGCGTTTGCTTGGCTTTGGCCCATGCATACGGGTCTTCTTCGACGGCGGAATCATCGCTGGTCAGCTCGTCTTCGTCCGGTATTTCTTCAAATTCAATGAAGAAGAAGGCCCCTGCTCCGAGGAGAACGAGGACGGCCAAAACGATGAGAATGATGCCCACGATGCCGGAACCACCGTCGTCGCCGCTGGAGACGGTGACCGCAAACTCAGCGTTCTCGGTCTGTCCGGCAAACTTGAAAATTTGACCGTCCATTTCGAAGATGACCTCAGAAGAGCCCTCAATGCCGCTGAGTTGGCCAGCGGTGAGTTGCATGCTCCATGAGCCATCCGAAAGCACACGGGTCGAGTTCAACTTGGCGTTTCCATCGGCGAAACGAGCGATGACAAGGCTACCAGGAAGCCCTTCACCCGTGAACTCAGCTGGGTCATCAACGGTGATGTCACCGGTGTCCGTTCGCTCAACGGTGAACGATACGGCACGAACGAGGAAGTTGACCTTCAGCGAGTAAGCCTTGGATTCTTGGTCGTCCTGAGCGTAGACAACCACGCTGTTGAGGGACCAGTCTGGGATGCTGCTGGTGGTTTGGGCCATGTAGGACATTGGGTCGTAGGTCAGGACACCAAGCGGCGTGATGACAATGAAATCGTCATAGAAGTCGTCTTCGATGGTTGTATCGTCGTCATAGACGTAGAACTCGAGGTCATCTCCTGGCGATCCTGTGCCGTCTGGATCGCTGAAGAACTCTGCGAGGTCAAACGACACACCTCCGCCGCAGCGGTCAAACGAGTTGGAATTCTGGTCGCAGAAGATGGTCCACGTACCGACCCACCCTGTTTCGTTAAACACCGGGTCGATGTTTTCAGCATCGAGCGGATTGTTGATGGTCATACGCCAGACAACATCCTGCGAGTAATCATCGCCGTCGTACGCCCGCACGGTTACCGAGTAGACACCGTCGTGAATCAACTTGGACGTGTCCCAGTTCGCCACCCACGAACCGTCTTGAGCAAACGTGGTGACCGGCAAGGGGCCGTCGTTGAGAACAATGCCGTTGGCCAAATCGGTGATCTCGATTTCAACACGTGTGACAAATCCACCAATGTCCCGAGCCACACCAATGATCTTGGTTTCGGGAGAGGCGCGAACGGTATCGCCGTCAATGCCTCCAGAGGTCTGGTCTTCTGCTCCAATCCATGAGAGTTGGAGGTTGGGCGGAATGTTGTCGTTGTTGATGGTGATGGTGCGGGTCTCAGCCACGCATCCGTCGGCCTCAACGGCCTCGCCGATGCAGAAATCACTGTCCGCAGCCCAGACCTTCGCTGTGTAATCACCCGATGGCAATTCAGCCACGTTCCACTCGTAGGACCAACTCGTGGAGCCTTGGATAAAGAACTGCTGAGCAAAGCCGTCTGGCCCAGAGATGGAGAACCAAATCTGTTTCACATCGCTGCCAGCCGTGCCTTGGTAGGGGTCTGAAGCCGTACCTTGGAACATCACCCTACCTGTTTGATGAACGCTTCCAGCCGTTGGTACATCGACCAACAACGATGGAGCGACGAGGTTGAGTTTGTACTGACGAACCTCAACGGGGGAATAGTCCAGACCGTCATAGGACCGAATACGGAACGTGATGTCGCCTTCGCCTTCAGGGTGTGCAGCACCATCCCACTCGTAGACCCAGTCCTTGAACGGGTGGTTTTCCATGGTGATATCTCCGCTTGAGCCAGAGGCATCCGAAGCGTAGAACCAATCGGACGAACCGGGTGGCTGGATTTCGACACGCTTCACCAAGCCGAACTGTGCTTGTTGTGCGGTGTTGTCGTTGGCGTAGGGCCACTTGGCGCCATCCCATGCCTGGCCCGTGATTCGAACCGTGGTTGCAAAGGAGTAGCCGTCTGGCTCGGTGACGCTGACACTGGGTCGAAGGTTCTCGAGGTTGATGATGTCATCAATCGGACCCGAGAGCACATAGGAGAAGTCGTCGCGACCGCTGCCGAACTTGAAGGCCTCAACGGTGTAGAACGGTCGCTCTCGCCCGTTGATGCAGTCGGCGTCGTCTTCGTCAACGTACGTATCACCGTCGTTGTCGATACCATCTGCACAGGAGTCTTCGTCAACCACGATGGGTTGACCGGAGCCGTCGTTGGTACCGGGGATGGCAGCGTTCTTGTCGCCGACCACATGGTTCCAGTTGCGGTCAAGAAGGAAGTCAGAAGGCAGGGAAACCTGAGGCGTAAAGCCGAAGGCGTCGGTGGTCAGTTCGTAGAGCGGAAGTCCAGTGGAATCCTTGATGATGACCGTGGCGCCCTCCACGTTGGAATTCTTCGCCTTGACTTGATAGCGCACGAGTTCACCCTCGCGAACTTGGGAGCCCCAAGCCGTGTTCTGGTTTTGAACGTGAATCATCGAGGAATCAAAGTTCTGAAGATCTGCAAAGGAGAAGACGGTGGCGTTCTCGACCAGTTCAAGTGCAAGCGGCATGCCAGCAGGTGGCAAGGCGACGGTACCGGGGAGTTGCAGGCACTCGTCCTGAACGAACGGACACTCCGCACCCAACCAACGGATGCTGACGGGGTAGAGTTCATTGCCGCCAGGGGACGGAATTTGTTCCGACTGAACGGTGACACGTGATTCGGTGATGTTGTAGACTTGCGAAACGCCAGTCCAGGCATTGCCGGAGAAGTAAGCCACGGAGCCGTACTTGTTACCGTAGTTGTCGTCGTGGTGGCTGACATTGCCGGCGAATCCAAGTTGGGAATCGGCCGTATTGCGCTGGACGTTGATGAGGGAACCCTTGGCACGAATGATGTCGCCGGTGTTGCCCGAGATGGTGTTGTCGAGGATGGAGGCCGAGGAACGGAAGACGTGAACGGCTGGGCAGGGGAAATCACCACCGTACATCTGAGAGTTGCACGTTCCCGAGTTGTTGGAGATGACGTTGTTGGCCAAGTAAAGACGAGCGGCAGATGGTGCTGGGACCTGCCAGCCCTGGTCTTGGTAGTGGTACTCGCCGATGAGCACAGGCTCCTTACCTGTGTCCTGAATGGTGTTGTTCTCGGCGATGACATCGGACGTACCGTAAATCCACAAGCCGTTCCAGCCACCAATGGGGCCGATGGTGTTGCGGTGGAGTTCAACCACGGAACTACGAATACCAACACCGGATCCCTCACTGGCCCCGGCGATGATGTTGCCTTCTGCGTAGACCTTGGCACCGTCGTAGGCGGTCAAACCAGCGCCTTCGGCTGTGGTGATGTCGTTGTCGGTGACTTCAAGCGTGTGTTCGATGTTCCCAGTGGTCTTGAGCGAGTTGGTGTCGATGGCGTTACACTTGACATCAACCTTGGAATTCGTAAAACTCCCCGAACTTGATTTCATCAGGATACCGTAGCTGTTGTCCTTGATGTCCAGGTTGTCCATGTCGATGTAGGAGTTCTCGATGTAAAGAACAGCACGGCCACCACCTTGTTGACCGCAATCGGCATCGTTTCCAGTGAAGACGGAATTCTTGACACGGAAGGTCGAGAGAATACCCGCACCTGCGTCGTAAGCACGAACGGCAGCCGCGTCGTAGCCCTGTCCGTCGATGCCCAATTCGAAAGTTGAATCGGTGAGGAGCGGAGCGGCGTAATCAACGGCGATCACGTTCGAGGTGTTGATGTCAGTGAAGGTGAGCCCGCGGGCAGTGGTGGTTGAACCGTCAAAGACCAACGCACCGTATTGGACGGCTTGGAGGGAAGCGACGTAAATCGGATATCCGTAGGCGTTCTCAAAGTGAGCGAAGTTGATGCTGGTGATGGACTGGTCGATCGTGTCTCGAATGATCAAACCGGAGCCGCACGCTGCATCAGGGTTGTTCAGAACGTTGCTCTGCGTGTTCAAACAACGACCGGTTTTGGTGTAGTCCGTAGGGGTGGACCAGATGAAACGGGCTTGGGATGAAGCCGAGCCAGCACTGGCACCGCAAGCAGCATCACCGATGCAAATGGCGCCTTCCACATCAATGAATTTCCCAGCGGGGATATTGACGGTCGTGCCAGCGTTGATGATGAGTTTGGAACCCTCAGCGACCGTGACATCGTCTTGGAGATTCATGGTGCCCGACCAGGTCTCGGTACCGGTCACGGTGCCCTGCGTGGTTTCGTTCACGGCCATGGCCGAGGGAACGCTCACCATGGCCAACATGAGAGACATCATGTACAGCATCACGAGCGATACGGATTTTGTTTGGTTTTTTCGAGACATCGGCGATTCACCTGCTCTGTCCATGAACGCCACGAATATAATACTGCGCCTCATTTGCCGCCAAAGAAATATCATTATCGACTAAGAGTATCACAAATTGCGCCGAAAAACGGAAGGAAAATGACTGAAAATAACGAAATTCGGATAAGAAAGGACGAAAAAGTGTCCTGGCTTTTTGGAAAAAACGCCACAAGATCATCAACAGGACGGAATGTCCTGTGCTTTCGAGAGCCATGCAGAGGCGCTGAGAAAACCGTATCCACTGCGAGGGTCGTGCTCACCATCACCTTCTCCGAGCGACTCCAGAAGGGCTTGCTTCACCTCAACGAGGCACGAAGCATTGCCACCGGATTGAGGCTTCAATCGAGGCTGATCTTCAAGGATCAACGCCAACGCACCGGTGACAAACACCGTGGCGTCAGATGAACCGCTGCTGGAGTACCACAGGTTGTCCTCTCCAGTGCTGATGATGCGCTCGCCTGGCGCTACCACTTCGGGCTTCATGTTTGGATGAGCCCGGGCATCGCCGGTTCTATCAGTCAAAGAACCGGATGAAGAGTTGGCCCACACAGCCCCTTCACGCGTGGTCGCACCCACCGAGATAGCCAAATCAACGCTACCGGGGGAAGCGACATCCCCGTCATCATCGAGCCCGTCGTTCCCCGCAGCTGCCACCACATAGATGCCCGCATCCGTGGCTTGGCGGGTGGCAGCAGAAGAACCACCCTCTGTGGAGTCGGATTCTTCCGAACCGCCCAGGGAAAGGGAGATGATATCGGCTTGGAATTCAAATTGGCACCACCGAATGGCATCGGCAACATCCGAATCCAGACCGGTGTTTTCCCCCTGGCCGTTATCGCTCAGGGCGGCCACCATGGCAAAGGAAACGTTCGGTGCTGCACCACGTTGAGTGGTGTCGTTGGAAAGCAGCAAGCCGGTCATCAGGGTACCGTGGGCAACAGCGCCGTAGTCAACGGGTCCCTTGGACGCACCTACCAAGTCCTTGAACGTGAACTCGGAGGTTGAGAAGGCATCGTGTTGAGCATCAACACCGGTATCGACCATGCACACCCGCACCCCTTCACCCGAGAGTCCTGAAGATTGCATCTCGCGAAGTTCAGTTTGCTCAAAGGCCCATTCGGAAGCAGGTTGAGGCAGTTCAACCACCAGCCACTGGTTCTGCCACATCAGCACGCTGGCGGAGATGAGCAGGGCCAACACCACCACGCCTGAAATTGAAAATCGACGGCGCATGGGTCGAGCCACCGGCTCAACCGTCAGGGGGGCCCAGCCCATGGTTTCTGAACGCCACTGGTCCTGAAACCCGATCACCGTTGGGTCGACCGCTGATACGATGCGCCGATCCGAAGGCTCAGGGAGGTACTCAACGTCACGGAGACCTTCCATGGCTTTCGCTATCCCTACCGTGTCCTCATCAACCCTTGTTTGAAAAATCAATCAAAAGTGAACATCAGAACTTGGTGCCGCTTCGACTGCGAGCCGTGCGAACACCGCCGTACACCACAAGAATGGCAAGCAGAGCGATGAGCAAGGTCATCCAAGCAGATTCACCGTCGGCCGTCGTCTCAGGGTTGTATTCAATGCTGAAATCACCGGGCTCGGGGACAGAATCCACGCTCTCGGCCTCAGCACCGGCAACCTCGACTCGGTAGTCGAAGCGCTGACTGCCCTGACTGAAGGACAGACCATCGAAGACAGCCATGGCTTCACCGCCCGCAGGGACGGCGATCGATTGCTGGAGTTCCTCTCCACCCGGTGGTGTGAGGTAGACGATGACGGACGGAGCGTCAAGGAGACCCTCGTTCACCACAGCAACACGAACAGCACCAGCTTGTCCAGCGATTTGGTCGGATTCCGTGGAGATTCGGTCCTCATCGATGGTCAACTTGATGGTGGCCTTCTTGATGATCACTTCGACCTCTTCACGCTCAACGTTCTCGTCCTGACTGTTCACGTACACCGTGAGCGGGAAATCGCTTTCTTCGTCGGAGTAGCTTGCTGGGGCAAACACCGTGAATTGTTGCGTACGGGTCTCATCCTTGTTCAGGGTCAGCGTGGACATCATCGGCGTGACCGACCACCCTTCCGGAACACCGCTCTCAAGCAATTCAATCGTGAAGGAATCCTGTCCGTTTCCGTTGTTGGTCAATGCAAAGGAGAATTGGCGTTCAACCAAGGCTGACATACCAAGTTCCTCGGTCGCATCCGAGACCGTGAAGGCAAACGATTGCGGGACGAACACCTTCACGGAGGCTTGGGACGACTCGCCCAAATCCGTTTGGAGGCGCATGGTCATGCGGTGACCGTTGGCCAAGTGCCAAGCCTCTGCCACCTCGGGCAGTGTGATTTGGACCTTGACCGAGGTGCTCAGCA
Source organism: Euryarchaeota archaeon UBA486 (assembly GCA_002497765.1). Taxonomy (GTDB): domain Archaea; phylum Thermoplasmatota; class Poseidoniia; order Poseidoniales; family Poseidoniaceae; genus Poseidonia. The sequence continues at coordinate 43,726 of DAET01000070.1, forward strand.
CAGCGTCCGTATCGGCATCACCGATACCAAGCGACACGCTGATGGAGTCCTCGTATGCCTCGCTGGTGGCGTTCCAGAACTGGACCGTCCACAGGTCGGAATCTTGTGCCAGACCCATTTCGCCTTCAACGGAAAAGACATCCATGATTTCAGTGCCGTTGTAGGCGATGTCATAGTCAAAGGTGATGGTTGAGTAGACGGATTCGTTGGTGGCTGACACCACGGCTTCGATTTCTCCGTCCTCAGCGTTCAACAACGTGGCATCGCTCAAGGAAGCGTCGTTGAACGTGATCTCAAGCGCTGAGTTCACACGTCGGTTGAACTGGAGCGTGGCTGCGATGGTCGAGTCGGCTGTGATGGTGGTGGTTTGTCCACCGTAGTATTCCATCTCAACCGCCGTTGCGTGCTGGACGGTCATGAATTCACCGTCAAAGGACACACTGCCCTCTGGGAACAACTCACGAAGTTCACCGCTGGCTGGCACATCAACCATCCACGATTGACCGTCGAAGGAGACTTCCAATTCGACGGTGCCCTCGATCATGTCCGAGCCTGCATCATCCGAACCAGCATGGTGCTCGTTCTGTTCGATGTCCGTCCAAGCCGTTGTCAAGTCGACATAGCCGCCCAGAGCCATCACCATGGTGATGTTGCCACCGTTGGCAACCGAAGCATCGAGCAGACCGATGGCAACGCCGCCACCGTTGGGGCCGGGGTTGCTCTGGGAAACCACCACGACCCACTCGCCGGGCTGGACGCTGGTGGACCATTCGAGGGTGGTGTCGTTCATGCTGCCGCTGACTGCGACAGCATCTCGCTCAATGCCCGCAACGGGGTACAACACGATGGTCGCATCAACCAAACGGTCAGCGTCGAGTTGGTCCGTCACGGTTCCTTCAACATCGACAAGGCCGGCCGTGACTTCAATGTCCGTGGAATCTGGACTGTCGTGAACGGTGTAGCCGTTCTGGTCCTCCGTGGCGTAGTAAACCGTCTCAAAGCCATCCTTCTCAACGGTCACGTTGTACACATCACGGATGGGCACAAAGACTCGCCAAACACCTTCATCGTCGGTGGTCACGGTGGTCGAAACCTCAGAATTGTTGCTTCCAACCACGGTGACGCTCATCTCTGGCAATCCTTCGCCGAGGCTTGGCGCACTGTTGTTGTCAAGGTCCCAATACACCTTGCCGCCGATTTCAACTTCGAGTGTGGCATAGACAGGGTCAAGGACGAGCGAATAATTCTCGTCTGCGGCGTCCGTGCTGAACGGTGCGTCGCTGGTGTCCATGAACCATGACTTGGTGCCGATGGTTCGGTTGAAGTAGAAACTCCAGGTACCTGGCATCAGCAATTCCGATGCGTTGCCGTCGGCGTCTGTGCGCTCGAAAGTGATGTTGCCAAAGCCATCGTGGCTCACAGCGGTGACCGTCATGTCGCTCAATGCCGCTTCAGTGACGGCTTCAAGCAATTGCATGGACACCTCAACGCTGATGCTGGTGGTCAACTCAAGACCGGTCCGAGTAGAATCAGCAGCGACCGTCAACGGTTGTCGCAAGGTCTCGGTGTGATCACCGTTGCTGAACGGAGCGACGATGATGAGCCATTCGCCCGCTGGTACGTAGGCTGCAAAGCTGCCGTTTTCGTCCGAACCAATGTTGAACCACTGGTCGTCGGCCTCGTTGTACAACAGGAAGTCGTTGGCGATGCCGTCGTCGGTGGTGTTGAACAGCGTTCCCGTGACCAGATAGGTGTTCTTGAGCGCCACATCGTAAGGCTCATCCACGGCGTCGAGACCGATGCGGATGGCGTCAAAGAAGGTCTCACCGATCAAATCGTAATCGGTGGCGTTCTCATCGGCGGCAACCGTTCGGTTGAACAGGACATCGTAACCACCGGGGGTCAGCGAGACGGTAATGATGCCCGGTTCGCTGTAATCTTCAGCCGTGTAATAGATTGGATCCCGGTTCTCCGCAATGGGCTTCAGGGTGAAGGCGGGCGTAGACGCCGTGCCGTTCTCAAAGGTGCCATCCTCTGCGGAGTTCAGGTAGACGTGCATCTCAACCTCAACCGCTTCTGGGTTCGCAATGACCTCCATGGTGGAGATGGTCTCGGTGCTCGAGCGGTTGACTGACAGGTCCTCGATGGCCGTGGCGTTCAAGCGCTCGTCCGTGAGGGAAATGGTCCACACACCGTTGGGCAAGTCAAACGCGAAGTCACCGAGTTCGTTCGTCGTGGTGGTCCACATCAAACCGGCGGCGTTGGTAGCCACCACCTCAGGCGCCTCCCAAAGCGGGAACGATGAATCCCAGCGGGTGGTGTTGTCGTAGAGGTGGACAATACCGTTCACCAAACTGGTTGGTTCGATGTAAAGCATGCCCAAATCGGCGTCAACACCAGTAGCGACCTCTACCAAAGCACCGTAGCCTCGATTGGTGACGACACTTTCGGTGGTCAGGTGGTAGGTGAAGCCGGACGGGACACGAATGGAGAAATGTCCGCTGATGTTGGTCACAGCCGAGAACGCCAGGTCGTCGGAAACAACGTTCACCGTCAAGCCGGTCGCGGGTTGCGTGGTTTGCTCACGGTTCTCTTCGGGCGTCTCGTCGTTCCATGTGTTCCACTCATCGACGGTCACGCCGGGGTAGTTTCGCATGGAGCCGTTGATGTAGGCGGCTTGCGCGTAGGTCACATCTCGCATCACGTCATCCGTGCCTGGCTCGAGTTCAATTTGGTCAAAGAGCACGAACTCAGGGTTCACATCGTCGCGAATGTCCCACACACCGAACAAGAGTTCAGCGTAGATTTCGCCGTTCTCATCGCTGGTGACGTTGATGGGGTCCAACAGGTCGAGCTCGTTCTGGAACGTAATGACACGGTTGGAGACATCAAACAGGGCCTCCTGGGTCACTGGGTCAACCGGGGAGACCAACGTGAGGGTTACGTCAACGGTGTCGGGGACGTTGAGCGACAACGTGATGTTGGAGACTTCATCCGTGACAAAGGTGGATTCGTTGAAGTCGTACCAGCCGTCATCGTCAACATCGCCTCGGTAGTAGTACTCGCCGGGTGGGATGGGCCCATAGGAGAAGTTGCCTTCTTCATCGGTCATGATCATCACAGCAGCGTCCTCGCCGAGTTCAACATCAATCCACTCAATCGTTTGGTTGGGGAGTGCATCGCCGTGCATGTCGTTCAGGGTGTCCTTGAAGATCGCACCGGGCATGGTCATGTCCAAGTCGTAGCTCGGGTCAATGCCAATTTCAACGGGGTCTGGAAGCAGCACTTCCTTGCCGTTGGGCAGTTGTGCAATCATGTTGTAGGTCCCGGGAAGCAGACCGGTCTTGTAGAACGAACCAGGTTCCACCATCGGACCGGAGAAGGTACCAACACCGATGAACAAGCCCGTGCCGTTGAAGGTACCCGTACCTTCGAACAGTCCGGCGCCTTCGAGGGTCTCGCCTTGACCGGCGTCGGCATCACCGTAGCTGCGGGTCAACGTTGAGGTGCCTTCAGAGGTGAACGTACCCATGGCATCAACCGTACCCTCGAGGCGGTAGGTCGGAATCTCACCGCTGTCGTCGACGAGACAGAAGGTCTCGTTGGCTGGCATCACAGCGTTGGACTCATTGTCCGTTTCACAAGCGACCACATCGCTTGGCTCGACCCACGAAGCCTCAATGACACCGTTTCCGGACCAAGTTCCGTTCGCAAAGAAGGTGCGTTCGTTGCCGATGGTTCGGGTGAAATTACCGATGAAGTTGCTGGCGAGAGCGATGCCCTCGCTTTCGAAGGTGCCTTCCTCAACCAGCGTAGCTTCGCCCGTTCCCTGGAGGATACGAGATTCTTCAGAGGTAAACGAGCCGCTGGTGGTTTCCACCGTGTAGTTGTCGGTCATGGACCAAATGTTGCGCAGAATGAAGGTGGTTTCCGAGATGGGGTCGCCGTTGAAGGCTTCATCGCCGGACCACGACACCGTACCGGAAACACCGCTGCTCTCGACAGCGATGTCGACGGTTGTCGCCATGTCGACTTCTCGGTTGGCTTCGTCAGCGGTGACATTGGTGAGGGTCTCGCCCAACCACGTCATGTTGGCGACTTGGCCGAGGATGGCCGTGATTTCGTTGATTTCACGGTCGTCGTTGGTTTCGGTCAGGATGTCGCTGAGGCGCTCGCCGTAGGAACCATCACGGATGTTGTCCCGTGCTGCACTGGCGTCAAAGACGCCGGCAAAGGCCGTGACACGAATCTTACCGGCCGGTGCGAGGAAGCTGTATCGTCCGTCGTCGTCGGCATCAACAAAGCCGATGGGCACCCAATAGGTGTCCTCGTCAAGGTCCTCGCCAGTTTCACCGGAGAAAGCGTCGCGCTCGATCAACAATCGAACGCCAGGGAGGCCCTCACCGTTGTCGCTCATGGTGACTTGACCGGTCATTTCTGCACCGGGGTAGTACTTCAGAATCTTGACCAAGGTGTTGGTCGATTGAATCTGGTCCTCTGCCGATTCGCTGTACCAGTTGGCAATGACGAAGTGGTTCATCATCGCACCGGGCAAGGGCAAAGCATTGGTCATGATGGTGCCGGGCGAACCTGACTGTCCAAAGTGCTGAGACGGTTGAGGGTTGCTGGAGCCAGCGTTGAGACCGAGCGTCGAAGCGCCGTAGCCGACGTAGGTTCGAGCGACCATGGTGTCGAAGAAGGCCGGGTTGTGGTCCACACGGACGTCCTCGATTTGCAACATGTCGATGTCAGCACCGGCTTGTTGGTTGAGGAAGTCCTTTTGCATGGCTTCGTCGACTTCCTCTCGAGTCATCTCGTCTTGGAAGTCGCCACGGACCGTCTCGTACACCTCGTCCATGTAGGTGCCAATGTCTTGGCCCGACAGGATGGTTGGTGCACCAAAGATACCCATGGGTTGTCCTCGGTTGTAGTTGGCGTCCGCCGTGTAGCGGCCAGCTCGTGGGTAGAGGCGGTCGTCGATGGCGAAGTAGCGAATCTCGTGGTCGCGAGTGATGGTCTTGCCGGGGGCATCTTCGTAGTTCTGCACGCGGTAGAGGTTTTCGAGGTTGATGAGGTCGTTGTAGAGGTCGTGGATGGTAGCGGTGGGGTGGGCGTCAAAGGCCGCAGTAAGCAGTTGGGTGACCAAAGCCAAGCGGGCGTTGTGGCGGTGGATGGACGTCGAAACCGATGTAAATTCGTCAACCAAGTCAGCCGTGTACCAGTAATCGCCAACGATGGTGTGCGTGCGTTCCTCAACCGTTTCTTCAGAGGTTCGAACGTTGTTGTTGAAGGTGATGTCGGCTTGGTCCATGGAACTCCATGCATCGCCAACACAGGTGGTTGACACCGCATCCGTGCACGGAATAGCCACTTGATCCTTGTAGATCTTGTAGACCTTCTCGCCGCTAAAGACACCAGCGGTGTGGAGGTAACCTTCAGCCATCACCACATCTCGGTTGGTCTTGACCACGTTGAACGAGCGCTCTTCAATGAAGGAAATCATCTCCTCGCCGAAATTCAGTTGCATCGTCTCAAAGTCGGCCCACTGGTCGTCGTTGAGGTACTTTTGAACGACACCAGCAAAGGTCGGCGTCAGTTGGAGGTCAGAACCTTGACTGGCATAGGCTCGGTCGCCTTCAGCCAGTTGCCAAATGAACATGGCTGTCAGGTCGTCTTGGTTGCGAGCGAGCAACATGTTACCCGTTGCGGGGATACCGGACTGGAAGTTGTCCGAAACCGAGGGGTGTTCACCCGTGCTCAGGGCTTGGAAACCGTAATCCCACCATGAAACGAAGGCAGGTCTCTCTGAATACCCCATATCGGTGTCCTGATTGGCCAGCCAGTCGTACGCAGCGTTCCAACCGTTGTCGTTGAACGAGGAGCCGAAGCTGCCGAGGTACCAGCGACCATCGTAGGTGCTGCTGTCAAGAACGGAGAAGCCAAGACCGTCAAATCGGAGGATGTCGGGCACGATGTTGTAGATGCGCTCGTCGATTTCTGATTCTTGGTTGGAGGTGCCGGGGATGGCGGAGTCCAAACCGTAAGTAGCCTGCTGACCGAAAATCATGATCATCACGAGGAAAACCGCAGAGAATTGCGGCGTACGCCATACGGCCTTACGAGCACCAGAGATGCGGTCAGCAGGGGTACGAATACCGAACTTCTTCCACGAGCGAACCAGTCCGCTCCAGTTGGCCCACTGCCAGAAGGCGACGATACCTGCGGCACCAAGGATGGCCATGACAGGCGTGGCGTTGAACATGAAACGAGCAGCGTTCCAAGCCATGAACGTCGCAGCAAAGACCCACACACCGAACACCAAGGCGGTGCCGTTTCGGTGGCGAAGACCTCGCCACAGCAGACCGCCACCCATGATGAGGGCGAGCAGGAAGGTGATGGGGCCAAACGAGGCAAAGAGTTGCGCACGGTTTGGAGCGTTGGCTTCTGCAACGGTACCGAAGATCTTGGTTTTGGTGAAATAACCACTACCGGTGAACAATACGTCCCAAGCATCCGAGTAGTTAAGCGTCTTCAGCACGTAAAGCAACACGAAGAACACCGCTGCAACACCACCGAGCGTGCCAAGGACCAACAGCCAAGGCTTGTCGCGGAATCCGGTGGTCACGAAGGCGATGGCGATCGTGAACCCAAAGATGAACAAGAAGGGTTGGAGCCCGGTGCTGTCGAGCACGAGATTGAGTTGTGGGTGGGCGTAGAACGGCAGTGCCATCAGGAACGTCGTGGTCAACATCACGAGGAACATCACGCTGAGCGAGGTGGAATCGCGGCGTCGGAACATGTTCAGAGCGACTTGCAGGGCGTAGGCCAAGAAGAGGATGGACGGACCGACGACGAACCCTTTCCAGCCCAGGGCGACGACGCCAAAAGCAACACCTGCCAAGGCAGCGTTGGCCATGGCGGCTTGGCGATGAGCCGCGACGTCCTTGAACGCACGAACAAAGGACAGCGGGTGAGGCGAGGTCGTCTTGGAAATTCGAGACGAACCAGCGTACTTCACCGCACGGAGCCAGTACATGAACCCGACAGACAGGAACAGCATGACAAACGCGTCGTGGTCAGCCAGTGCCCATGTGGAGTGCGTGACGTGAGCGGGCATGAAGGCGATGAGCCAAGCAGCGAGCACACCAGCGCCCTTGCCAAAGTGATCCTTGGCCATGGAGGCGATGGGGAACACGGTCAGTGCGCCATACACCGCAGGCAAGGCGAGCATGCTCCACCAAACGGCATCCTCAGGGGTGTTGAGGAAGGGTTCGAGTGCCATGGCGCCGACGGCCATGGACCACGAGAAGAGTGGCGGACGTGGGTTGATTCCACCGAGCGGGTAGAAGCGGTCAGCGTCAACCACAAGGTGAGCGTTGTTGGCAATGATGTAGTCGACAACACGCTTCATGTACCAAGGGTCAGATCCGCCAGTCATGTCCCAGTTGCCGGTGCCAAAGGCGTTCATTGACGGAACGGCATACCACTGGACGCGGATGGCCAACCCGATGAGGAACGCCAAACCGACCATCATGCCAGCGCCGTGCGCACGGAGGAAGAGACGAGCCTGAGATGGCTCATGCTCGCCAAGGTTGGCCCATCCACCGTAGCGTTCGTGATTGCCAAGGGAGTAAATTCCAACGCCCAGGAAGAAGGTGATGGCGAGCCAAATCAAGGCGCCCCACGAACCGTCGAGGTCCTCGGTGTACCAGATGCCGGCTTCAAACCAAGCAGCGACTTGGTAGAGCGTCCACATGGAGGCGACGAGCATGGCACGAGTGTACCAGCGCTCGGCCACCATGCCGGCGACGATGAGTGCCACCACACCGGTCAAGAACGCACTCCAGTAGCCAACGTAGCCGTGGTAGCCGACTTCGGTGGTGATACCAAGTTGGTTGAAGGTCTCGACGCTGTTGAAATGCCAGAGTGAACCGGCAAAGGCGAGAACCCAAACACCGAGGGCCAGCATCAACGGCAGCGCTGCACGGTTGTACCCGCTGGTTTGACCGAGGAAGGAAAACCAACCTTCGGAGCCTGCAGGGTTGAGCGTGCCACGAGCGAGAACACCAGCGAGAAGACCGGCAGCGGTGTACATCGTCCAGTACGCAAAGAAAACGTAAGACGTGGCCATACGCTCCAAGTTCATGGTGGAGACGAGTTGCCCGCTGTCCATCTCGTAGGTGGAAGGCAGCGCCGCATAGGTATCGCCGGCAGCCGCAATGGCCATCCAGAAACCGACGGCAGAGAAGGCCATGGCGGTCATCCATTCGTGGCGACCTCGCAACTCAAGGTTCGAGCCGATCACAACGATGAGCGCAAACATCAGTGCAGCCAATGCATCAACATCGGCCACGGCGTAGAGGACTTCGGCACCGACCAAGGCCAACACCAACACGCCGAGGGAAACGGGGGTGGAGGACAAGTCGGGTCGAGAAGCCAGAACCAAGCGTGGCACAACGGCCAGCATGCTTGCGATGGCGACGACCAGCATCGGCATCATGTTGTTCAACGTCAAGTCGTATTCAATGCCCACGACTCGGGTGGTGGCAAGAGCGAGCAGCACGGCCAAGGGTGCAAGCAGCAACCCCAATGTGGCACTTGGCTGAATCGCCTTCGTATCCATTTGTTCATCCATTTGTATCCCTCATTTTAGGTCCAGCCTCAAGGCTGGCGTCGTTGGCCACTTCTGAACCCCTTTTAGGTATAACGGGTTACCACCGACACCGATGTGGCTCAGTCGCCTTTTTGCTTATGAGGAAAACAGGGCGAAATTCTGCGTTTTATTCCATGGCGCGGTGGCCAATATCCGTGCGGTGGTGGCCCCCTTCAAGGGTGAGCTGTTGAAGCACATCATAGGCGGCATCGTGAGCGGACACGAGGTCACCTTTCAGCGCCGTGCAAGAGAGGACGCGGCCTCCAGAGGCCGTGTACTGACCGTCCTCATCCTGTGCAACGCCAGCGAAATTCACCCATGCTTCGCCGTAGGTTTCCTCGGCCAACACATGTGGTAGACCGTCGATGGGTCGTCCTTTGATGGGGGAGGCAGGGTAGCCTTCAGAGGCAAGCACCACGGTAAGGGCAACGCTGTCGTGAACCTCGAGCGCCACTTCGTGAAGCCGGTCGGTGGCAGCACCGTGGAGCAGGTCGTACATGTCCGTGGCGACAAGCGGGAGGGTGACCTGACATTCTGGGTCGCCGAAGCGAACGTTGAATTCAACCACGTAGGGGTCGTTGTGTTCGTCGATCATCAGGCCGATGAACAACACACCACGGTACGGGACCGGTTGTGAACAGAGATGCGCATGCATCGGCTCAACAATGCGTTCGACAACCTTGGCGTGAACCTCCGACGACACCACGGGTGCGGGGCAGTAGGCGCCCATGCCGCCGGTGTTCGGACCCTCATCATCGTCGTAGGCCCGCTTGTGGTCCTGACTGGCGGGCAACGTGCGGTAGGCCGTTCCATCCATGACCACCAACATGCTGGCTTCCTCACCGGGAAGGAAAGCTTCCAGCAAAACGTAGCCGTCGGCCTTGATGGAGAATTCAATGAAGGTTCTCGCCTCGTCTCGGTCGCTCGTCACGACCACGCCCTTTCCACCTGCCAGCACGTCACGCTTGACCACCCAAGGCTGGCCAGCAAACGCGTCCAACGCAGCATCGATGTTGCTTGTTTTGTCCAAGCGATGAAACGCAGCCGTCGGAACGCCCGCCGCCTCCATGGCTTGTTTGGCGTGGAGTTTGGAGCCTTCGAGGTGGGCCAACGCCGCCACCGGACCAAAGCAAGCAATGTCCGCCTCAGCGCATGCGTCCGCCAACCCGTCGCACAGCGGCGCTTCCGGTCCAACCACCACCAAATCCGGTGCCAGTTCCTTGAACAAGGAAACAAGGGCTTTGATTGACGATTCGGATGCATGATTGGTGGCGATTCGAGCGGTCCCGGCGTTCCCAGGAACACAATGCAGCGAGCCCACCTTGGGTGATGCATTCAGCGATAAGCAGAGGGCGTGTTCTCGTCCACCGCTGCCGACGACGACCACCGTTGCTCCTGTCATGAACTTCCGTGTCCTCGGGCGATGAATAAGGCCTTCGCGTTCGTTGTTTAGGCTGTGGCCCCGGAAGAACCCTTATTCGCCACGCAACCAACACAGCACCATGCGAACCCATGCACCCACGACGGCCCTTCTCCTCACCCTCTTGTTGTTGGGCCTCCCTCTTGCTGCAGCCCAAGCGCCCACCGATGGTGGAACGACCTCCATCACCGGTGCTGAGACATGGACCGATGACGGCCACCTCAACGGCCACGTGGTCGTGGCCGACGGGGGTTCCTTGACGGTCAACGCGAACATGACCGTGGCGACCGGCTCGTCGATCACGGTCGAAGAAGGCGGGCAGTTGGTGGTGACCAACGGCGCCCTTGTGAGCGACGACCTCAACGCTGGACTCATGGTCAACAGCATGTTTGCCACCATCACGCTCAACTTTGGCGACCTCGCTGACGAAGGCGTGGTCCAACTGAAATTCGACCACGTTATCAACGCCGACTCCAAGTTCAACGTCACCATTGGGGACGAAACGTTCAACCTTTCCGGAGAGCAACTCGCCCAGTTCAATGTCCCACTCAACGGGACCGACCTGGTGGTGTCCTTCGACTCGTATTACTTCACGCCAACTTACGTCTTGTGGGCCAAGGCCATCTACGGTGGTGGGAACGCCGAGACCGTGCTGGCTCAAGACATGGACGCCTCCGATGCGCCCTTGTATTGGTTCCAATCCGGCTTTGACATCAACGCTCACGGCGACCTCTCCATCACCTCCAGCACCATCTCCGGAGCGAGCATTCACTGCGAATCGCTTTGCCGGTTCGACGGCACCGAACTGGTGGGCAGTGCTCCTGTTGATGCCGCCACCACCGCTTCCGTGGCCGTTCTTAACAGCATCATCAGCGGCTCTCGGTCGGACGAGGACATCATTCTTCACGACGGGGCCACCATCGACTACCAAAACAGCCAGGGGACCGGCGGAACCACCGATGCATGGATTCGTCTGCTCACCCAGCGCACCTTAAGCACCAACATCCCGAACGGAAGTTTGGACATTTACGACATGGGATGGGGTGCAGCCGATTGGAACGACCTGACCGACGCCGATGGAAACGTGGTGCTGGTTGAACAGGGCGCCACCAACGAACACAAGCGCATCGTGGAATGGATGGACGGCAACGGTGTGGTCCAGCAAGAAGACGCCAGCATCACCTTGTCCATCACCAGCAGCTGGGGCGTGTTCTCAACGACCATTGACGCCCCCACCACCTCCTCAGCCACCGTCGAAGTTGACCTGCCGTTCGTTGAGGTGACCGCCGTTGCCCCCGAGGCCGATACCGCCTTCGCCAACAGCAGTGTTTCGGGCATGATCACGGTGGCGAACACCGGTGATGCGGCCGTCTCGGGCGTGAGCATATGGTGCTATGAAGGCGAGGATGTCGCCGACACCACGAACGTCGTGGTTAGCCTTGCACCTGGCGAAAGCAAGGATGTACCCTTCACGTGGTACGCCTACACCGCCGGTGAAGCGACGTTGAACTGCAAGCCCTTGTTGCCCACCGCCCTCAACGACATCGCTGACGAAGTGGTCGACCTCACCGGTGCGACCTCGCCCGTGGTGGCCTGGGAATACGCCGTTGAGGAAGAAGACGCACCCATCCTCATCTTCATCGCCGTAGCTGTCGGCTTCGTCGCTGTGGCCTTGTTCATCGCCGCTCAGCGCCGACCTGAAGAGAAATCATACACCATGCAACACGAGACCGACGAAGCCGTTGACAGCGCTGACGTCGAAGAGGGCGAAGATGAGTTGGACATCCACGAGACCGAATCGACGGGAGTTGAAGAAGAGGAAGCAACCGAAGCCGCCGGCGAAGATGGTGAGGGCGAAGAAGCACCTACCAAGTCCATCTACGATCTTCAGCCCGATGACGAGTAAGGCTAGCGAGTGTACTGGAAGATTGAACAGTCATTGTACTCTTGACCAATGTCTTGAGGGGTAGAACAGAACCCTTGCGATTGTATGGGAATGATATGTCGGTTGAAGATTATACAATCCCATTGAAATTGAAAACAAACCAAGCAATTGGTGCAATAATCACCACCATCCATACTGCGTACAACTTCAGAGAAAGCAATGCCCCATTTTTCGATAACAAGTTTCCTGACTTTTTCCCTCGAGAGTAGATGAATGCTGCTGATGATGGCCATACTACCGCGTGACCCATATGAAATAACAATACAAAGGAAAAGAGAAGGCCGTGATCCAGCAGAAGAGATGTGTTGCCGAGTAAAACCATCAGAGACAAAAATGACCCCCCCAATCCAAGACAGATTGGAGTCAATAGTCCATACCAATAACCACCGGTGTTTACTGTCTCTGTGTTGGGACTATCAGTAACCTCATCACTCATGATGATTCTACGGTGGCTTGTTTTGAATATAGTCTTTCACTTCACCCCATACAATACCCTGCGTCAGGGGCATGTCGGAAGGGTAGCGTCTGACAAGACCCGCTGCAAGCCCTTTGATCTGCCAAAATCTGAGCAATGGGTGTTAGGATAGGCCCTTTCATTATCCCCTGTTACGATTCGTCGACATTGGTGTTATTTTAGCGCAGTCCTCCCGAGAGGATTGCGTTAATGTACACAACGATCGGCAGCGAGATCCATACAGCACTTCCATACATAAGTCCGGAGACAAATGGCTTCTTTTCGGTTTTCAGACCCCAGGCGATGCCTGTTAAAATTAACATTGGCCAAAATGCGAAATTTAATTGGCGAAGAAGGGATTTTGCTTCGCCGTACGTATCGGAATAAGAGTATTCTATGAAGGTCGGGATGCCATAGTTTGTAGCGATTTCAACTGTGCCACCGGCGTTGATTTTGAGAAAAACCCCCTCTTGACAATCAAATTCTGGTGAATGGGACTCACAATGCAACAAATCCATACGATGCCATGTATTTCCATTTTCAACATACGATTCGAAGGATTCCGACAAAGGACCGGCTGAATCGCCCCAAATTTCAGCAGTAACTTGCCCCTTCGCAGTGTCTGCCTCAAACAAAAATTCCCAACATTTCCGGTTGCAGTCTGGGGGATAGTGGTCAGAAAATCCGCCGGTCATAATCATTGGACCATACACGCCGTATGTCGTATTGTTGAATTCAATGTTGGATTCAAGCGTAGGTGTGTAGACTGTGGAATGGAGTATTGAATGATCTCTGAATAGTAAAAACAAGAAAAATAGGGCTAATCCAGAAAAAATCCCAAGACAAAATCCGTCGAAGAAGGAGTAAGTTCTAGGAGAGGCGTCCCTTTGTTCTGTTTTTTGAACAACCCCTAATTGAGTGTCAGACTCAATTAATGTAGCAAGGCTATCTACCTCGCTCTCCATGTTCCTACTAAATTTGAGAATTGATTAGAAACTTTCCTTTGAAATTTGTTTTTGCTAAATCAGAGAGGTTGCAGTGGGTTGAATCACTCTTCACTCAGTCGATCAGCAGGTTTCGCCGACGCCCTCGCCCTTGGGAACGCTGTTTTCGCCGTCCCCTGATTTGAGGTCGATGTTCCAACTGAATTCAGATGTGTAAACCGATTGGTCTCCGAGGGTGTTGGTGATGTCAACGGTGAACGTGTAGCAACCGGCACTGGTGTAAAATTCAGACTTTTCAAGATAGTAAACGCCACTGTTATCAGTACCTGAGCCCGTAAGACCTAACCAACCGGCCGTCGAGCCACTTCCAGTACCGCCGCCTTGCGGAGCCCACGTGGCCATGTCGCCGTCAACGGTGATGAGACTCTCCGTCCACGTGTCGCCGCCGCTGACGGTGACCTGAACCTGATAGTCAGCACTCATAGGGCGTAGCCCGACAGCAGAGAATCCGCCGCCGTTCTCAGCGTCTTCGTTTGGCCCGAGGAGACCAACAAGAACTTCCATTGTAATGCCCAAATACTCATCTGCATCGTCGCTGTCGTGGAGTTCAGCAATTCGAACGCCAGCGTTTTGGGCCTCACGGGTTGTGAAGCGGGTTGGAATCTTGATTTCACCCTCTTGACCGTTGGAGCCTACGCCCTTGATGACGTACTCTACGGCTTCGTTCCCGGCGTAATCTTCACCGTTGCCGGTAAAGAAATCCGCAAGTGGAACTTTGAATTTCTTCATGTCGTTGCTGACATCGCCCGAATCCGCCCACATTTCGACGCCGTCTGCCTCGATGGAGACATCCACCGAAGACATGGTGCCTCGAACCTTGAAGGAAAGTTCGTTGGTGTCCTCGTTGAGTTCAACCTCCGAAATGGCCATGGAAGCGTTGGTGGGAACGAGCATAACAGCCGCGTAAGGCGTAGTGGCGATGAGTAGGGCCACGACGATGCTTGCACCGAGTTTGACCTGGTTGATGCTGCCCGTCATGCGTTCGGCTTGAACGATGGCACCGATGCCGACCACCAATACGATGGCTACGACGGCCAAGCCCCATGCTCCACCTTGGAGGGAGAGAATGGCACCGAGCAAGATGATGACCCAGCCAGCAAGGCTGATTTTCGTGGCGACATCTGGAGAACCGGAGGCGTCGGACGTGGGCTGAAGGCTGCCAACTTGAGTGGAGGCGGTTGGTGCTGCAGCTGCGGCTTTCACAGGTGCGGGCTCTGCAGCAGCCTCGGTTTCAGGTTCTTTTGCAGCGTTCGCTTTGTCCAGTAATCCACTCATGGTCAATCCCCGTTAACGCTGTGTTTCACGAACGGTGTTATCAATCCAACCCCTGTATGTGTCGCAGGGGACCCTTTTGCAGGGGGTGCATCAAAGGCCGGGAGCGGACTCTCGCCAAGCCTCTTCGTCGCCTTCTTCGTCCGTGTTAAGGAACCGTCGTCCAGCAACAGCGCCGGCGAGGGCGATCATCGAGATGGCAGGAACCACTTCGAAGCCGGGGAGGTAGACGCCACGGACGTAGACCGTGATCATCTGGGACTCTCGGTTGCAGCCACCGTTTTGGCAGGCAAACTCTGACTCAGCGTAGAATTCGAGGACGTGGTAGGCATCGGACCAACCTTGGTTCTTGGGCGTTCGCACCATGATACGGGCGGTCTCAGGAGCGGTGTTTGGCTCAATGGTCACCACGTTTTGTGGGAGGTTGACGGTGAAGCCGGCTTCTTCGAGGGTGTCTCGAGTGTTCTCGGTGACGCCGATCTTCATTCGGTCGATTTGGTTGCCGAAGTTGTAGACCTTGAACTGGAAGTTCTTGTCGGTCTTGGGCATGAGTTGGACGAACGGCTCAACGGCCTCGACCTGAACGATGCTGAACTGCATGATGTTGATCAGGGCGTTGACCTGAGAGGAAGCGGTGTTGGGTGGTGGCAGGTTGTTCAGTTCCTGAACCTGAGCCGAAACGGTCAGTTGACGAGACTGCATCTGCATGTAGGGGTTGGCCCGAACGACGACTTGGAAGTCGACCTCTTGTCCGGCGCCGACGTACATATCACCGGGAGCAGCGGTGGCGAGGCCGTCGCTGGTGACTTGGATGGCGACCTTTTCGACGTAGGCCGTCGGGTTGGACACCGTACAGGTGGTGTAACCGGTGAGGGTTGCACCTGGCTTCACCTCAACCTGAATTTGCCCGGGTGCGCAGGTCATGGAAACCGCAGCACCGGAGACTTGTGCGGAGGCAGGAACAGCCACCATCATGAGAGAACAGAAGTAGATTCCCAGCAAGGCCACGACTCGATTCAATGCCGACATTGTCTCACCTATCGTTCTTCCCAACCCCCCCCACCTCATAACCATTATGGGTCCGTTGTGCGAAACGAAGGCAACCTTGCGAGCCTGCCGTGTGTGGGCCCGAAGGGAGTTGAACCC
>DAET01000072.1 GCA_002497765.1 Euryarchaeota archaeon UBA486
CCATCGTCATCACGATGTCCCAGACGGGGCGCGACTACGTGCCTTCACCCGCCGCCGCCGGTGGTTATTCCATCAATTGGGCAGAGTCCACGCTGACGCTGCCGATCGTCAAGCGAACCTGCGACGACCTGTTCCAGGCGCCGATGCAGGACTACGGTGGCGAAGGCCAACGTGCGTGCTGACTTCACGTCTTGAGCGGCTCATCCAGCGGCGAAATCTGTCCGCGAACACCAATGGTCCAGCGCAGGGTGTCAACCACGGCTGCCGCCCGTGTGTATTTCATCAGGGCCCGCATCTTGTCCGCCTTCGGACCGGTCATTTTCCTCAGTTTGTATTTCGCTCGCTGTGATTTCATTTCCTGAACGGCTTGTTCAAGCAACGCCTCAATTTCAACCCACGTGCGGTCATAAGTTGCGGCATCCATCGTCGCCATGTGTTCCTTCATCAGTCCAATGAAGTGCATCCGACATCAGCGGTAGAGACCAATGCTCCCTGTAGATTCTCAATGGATGGGTTCAGTTTCAGCCTCGTTCAAACGGCTTTCCGTCCACGCCCCCAGCGTCATCCTCTTAAGCCCTTGACAAACGATGGGCCGCATGGTTTTGACCAAGTTGCCCGGTGTCACCGAACGCATGGCGTCGAAGATGAAGGAACATTTCGGATCCGAAGAAGCCGTGGTCTCCACGCTCGCTTCCGGCGACGTTGGTCGTCTGGCAGAGGTTGAGGGCTTGTCCGTCAAGCGGGCGTTGTCGCTGGCGCGGTCCTATGCCGGGGGTGAAGGCGGTTTCCTTGCGACCAAAGAAGCACAGAAACTCCACCAACACCTGCTCGCGCACATCCAATCCTTTGCGTCATGTTCGGCCACCCGAGAACGCATGGGGCTGTTGATGCCGGTGGCCGACCCCGAACCACGGCGACGGATGGCGGCGGCTGCCATGACCTTGGATGCTGCTTGGCTTGAGACTCAGCGTGAAGCGTGGAGTCATCTCGGTCGACTCAAGGAAAAGCAGGAACGCTACGAACGGGTGGTGGTCTCGCCAGAACCGTTGGACCATCTCAAGAAATTCTGCCGCGTCCTTCAGCCCACTGAACAAGAGTCGTGGAAGGACTACACCGTGTTCAAGACCGTGTCCTGGCTCGGGACTGGTGCTCCGATGGAGGCGCCCGACGGATGGTTGGTGTTGGGCTCTTCACCCGACGATGCCCTCATTCTTCCCGAACGCACCATCGATTGGTTCACCCACAACCGGAAAACGCTGGACGTGGTCTGCGGTGTTATTGATGCCATGAAGGCTAACCAATTTCCTGAAAATGAGGCCTTGGAGGCGCTTCGTACGGCCCTTGCACCGTTGTCCACGCTTCCAGAAACCATGTCCATGCTCGGTGACGCGTCCTCCATTGAGGAGGTGGCCCGCATCAAAGACGAGTTGTGGGGCACGGTCAAACAACTCGAAGGCGACGTCAACCAGCAGGTGGAGAACGCCATGAACGATGCCAAGATGGCGCTCTCGGGTGCGGAATTGCTCGAAGCATTGGCCGATGGCACGGCGTTTCAACGCAAATTACGAGATGCCACCGGCCACGTGATTCAGGAAGCCATGCAGCAGGCCCGTGAACACCTCGCTGCTTTCCTTGAACCAGCACGACTGCGCTGCCCGTTTGACATTTTCACCGACGCTTGGCCGGCGAAGATAGACCGACAAACCATCGACGGCATCGACGCAGCGCTTGAGTCCAAACTCAAGGCTGAGCAAACCGACCATCTTGTGAACCTCGCTCGTCAGCTCGGGCCCCTCAAGCCCCACTGTGAGGTGGCCGTCAGCCGACTCATCGAAGCCGATCAGTGGTTGTCCATCGCCCGCTGGGCTCACCACGACCAGTGCGTGATGCCGGAGTTGGTCGGCCACGGCATGTGGCTGGAGGAAGGCCGACACATCCTGCTGGGTCTCGAACCCGACCCCGTCACCTACGGTCTCGGCCAGGCCGCCGTCAAGGGCGACCAGCAATCCTTGGCGTTGTTGACGGGTGCCAATTCCGGTGGCAAAACAACCCTGCTGGAATGCATGGCCTATGCCTGCATCCTCGGTCATATGGGGCTGCCCGTCCCCGCCACCCGCGCTCGCATTGGCAAGGTGGAGGCGCTTCACATTCTGGCCAAAGCGGGTGGAACACAGAGTGCAGGTGCGCTCGAACAGACACTGGTTGAATTGGCAACGGTGGTCAGCGACCCGACACCCAAACTCATCCTCGCCGATGAACTGGAGGCCATTACAGAACCGGGTGCCGGCGCTCGTATCATCGCCGGTATGCTCCTCGCCGCAGAAGCACAACGAGATACGACCATGTTGCTGGTGACCCACCTTGCACCGGCCATTTTGGCAGCGACCAAGCGGGACGACCTCCGTGTGGACGGCATTGAGGCGAGTGGGCTGGGCGCCGACCTTGAGTTGCTCGTGGACCGAACGCCCAAGCGCAACCACCTCGCTCGGTCGACGCCTGAACTGATCGTGAAACGGCTCGTGGAAAAGAGCACGGGTCACGCCAAGGCACTGTTTGGCGACATCCTCGGTATGTTTGCCGAAGAAGACTGATCAGGCTGGCAATTCCAACTCGACGGCAAACAGCGGGTCGGGGTCGGTGGAATCGTGGTAAGCCACGACCACGCCACCATCGTTGAGGATGCCGAGGGATGCGAAATCGAACCGGATGTCGTTTCCGGCACCGGACGTGGAATCAAGGTCGCCTTGGCCGATGTAGGTGAGGGTGTCGGGGGACATGTCTTCGGAGTACCCACGCACGTGGTAAACGGTGTCCACATCGGGCCCTTCAGTGGACTGGTAGCGGACGTTGAGAATGAACAAATCCAACTCGCCGTTCGCTTGGAATTCCCACTCTTCAATCTGAGAGGCCGTGGCATCAAGCCCGTAGGTGTAATTCGACCAGGTTTGGGCGCCGTCGGTGGACATGTAGTGGGTGAAACTCGTGCCGCTGTTGGCCACGCAGTGGATGGTTCCTTGCCGATCGATGTGGCAGTATTCGGATGGGAACTGAACGGCGAGTTCGTTCCACGAGAGGGTCGTGTCCATGTAGGCGGCGTTGCCGTTGTTGTAGTAGGACGGGAAAATCAGTCCGCCGCTGGGCAACGGGAAGGCCCGCATTTCCTTGTGTGGCTTGTTGACATCCCAGTATTCGGGCAGGTCGGCATCGGTGAAGTCCAAATCGAGTTCAATGGGCGGGTCGCCGCCGTCTCGGCCGGGGAACTGGAAGGGGTAGTAGTTGAGCCCGTCAACGCTGATTTGTCCACCTGCATTTTGCGTTTGGTGCCAGAAATTGGACACCACGATGCTCGCCCACTCGCCGTCGCCAATGGAGGAACTGATGGGGCCGATGACCTCGACTTGCCACGAGCGGTCGTAGAACGGCTCCGTAATGCGGTTGTAGCACCACTTCCACTCACCCTCAGATTCGTCGTAGAGGATGGCGTAGAATTTGTCGAGTTTGAGGTCGCCACCGACGTAGGGGAACCACGACATGGAGATGATGTCGCCGTTGGTCGCCTGCACAATGCTCCCTTCACCAAGTCCTTCTTGGCCGGGGTTGGTTGGAACAAAGGTACGGCACTGCTGGTCGGGCAGGGCGGGTGGAATGTAGGTGTCCCAGAGGTGGCCTCGGTCGGTGGAGAAGACCGGGTATTCGCCACCGATGTTGAGGATTTGACCGTCGATGTCGGTCGCCAAGTAGTGCTCGCAGCAGTTGCCGCCGTAGGAGGCGTCAAACACGGCCCACGTGGTGTTGGTGGTCTCGTTGGTGCGCAGATCAACGGTGATGAAGGAGCGCTCAACCTCGTGCGGTTGCATGTCAATGCGCTCGTAGGATTCGAAGATGGATGGCGACACCTCGTTGGTGATGGTCTCGCTGCCGTCTCCAAAACATCCTGCCAGCATCATGGAGAAGACCATGGCCAGTGCGAGGACGGTTCTGCGCATGCCGAGCCCTCGCTTGGGCGTGATTTGAAGCCGTCGCTTCGGATTCAAGGTGCATGTTGCCGGGTTCAAACAGCGTCCAGCGTGTCCCGTAGGCGCTGAAGGGCCGTTGCGGTTCGACTTCCCATCCACGTCAAATCCTCGCCGTCGATGAAGTGCACGACAGGTGGTTGGTCGGTGCGCTGGGCAAGGGCGTCGTGCAGGGCTTGGCCTTCTGACGTGGTGAATTCGTGCGGCTCACTCGAGAGGAACAGGTCCGTCACACCGTTTTCGACAATTGAGTCGGGGGTTACGACGGGGTAGCCGGTGCCTTCGGGCTCAATGTTCGGGACCTTGAAACCGAGGCATGCCAGCATGTTGCCAGCGTAGGTCGTACCGTTGGCGGCCATGAGCGGGTCGTGCCAAATCAACGGCAGCGCCGTTCTCGAACCCTGCACGGGAACCAGGGCCAACTCGCCCTCAATCGCCACAGCGAACGCCTCAGCGGCTTCTTCACGCCCGACGGCGGCGCCCAATTCCCTCAGCATGTCGGGAACATCACGGGGGTGGCGAACATGGCAGACGAAGGTGGGGAATCCTTGTTCTTGGCACCATTCGTACACCGCTTTTGGGTTCTCATCACGGTCCATCACCACGAGGTCGGGGCGAGCCGCCTTGATTTTGGAAAGCGTAGGGGTTTTGGTGCCGCCAACCACCTGAACGTCGTCCACATCACCTTTCGGATGGATGCACCAAGGCGTGCGACCAACGATGCTTTCCGAGGTCAGGCCGAAATCGAACAGGGTGAGCGTCAGGCTTGGGACCAGCGAGACGATTCGCACAACGAGGCCTCAATTTACGGTGAAATGCACGGTGGTTCCGTCCACCTCGAAGCGTTCGGCATCTGCTGGTGGCGATGACGCCGAGGGATGGAATGCACACGCAGCAGCTCGGGTTTCTGTGGCCACCCATTCCTGGTCGGTCACCATCATTTCCGGTGCTTGCTCCACCCATATCTCAAGGTCAATGGTGGCTTCAATGTCGAGATCCAATGCCTTTCGCTGGGCTTGAACGCGGCGAACAATGTCTCGAGCCAACCCCTTCGAGAGCAGGGCAGGTGTGTCGTTCATGTCCAGCACCAAACTGACCTGATGCTGCTCATCGCCTTCGGTTTCGACGGTTTGGGCAGCGAAGCCCTCACGCTCAACCCGCTTCACCTCAACATCGCCGGCTTCCACCAGAACACCGAGTACATCAGCGCCGCCGTCCTTGACGTCGGCAAGCAGGCCTTCGGGGTCGTCATGTTCCCGAATGGCGGCGGCGACCTTGTTCACGTCTGCACGGGCTTTCGGAGCAAGAGCTCGGAAGTTGGGGGCCAATTCGATGCGCTGGAAACGGTCGAGGTCGGTTTCCACCTCAATGGATTCAACGTTCAGTTCTTCGGCCAACAGGTCGTGGAATTCACTGAGGTCTGGGCCAGCGACGATCCATCCTTGAGCGCAAGGCAGCCGTTGGCGGCGGCCTCCGTCAATGCGGATGCGGCGGCCTGCTTCAGCCAGTTCTCGAACAAGGGCCATCGTGGCTTCAAGTTCAAGGTCCTGGGGTGGAAGAACGGCGGTGGCCAGAGCCGCCGCCTCGTCCCATGCATCGGCCGTGGCGCCCTCGAGGCCTCCGGGCACGCCCAGGGGCCAGTCGGCGGTGTGAACGCTGTTACCGGTCAAGTTTCGGTGAATACGGTCCACCATGAACGGTGAGACAGGGGCGACCAACTTGCAAACGGTCTCAAGCACCTCGTGGAGCGTGTGCTGGCAAGCCAGCTTGTCGTGACTGTCGGCTTCGTCCCAAAGCCGACGGCGGCTTCGGCGCACGTACCAGTTGGACACATCGTTCACCATGAAATCCTCAAGGTCTCTGCAGGCTTTGTGGAACTGCCAGTTCGTGAAGTTTCCATGGTAGTCTTTGGCCACGCTGTGGAGGCGAGAAAGGACCCAGCGGTCCAACGCGCTTCGTTGCTCCACGGGAACGGATTGGGCCTCAGGGTCAAACCCGTCAAGGGCAGCGTAATCGGCGTGGAACTTGTAGACGTTCCATGTGGTGAGGAACATCTTGGCGTAGGTTTCACGCACGCCGTTGGGGTCGAATTTCATCGGGTTCCACGGCGCACCGGCGGTGACCATGTACCAGCGAGTGGCGTCGGCACCCTCTCGGTTGAAGTGGTCCCAAGGGTCAACAATGTTGCCTCGAGATTTGGACATTTTCTTGCCTTCAGCGTCGAGGATCAGGCCGAGGGAGAGGCACCGCTTGTAGGCCATGTTGTCAAACACGGTGGCAGAAACGGCCAGCAGCGTGTAGAACCATCCCCGTGTCTGGTCCACACCTTCGCAGATGTAGTCCACCGGGAAGGAGGCGTTGAACCGCTGCTCTT
This sequence comes from Euryarchaeota archaeon UBA486, assembly GCA_002497765.1. Taxonomy (GTDB): domain Archaea; phylum Thermoplasmatota; class Poseidoniia; order Poseidoniales; family Poseidoniaceae; genus Poseidonia. Next base: position 6,388 of record DAET01000072.1, read on the forward strand.
CGTCAAAGGGATGGTGCCACTGAGCGAAGGGTGCACAACCGGAATCAAACCAGCAATCCATGACAAAGGGTTCCCGCTTCATCGGCTGACCGGTGTCCGAAAGGAGGGTGAAGCCGTCCACAATCGGGCGGTGGAGGTCGACATCGTCGGGGCATTCAGGGTTCTCAAATCCGGCGGCGTTGGCCTTGGCCACCTCTTCTTGGAGCTCCTGAATCGAGCCAACGCACTTCATTTCGCCGGTTTCGCTTCGCCAGACGGGTAGGGGTGTCCCCCAGTATCGCTCACGGGAGATGGCCCAGTCCTTGACGTTGCGCAGCCACTCCCCAAATCGTCCTTCGCCCACCCAATCGGGTGCCCATTCAACCTGATCGTTGAACTTGAGCAAGTTGTCCTTGACGGCCGTCATGCGAACAAACCAGGAATCCATGGCGTAGTAGAGCAGGGGGTGGTCGGTTCGCCAGCAGTGTGGGTAGTCGTGGAGGTAGTCCTTCTCGCGGTAGAGCAGGCCACTGGCTGGGCCGGTGCCGTTACTGCCGCCGGGTGCTGACAAAAGCCCGATGATGGTGGCGTCGCAGCCTTTGACGTACTGGCCGTCAAGTTCGGGATGGGTTCCCTCCACAAAGGCGCCGTCCATGCCCACGGTGTGGTGGGCGGGCAAGCCGGCCTCCATGCCGAGGTTGTAGTCGTCTTCACCGTACATGACGGCCGTGTGGACCACGCCGGTACCGTCGGTGGTGGTGACCCAATCGGCGGCCAGCACCGTCCAAGCCGTGGTGGAATCCCCTCGAGGCACGGCGTCGGGGAAAAGCGGTTCATAGGAGCGGCCGACGAGGTCGGAACCAGGGAATTCTTCGATGATGTCCACGTGGTGGCGAAGCACCTCCTTCATCAGGGCCTTGGCGAGAATGACTTCTTCGCCGACATCGGCCCCGCCAGCACCGGTCCACGAATCACCTGCGGCTTCCTTGATGCGGCATCGAGCGTAGGTGACGTCCGGTCCGACCGCCAGGCCCACGTTGCCGGGAAGCGTCCACGGCGTGGTGGTCCACGCAAGAATGGAAGCGTCATCGTCGGTCAGTTTGAATTTCACGTAAACGGAAGGCTCCTCAACTTCCTTGTAGCCCAAGGCGACTTCGTGACTGGAGTAGGATGTGCCGGTTTGGGGACAGTAAGGCAACACTTTGTGGCCGCGGTAGAGCAGGCCTTTGTCGAACATTTGCTTGAGCGCCCACCAAGCGGATTCGACGTAGTCGTTGTGCAGGGTCACGTAGGGGTTGTCAAGATCAACCCAGTAGGCCATGCGTTCGGTCATCTCACGCCAGGCCGCTTCGTACGTCCACACCGATTCTCGACAAGCTTGGTTGAATTCCGCCATGCCGTAGGCTTCAATGGCTTCGTTGCTCATCAGATCAAGGCGCTTCTGAACTTCAATTTCAACGGGTAAACCGTGCGTGTCCCATCCGCCTTTTCGCTCAACGAGGAAGCCTTCCATCGCTTTCCAGCGGCAGACGAGATCCTTGTACGTTCGAGCCACGACGTGGTGGATGCCCGGTTTCCCGTTGGCCGTGGGAGGTCCTTCAAGGAAGATGAACGGGGCATGGGTTCTGCGGTTGTCAATGGAGGCTTGGAAGGTCTTTTCAGTTGCCCACTGTTCAAGCAGACCGGTTTCCAAATCAACGGCGTTCAGTTCACCCGCAGGGGAAGGTTGAGCCATGTTTCACCCACCGAGGTTCCTGTTTTGAACGCTCCTCCAAATTTTGTTCATTTTTTCACACTCGTGGCCTCATCGCCTCTTTCGATTTCGTAGCGGCGTCCCTCAAACAACCCGTATCTCAGAAAATGGCAAGGGGCATCCTTCAAGTCCTTCAACGACCACCGTGAACCATGGCGGGTAGGCGTGCCCATGCACAGGCCGTTGGCTTGGTGGTCCTGTTCGTGTTGAGCACGTGGCTTCACGCCGTCGGCCCAGTCTTGCAACATTCGCCGACGCTGGCCAACGAAAATGTGGTCAAGAGCGCAGGTGCGGGCGATGAGGTCAACCTCACCCTCACCTCAACCCCGAACACGATGTTCAAGCTGGACCTGCCCAACAACGAACCGCTGGTGTCTGCTGAAATGCAGTTCACACCGAGGGTGCTCCCCACGCAGTCTGGATTCACGTGGAACAGTGACAGCATCTGGAGTCACCCCGACGCCATCTCCAACGGTTCGAGTTCATCGGGTGGCATCTTGACAGGCTCTTCTCCGGGCATCCTTTGGGATTTCAACACCAACAACCAAGGCTGGACCTTCTCCAACTCCTACACGGCACGGGTGACAAGTCCGTCGTGTGGTTTCAACGGCTCGACCGGAGGTTCCCTGCGAACCTACGCTGGCTCGACCTACGGGACCTCACCGGTCGTGAACCTCGCTGGCGGCGCCAACGTGCCGTTCCACGCTTGGGTTCACGAAGGTCGCTCGGGTTGCGGTGAAACACCGGATAGCGGCGAAAATCTCCAATTCCAATACAAGGCCGCTTCCGGTTCATGGACGACGTTCCGAACCTTCAGCGGCGGTGGTGCTCAAACCAGCAACTTCCAGTTCATGACCACGTTGCCAGCAGCCGCCCTCCACGTCAACTCGCAGTTCCGCATCCACCAAACCAGCGGCAGCAGCACCTGCTGTGATTATTGGTTCGTCGACGATGTCCACATCGCCACCCCACCGGAATCCAACTGGACCAGTCCAACCCTTGGGTACAAGTCCGGATCCACACAACTTCTCGCAGCCGACACCTATGCGCCCATGACCATCCAGGCCGATGTCCCCGACGGTGCCTACCTCAACTGGTCCATTCTCAACTCGGCCGGCGAAGTGATTCCCGGCATGCGGGGTTCAAACGACTACGTCGTCCCCATCAACCTCCTCGACCACGACCTGATCGACCAATTCCGCTTGCACCTCGAATTCAAGGGCAGTGCGTCGGGCATGCCCGAAGTGCACTCCATCACCGGCGACGGTGCCTACCGTGAGAGCTTCATCACCGACCCACTGACCCGTGGATGGACCATGTCCAACGCATCCTACGTCCCCGGCATTGGTGTGCTGGGTTCAGACGAGAATTCCACCCTGACCTCGCCTTGGGTGCTGGCCACCGCACCTTTGTACGACGCGAAACTCGACGGCACGGTCGCAAGCGGCCAAGTTCAGGTGCGCTTCCACCCGGAGGACGCTTGGATGAACGTCAGCCTGCCTTACTTCCCCATGACCAACCAAAGCACGGTTGGCATGCAGGCCCGTGTCGTGTCGGTGCTTCCCGCCGATGGCAACATGAGCAATTTCACCGCTTGGAACGCAGAAGCGTTCTCCATGGACCTCTTCGGTGGCCAACACCCCGCTCGGCCAACCCTCGACTTCAACCTTGATGAGCGGTACGAATGGGGTGGTGAGGATGCGCGTGTAGGCACGTGGGGTTGGCAAGACCGCTTCGCCAACGCTGAGGAACAGATGGAACTCACCCTCACTTCCGGTGCTCCGAGCGACGCCAGGCTGTGGGTTCCCTCCGAGGACCTCACCTCGTTCGGTTTCGGCTATGCGGCCACGTCCGGCACGGTGCTTGAGATCGCTCTCTTCGTCCAAAACACGCTGGTGGCCAACCGCTCGACCAACGCAACATCGGCCGGTCTGTTCCACCTTAACGGCAGCGAACTCGCCATGTTCAACACAGCATTGGCCAACACCGCCAATTCGGTTGACATTCACGATACGGCCTTTACGGAAGCTCGCATTGAGGTGTCGGGCAACGGTGTCACCGTTCTCGGTGGCCTTCGAGCCACCTACGAGGCAAGCCAGCATCTCGTGGCTGACGCCTCGTCGGCCTTTGTGATGGGCGTGAATGAGGCACGAACAACGGTCGCCGGAGTGGCTGGAATGCAGTCCATCCCGCTTCCCTTCATGTCGGAGACCCGTGGCGGTTTGACGGTTGAGGTGCTCAACTTGCAAACCTCGAGCACTGTGATCCTTCAGGACGGCGCCATGGTTGACGCCGAAGCCGTGCTGACGCCCTCCAAGGAATGGCAAACGATTTCCACTGAATATCAGGTCATTGGTGGGTCCATCACGCATCATCGACTCGACGTGTACAGCAAAACGAACCAAGCCACCTTCCTGTTCCCCGACGCCGGTGGTGCCCCCGCCGGCCTGGGCGATGCTTCCCTCGTAGAGCTCCATCCAACCGACCCCATCGACGTCACCGAAGACGGCACCAACGTGGTGACGAACATCACGTTCCGACTCCGACCAACGTGGGACGATGAGCAGCAACTCACCGCCACCTCGCGGTTGGTGATGCAAAGCGGGGTGATCTCCATTCCGTTTGCTCACACTTGGGGTGGCACGGGGCTCCAAGGCTACGAGAACGACCTCGAAATCAAGGGCGTCGTCTTTTCGGAAAACGGCGTTGACTTGAGCCCGTCTCGCCTCTATCTCCGGGGCGGTGAATCGATGAACGTCTCTGTTCGTGTTGGCTATGAAAACGTCAACGATGCTCGTGGATTTGTGGACGGTGACGCCGAACTCACCCTTTACCGGGACGGGACGGCGGTGCGCAACACGACCTCCTTGGACGGTGCGTTTTGGAACTTCACCGAGACCATTCCGTTCACCTACGGCGATGTCACCTGGGAGATTGGTTTGGTGTCGCTCAACGGTTCGACCGTTGTTGAGCCGACCTCGCTCAGTCGCACCTTCACCGTTGATTCGGTGAAGCCACGGGTGATGGAGACCTCGATGTATCGCTATGACCATCGCACGCCGAGCCCAACGCAAGTGATGCAAGCAACCATTGCTGACCAACCCGTTCTGCCGAGCGCCATGACCGCGATGGTTTGGAAGGAATGGGTCGACGACACGAACCTCAACGGCTGGCCCGACGAAGGAGAGTATCATGCCATGCCAATGTTGGTGCCTAGCGACCAGACGGAGCTCACGGGCGTCTACACCCTCATGCTGGACGATACCGGAGGCAGCCTTGGACAGAAGGTGGCCGTGTACCTCGAAGGCACCGATCCCTCAGGCTACGCACTTCAAGACGGCGGGAGCGCCGAGGAAGGCGAGCAGTTGTTCATGTACCAGCTCGCTGTTGACGGGGCGCCTGAACTCGAACCGGACGCCTTTGCATGGGCCAACGGACGCCAGTCCTGGCTTCATCCCGCTCAACCGTACGAACTGAACGTGAAGATTTCCGAGCCCAACGGTGGCTCAGATTTGTCCACCGTCGAAGTGATGTTGGCGAGCAACCAGGGGAGCGACGCCATGAGCATCCAGTGGGCGTTTGAGACCGGCGAGTGCACCACCACCTCCACCCACATCATCATCGATCAGTGCACCATGCTGGGGGCCAACGGCGTTGCCGACCCCTACGAGAAGGACCTGGTGCTGAACATCCACCTCCAACTGGGTTGGAACACACCCGATTTGGGGGATAACCGTCGAGAACCTGCCATCTTGGTGGTGGACCGTGCCGGCCAAGAAGAGATGAGGAATTTCCCTGAACATCGCTGGCGCTTCTCGGCAGGACTGAGCATTCCCGAGGAAAGCGTCAACCTGCACCTGAACCGAGGTTCTTTCCTCGGCGATGGCGCTCGTGTCACGCCACTCACCCCGATGGAACTTTCCGGTGGCCTTGTGTTTGCAGAAACGTCGACCATACCTGACTTTGACTGCACCGTGAACATCCTGTTTGCTGGGCAAACGCACGCTGTCGAGGCCAAGGACGGCATCTGGTCCACGGCCATTGATGCACCTGCCTCCTCCGGCTCCTTGCCCATGACGTGGGAAGTGGGTTGCCTTGAAGGGCAAGGCGTTGACCTGACCGACCAATCCACCTCGGTCAAATGGATCGTCGTCGACGGCACCGGGCCTGAGCCCCAAGAGGTGCTCTCGCCTCGCCCACGTGCCGTCTTGGGTGGTGAGAACCATGAAGTCCGCGTGGTCGTTCAGGAACTGGGCGGCCTTGACGTGGATTCGCTTGAATTGGTTTGGCAGGTGGAGGACTTTGAAACCGGTGATGTCATTCGGTCCGGACGGGAACCCTTGACGCTGGAAGGCGAAGCGATTGATGGACTCCGCCTCGAACTCTACGGTGACATGAACCTGAGCGAAATCACCAATGCGATGTTGATCGACCGGATGGAAGTGAAGATCAGCATCGCTGGTCGAGACCTTGCCGGAAACACCGTCACCGGCCTGGGCGGGGACCTCAACGACCCCTTCTTGGCGACGTGGAACATGGAGTGGCTCCAACCCAAGTTCACGGTGGCGCCATCCGCCCTCACGTACTCCCGCCTCCTCATGGAGGAAGGCGATACCACCTCGATACAACTCGAGGTGGAGAACATTGGGAGCCTCCAGGGCCAAACCGGTGTGTCCTTCGAAACGGTGACGGCTGAAGGCGAACGCACGCTCATTCAACGCACGGACGTCACCGCCGAGGCCGGGGCCTTGGGCCTGGTGGCCGTCGACTGGCAGCCAGAAACAGCGGGCATCCAATGGGTCGAGGCAACCCTCGACAACGGCATGGTCGTCAGCGGCCCCACCATCGAGGTCCGCGTCGCCGAGGAACCCACCTTCTCCGAGAAGGTCTTCGGTGATGTGAACCCCATCATCGGGAGCCTGACCGGCCTGCTGCTGGTCGCCGTGGTGGTGTCGTTGCTGGCATGGATGCGCCGCATGACGGTAAACCAAGGCGCACGGTCTGAATTTGACTGGGACGAATATTCCTCTGAGTTTGAGGATGATGACGACGACGATGACGACGATGATTTCACACCCGACAACACCGCTCAAGCGGCCGCCGCAACGGTCACCGCATCAACCGAATCGACGAACGGCAACGAGGCCGAAACCGATTGGGTGATGGGGTCGGATGGCTACTGGTGGTACCATGACAAAGCCACCAACGAGTGGTGGTACAAGGATGCCAATGGCGACATTGTGAAGCATCCCTAAACACGTTTCGAGGTGAGGCCATGACCACGATCGCGTTGCTCCAGTTTGACCCCACCGTGGGCGATTTGGACCACAACGGCCGTCGCTTGGCCGCGTTGGCACATCAGGCCTTGTCGGGTGGCGCGAAGGTCGGTATCTCAACGGAACTGGCGGTGTGCGGCTATCCTCCACGAGATCTCTTGATGGAGCGCGATTTTGTTGAACGCTCCATGACCGCTGCTCTCACTCTTGAGACGCCGCTACCTGTCTTGGTTGGCACACCGATTCCAGCCGAGGATGAGCGAACCCTTCCCACCAACGGCGTGGTCCGCGCTGGACCAGCCTTCGCCACCATCACAGGCGATGAGCACGGACGAATTGTCGCCGAGAAACAACTGCTCCCAACCTACGATGTGTTCGATGAGGCTCGTTATTTTACGCCAAAAAACCGATCCGGACTCGCTCGCTCTTTTGGTGGGTTCACCCTCGGTGTCACCGTCTGCGAGGACGCATGGCAATCGGCGGGCATGACACCATCATCGTACACCCAAGACCCGATTGAACACATCGCCGAATGGTGCCGTCAGGGCGTCGACATCGATGCAACGGTCAACCTGTCGGCCTCACCGTTCCATTCTGAGAAATTCACCACCCGTCTCGCGGTCGCACGGCATGCCGCCGCTGTCCTTGGTCATCCCTTTCTCCTTGCCAACCAAGTCGGAGGCAACGACGACCTTCTCTTCGACGGGCGAAGTTTGGCGGTGTGGCCGGATGGCCGTGCGGTCGTGGCCCCGTCGTGGCAGGAAGGTGTTCTCATCGTCGACATCACCTCGCCCGAAGCTTGCCGATGGGTCGCCAGCGAAGCCGAGGACGCCCTCGCCATCGGGGAAGCACCGCTCATGCACCTCGAGGCCAGCGACGATGGCACGGGCATGATGGATGCCATTGAGGAGTTGACCAACGCCGTGGTGGCGGGGCTGGCGGATTATTGTCGAAAATCATCCATCACGTCCGTCGTGTTGGGGCTGTCGGGCGGCATCGATTCGGCCGTGGCGGCTTGCGTTGCCGTCGCTGCGTTGGGCGCAGAGAAGGTGACCGGCCTGGCCATGCCCAGTCGCCACTCGTCCCAGCACTCCATCGACGATGCCCTTCACACCGCTGAGGCGTTGGGCATGACGCATCACCTCCACGAAATCGATGCCATGCACACCAGCGTGGAAGGCGTTCTCGGCGAAGTGTTGGCGAACGGTCATCCAGTCGCCGCAGAGAACCTCCAAGCTCGTTTGCGTGCACTGCTGGTGATGGGGTACGCCAACGCCAACGCCAGCATGGCCATCACCACGGGCAACAAATCCGAGATTGCTCAAGGCTACTGCACCCTCTACGGCGACATGGCTGGCGGCTATGCGCCGCTCGGCGATGTCTACAAGATGGAGGTGTACGCCATGGCCGAACGCTTCAATCAACGCGCTGAAGCCTCGGGACGAACGGCCCCAGTCTCCACATCGACCATGACCAAACCGCCGTCCGCTGAATTGGCTCCGGACCAGACCGACCAAGATTCGCTTCCACCATACGATGAACTCGACGCCATCCTCAGGTCGCACATCGAAGGCGGGCTCAACACCGATGACCTCATCGCCCGAGGCTTTGACGCAGCGACCGTCATGGACGTGTTGCAACGCTTGGAGCGGAACGAGCACAAGCGGTGGCAAATGCCCCCAGCGCCCCGCGTGTCGCCACGGGCGTTCGGCCAGGGCTGGCGCCGTCCTTTGGCGTCCAACCACGATTGGCGCCGTTGAACCGGCGACGGTGGCCTCAAGAAGTCGCGGTCGCAGGCGGCGTTGTGGCTGGCCACATCGTGAATGTCGCAGGGTATCGTTTCGTCGCCATCGACGACCGAGATCGTTTGCAAGCGGTGTTGCGAAGCCTCTGCACCGACCTGGGTCTCAAAGGAACGGTGCTCCTTGCATCGGAGGGCATTAATTTCTTCCTCGCCGGTCCCCAGGCGGCCATCGAGGGCTTCACGGCCTACCTCGAACAGGACGAGCGCTTTCGTGGCATTCCGTTGAAGACCTCCTACACCGACTACCAGCCCTTCAACCGTATGAACGTTCGAAAGAAGAACGAGATCATCTCCGTGGGCTTGGATCACATCAACCCGGCTGCCTTCACCGGTCCCGAGATTGAACCTCGGGCGTTCAAAGGCATGCTCGACCGAGGCGAGCACGTTCACATCCTCGACACGAGGAACGATTACGAGTTGCGCGTGGGGACCTTCGACAACGCCATCGATCTGAACATCCGAACCTTCCGTGCCTTCCCAGAGGCCATTGCCCGTTTGCCTGATGCGATGAAGGACGAACCCGTGGTGATGTTCTGCACGGGCGGTATCCGATGCGAAAAGGCCAGCGCCATCATGCTTGAGGCTGGATTTACCAATGTCAAACAACTCAAGGGGGGCATCCTGGGCTACTTCGAAGAGGTCGGTGGTGAACATTGGGACGGCGACTGTTTCGTGTTTGACCAGCGCGTGGCCGTCAATCCCGCACTCGAAGAAACCGAGGTGGTGGTGTGCTTTGCTTGCCGAGAACCCCTTTCGGTCCAGGAACAACAATCCCCCGATTACGTCATCGGCACGTCGTGCCCGTACTGCATCGACCGAGGCAATATGGTGCCGATTACCGACGAATGACAATCCAGTCGTCCGAGAGTTCACCGTGGCTCCAGCGGTGCCATTCGTGGCCGTGAACGCCATCGTGAGCGATCATCCACGCTTGGGTGGGCCCGATGATGAGTTGGCCGTAGGTCAGCGCCTCCGACGAATTGCCGCTGCCGGTCCAGGCGTTGTACGCCGGTCGCATGGCCTCGCCTTCGACCACCCACAAGGACACGCCTTGTGCTGAACCGTTGACCATGCCGTCGCTGACCACCAACCACCCGTCGCCGACGGATGCGATGCCCCTCACGTCCGACGACATCAATCCCGGTGTCAAGTCGTGAACGACCTGGCTTCCCTGCGGCGTCCCGTCCGTCATGCAGGTCTCCAGGCCGGTGCTGGCGGTCAGGCAATCAAACATCAACCGGGTGCCGGTGTTGGCGACGCCCACTTGTGCCCCCGGGGCAAGAATGCTGGAACTGAGTTGCAACGTGATGCCGTTGGCCAAGTTGCTGGTCCACAAGCGTGGCTCACCTGCAACGGTCTCCGCGTCAAAGATGAGGTTGTCTCCGATGAGGTGCAAACCCATCCCTTCGCCCAACCGGGTGTCACCCGATGCCGGTGAAATTGAGGTGACCCACGCGTGCGTGCCGCTGTCGTGGAGGCGCAGCACCTGTTTGACACCGCCTCGAGATGCAGCGGCCAGCACATCGTTTCCAAACGTCAACAGGTTGGTCAGTTGTGAGCTTCCAAACGCATTGACGGACCATGCGGTCAGGGTCCCGTCCAGGTCCAAGCGATAGGGCTCAACGTCACCGTTGGTGTCCGAGGCGCTGAACCAAACAGCGTGCTCGTTGGTGTGAAGCCATGCTTGACCGAACTGGTTGAGTTCTGAGAGGTTGTCGGTCACGGCTTGCTGTTGAGCCGTGTTCCAAATGGGCAGGGTGGTCCACGTTCGGAGATCGCTGCCGTTGGTCCACAGCAGGTCGTTGGTGGGGGAGCGAAACAGCAAACCGTCAGCCCACGGCCGTGGAGCGACGGTTTCGACCGGTCCAAGGGCTCGCGTTCCGTTCTCGGTTCCGTCGCTGACCCACAGCTGCCGTCCGTTGGCGCCGTCGGTGGCATCGAACAGCACCAAGGCTCCATCGTTGATGGCGTGAAGTCCGAGGTCACGACCGGGCATGGCGTCACCGTTGGGGTGGAGGTTGAGGATCATCGCGGTCTCGTTGAGGCCAGGGCGATGGAGGTGCAGTTCACAGCCGTTGGTCCCATCGTTTCCGGCGAAGACCAACCCATCGAGGCCGTCGGCCCATGCGGCAGCGTCGCACCCACTGGTCATCGAGTTTCCAGTTCCGCTGAGCAGATCCGTCACCCGCTCGGAACGAAGGGGTTCGAAGCAGAAATTCAGGGTCTCACGCACCTCATCATCCTCCAACAGGTCGTTGTTGGCAACGCCTTCAGCGGTACCGTCGTCCACGCCGAATCGCACCACGAAACCGTCGGCACAGATGTAGGAGGGTGCAGCCACCTTGTCGACCAGCGCTCCAGCCCCTTGGGTCCCATCAAGACCGTGGGTGCCGTTGTCCCCGTCCCGGCCGACGATGCCGTTGCACAGCGTGGCCTCGGAGATGATTTCGTCCTCGTCGAGGATGTTGTTTTCGTTGTAATCCAAGCCGCTGTGCATCGTCATCCCGCCCTCCGGGCAGGTGCTATTCTGCGGCGAGACCGCCTCGGTAGAGAGGAGTTGAATCGGTGCGTGTTCCCCCGAATCACCGGCTTGACCCTGCGGGCCGGACAGGCCGCGCAAACCGTGGCAGATGGCGGTGGTGTCCTGGCGTTCACCTTCGTCGAGGACGTCGTTACCGTTGATGTCAAAGCCCGTGTGGATGTGATAGCCGCCTTGGTTGCACGGTGCAACGGGCTCAAAGGGTTCGGATTCAACCAGCCATGGCGTGGCGGTGGTCTGGTCAGGGGTTGCGCCGATGAGGGCGTGGTTGTAGGTGGCGAGCAAGAGCACGGTGATCAGCGTCAAGGTTTGGACGACGGCCAGCCAGCGTCGATGGCGATGCGGTGGATGGTCTGGCGAGACTTGTTCGTTTTGCGCTTCATGTTCTGGCCGAGTTGATTCGTTTCCTGCAGTTGTTTGCATGAACCGAGACATCTGCTTCAATCGTTCTAAAACTACCGCCGTTCATTATCGCGTTCAGCCCTTGTTGAGCCACGGCAGAAGGGAAAACACGAGGTGCGCATGGTTGTTCATCGGAGGTGGTGTCGAGGGGTGAATTCATGAGGCTTCAACCGATGGCAAGGCCATGGAGCCCCCTCAACGCCTGCTTGACCAACTGGCCGGGCAGGAGGGGAACACGCGCCAGAAAGCAGCCCGCCTGGTCATTGATTTGGCGGACACGGCCAAGGCCGATGGCTACTTGGAAGCTGTTCATGCCCACGTTTCTGGCGTTTCCGTCATCACCGGTGGCCACGGCCTACGCCGCTTCTTGCAGGACCTCTCGGCGGACGGCGACGGCCACGTGGCCATCCCGACCACGCTGAACTCTGCAGGCTGCGACCGTGAAAAAATGGAAGAAATGGACATCGAGTGGCCCGATTTTCTCGAGCAACAATTTGAGATTGTTCAGGCGTACGAGCGCTTGGGCATCGACGCCACCTTGTCGTGCACGCCCTACGACCGTGGCATCGAGGACGAGACCGGCATCGCCACGTGGGCGGAATCCAACGCCGTTTGCTTTTCCAACACCTGGACCTCGCTTATCACCAACCGTGAATCGGGCTTGTCAGCTTTGGCCACGGCGTTGACCGGTTTTGCACCGCGTTGGGGGCTTCATCTGCCTGAACACCGCGTACCCAACATGCATGTTCATGTCGACTGCGAGATGAGCCACCTGTCCGACTGGTCGGTTCTTGGCGACTGGATGGGCAAGCAGGTCCGTCCGGAATGGAACATGCCGTACGGCCCGATGCCCTACATTACGGGGCTGCCCGATTTCATGTCCTTCGCCTCAAAAAAAGCCCTTACGGCCGCTGCAGCCAACTACGGCTGTGCCATGCTGTGGGCAGAGGGTCACACGGGCGCCCCTCCCTTGGAGGTTAACGACGACGGGACGGTCGCACCGCCCTCGGGTGGCTGGCAAGGCTCACTGACCTTTACCCAAGCCGATTTGGACCAGCGCTACGCTGACCTCGCTCCTCAAGGGCAAGTTGACCTGGTGGTTATTGGATGCCCTCAAGCCAGTTTGGAAGAACTTCGCATCACGGCCTCAGCCCTCCGGTCGCACATGGAAATGGGACGCCGTATTCCCGACCACCGGCTTTGGGTCTTCACGAGTGGCGAAAACTACGCCTTGGCCGAGGCGGACGGCACCATCGAGCTGTTGGAAGAAGGTGGAGCGTTGTTGCTCAAAGACACCTGCCCGGAGGTCACGCCCTACAACCGGTCAAAGTACAACCACCTGCTCACGAACTCGCTCAAGGCGGAGCACTACTTGACCAGTGGACTGAATCGGCTGCCCACGTCGGTGATGCCCATCGAAGCCTGCGTTGCCCACGCCATCGACCCGTCGCTGGCCCAAGGTCCCGTTCCCGTGCTTAACCCAAAGGCGCAACCGCAGCACGCCTCCTCCAAGACCTATCGTTCCGACGATGCGCTGCTCTCCGGGTCCGGTTTGCGCTCTCAGGCTGACTTTACCGTGCGGGGTCGTGCCCTCGTCACCGACGTGCCCATCACCTACCTCGGCTATGTCAACCGAGACACCGGTGTCATCGAAGAGCCGGGCCATCCGCTGGACGGCGTGGCGATTGAGGATACGATTCTCGTCTATCCCAAAGGTTCCGGCTCAACGGTGGCCCCCTACGTGCTGATGGGCCTCATCTACACGGACAAGGGGCCAAAAGCGGTGGTGAACCGAGACATCTGCCCTTTGACCCTGCCCGCCTGCTCCCTGCTCGGCTTGCCCTACGGCCACGGCTTTGACGCCGACCCGTGCATGGCCGTCAACACCGGCGATACCGTCGAATTCCGTCGAACATCCTCCGGTGTGGAGTTGGAGGTTCTGGAGCGTGTCCAGCCGTGAGCATGCGGGTCGTCGTCACCGGTGGGGCGGGCTTCATCGGTGCTTCGCTCGTTCGTCGGCTCTTGGATGAAGGTCACACCGTCGCCGTGTTGGACAACTTTTGGCGAGGTACCATGTCCAACTTGGCGTCGGTCAGCACCCACCCTTCGCTGACCGTGATCGAGGGCGACGTGATCCTGGCCGATGATCTTCAACGCTGCCACGATGCGCTGGGCGGCGTTGATGTGGTCCATCACCTGGCCGCCATCAACGGGACCAAATGGTTCCACGAAGCGGCCATGGAGGTCATCGACGTCAACGTGAACGGCACGCTGGTGGCGCTGCGCCAAGCCCTCGCGTGGGAGGCGCGCTTTGTGCTGGCCTCATCGCCGGAAGCCTTCGGTGAAAACGAGCGGATGCCGCTCGGAAACGTCGACACCAGCCAGTTCCCCTCGGCCGCTGACCACCAACGATTTTCCTACGGTGCGAGCAAGTACCTCGACGAGGTGGCCTTGCATCACGCTGTATCAAAGGGTCTGGACGGTCGCATCGTACGACCGTTCAACGCCTACGGCGTGGACATGCTCGGCGATGCCTACGGTCAGGTGGTTGGGATGTTCTTTCAGGCGGTTCGGCAGCAGCGACCCATGGCTGTCCACGGTGACGGAAGCCAAACACGGAGCCTCACCTACATCGACGATATCGTTGACGGGTTTTACCGGGCGGGGCACATGGACGCTGCCTTGGACGGCTCTTCCCTAAGCGGACACAGTTTCAACGTTGGTTCAACCGAGGAGGTTAGCATTCGAGCGCTGGCCGAGGCCGTCAACCGAACCGTTGGCTCCATGGCGGTGGATTGCGTGTTGGGCGGGGGTTATTTCGGGGATTCGAAACGACGGTTGCCCGACACCAGCACTGCTGAAGCATTACTCGGTTGGTCTTGCAAAGTCTCGCTCGAGGACGGTTTGCAGCGGGTTTGGAACGCTCTTCAGGCTGGGCCGTAGTGCTTGAGCACCCGTTGTGTCCAGCCTTGCGGCGAGGGCGTCATGTCGTCCCGTCCGTGCTGGCACAACACGTCGAGCCCTCCACTTGGAAGGGTGGAGGAGGAGAACCAAACGGCGTCCACCTTGAGCACGACGAGGGTTGCCACGGCGTCGGGGAGTGGATGCTCTTCAACGTAGGTGGCTTCGATGGCGGCGACGGCTTCCTCGATCAACAGCGGTTGGTCAGCCACGGTTGGCAGGTCGAGTAGCCCCCCTTCGTCCTCGCCTTGGGGCAAGGGCGTGGCCGTTTCGTCAACGATAAACGCGCCGCGTGGTGTAGGCGGCATCATGTTGAGCAGGACCTTTCCTGTGGTCCGGAGGTTGTGGAGTGTGTCCCGAGGGCGCTTGTCTTTGTGAATGGAAAAGGAGGCGGTCAAGTAAGGTGGGGCGGTGGAGACCTGCATAACCGACGAGAGCGGTGCGAAATTTCGCCCGCCTTCCTCATCGTGTGAGCCGGCGACCACCACGGGGCGAGGCGAGAGCACGCTGTTGAGCCATGTGCTCCGCTCAACGTGATCCATGCCCTCCACGTCAAGCCGAAGCAGGGCTGGTTGATGCGTGGCCGTGGGCTCAAACCACCGGTCAAGGGTGCCGTTGGCGATTTCTTCGAGGGCGTGTTCGTTGAATTCGATGTAGGCTTCCCATCGTGGGATGTCCTCGAGTTCCCCGCGAGCTTGCTTCCGTTCGATGGAGGCCCTGGCGTAGTCGTTGCACTTGCGGAGGAAGGCCGCCACTGCTGTGCGTTCATCGGTCATGTCCTTGCCTCCCGCCGTGCTTCATAGTCCTCTCTCGTCATCAAGAATACAGCAGGGTTACCGCCCCAAACCTCGCCTGCGGGGAGGGGGCGCGTCAACACGGCACCGGCAGCGAGGACGGCTCGCTCACCGACGTTGTTGCCCGGCACGATGGTGGCGTTGCCGCCGATAACGGCTTCATCACCGATGTGAACCGGTTGCCACTTTCCTCGGTCATTTGAGGGCGGGTACTTGTCGTTGAGGATGACGGCTGCGGGACCGATGAACACACGGTCGCCGAGTTGGCAGTCGTCAGCGATGTAGGCGCTTCCTTGGACCTTGCAGCCTTCGCCCATGGTGACGCGTTGACCGATGTGAGCGAGGGCACCAACAGAGGAACCTGAACCGATGACAGCGTCCCTCCCAATGTGGCATGGCCACCAAGCAACGCTACCGCCGAGCTCCACACGCTGGCCCGTCAACGGCAGGTCGTCCATGCCGTTCGCCTCATTCACCCAGGCCAAGTTCTCGCATCAACATGCCAACGTGGCCCTTGGCCTTGACGTTGTAGCGACACCAAGCGAGCGTCCCGTCGGGGCTGATCACGAACGTGGAGCGGGCGCATCCCATGTATTCTCGACCGTAATTCATCTTGAGGCGCCATGCGCCAAAGGCGTTGTGAAGGGCAAGGTCTTCGTCGACCAGCAGCGGGAAATTGAGTTCCTGCTTCTCCACAAAGCGCTGGTGGGACTTGGCTGAGTCCTTTGAGACGCCCAAGACGGCGTAGGACTCGCCGTTGAGGCGACCCATGTTGTCCCTGAAGTCGCAGGCTTGCGTGGTGCAGCCGGGCGTGGAGTCTTTCGGGTAGAAGTAGAGGATGACGGTTTTTCCTTCGTCGAGGTAGGCTTGCAGGCTGTGTTCGTTTCCGTGTTCGTCCGTGGCGGTGAAGACCGGGGCGGCATCGCCAGCGCTGAGTTCAATCGTTTCGCTCATGCATCCAACCTTGGGGCTCGCCACTAAAGCCATTGCTTTGATTTTTGATACAAAATACAGCCGAATCAAAGGTAAATATCTCCTCTATAACGCGTTTATTCATGATGAATGAAAACTCATTCATGCCGGGTGATTCATGGGGTTGCGACCGATTCTTTGAATAACTGCCTGTGTGACAAGAGACCTATGGTCGGCGCACGTATGTCAAGGCGAGCGCGTCGTCATTTCAAAAAAATACAACGTGCTGACACGAAATACGCCCTTCAGGAAATTGCCAGCACCATTCAAACCGACCTTGACAAGCGCTTGCTGAGTTATGATGAAGCGCTGATGCTCGGCAACATGATACAAAACAGAGCCGATCAAGTGCCTGGGGACGCCATCGTCTACGCCATCTCCGACCGCGATGCCTACCGTCGCACCCTCGAACTCTACCTTCGGGATGCTCTCCTCACCCGCACAGAGCAACTCCTGCTCTGGGAAGAACGCCGCCGCCTCGGCATTTCGGATGCCGAGCACGACACGTTGCTCAACCAACTGCTCGCTCAGTGGAAGCGTCAAGGGAAGTCGGTCACCATCGACCGCTTCACGGAACCCAATCGTGGAGGTGCTGACCCTGTCTAAGCCGGCCGTCCCCTTGGGGCTTGTAGCCCTGATGCTGGTGGCGAGCTTGACGCCGCTCGCCATGGCCGACAGCGGACGTTCGACCCCCGACTTCGTGGTGTCGTCCTTCACCTTGGACGATGCGGGTTCGATGAACCTCGGCGGCGGGATTGTGGCCGAAGACGCCACCCACGTCGTTCGTGTTCAGGTTCAAAACATCGGCCTCGCTGCGGGGCAGGCTTCGCTCACTTTGCTTCTCCAGGGCACGGCCTCATCCGGTGATGTTGTCATTGACAGTACCGATCTCGGTGTTATCGCCGCCGGTGCTTCCAGTGCCGTGTCGGTCTTCTCGTGGTCGGCCACCTTGGGAGCCAACCAAATTCTGAAGGCGCGCATCTCCTCCTCCACCGACGTGAATACGGGCAACAACGAAGACCAGATGGTCATCGATGTTAGCCGCTATCAGAACAGCAGCGTCCCGGTGGTGGAGATCCCGCAGCCAAGCAGCGGCGCTAGCAGCGTGGTGTGGTCGCAAACCATTCACGATTTTACCGTTAAAGTTCGCAACGATGGTGTGAAGAATCAATCGGCCCAGTTCTACCTCAATTTCACCGAGGCAGGCAACCCCTCGAACACCTTCTCTGAGGTCTCCAGCATCGTCCCCGTTGTTCGCCCCGGGTCGCTGTATGCGGGTGGAGCCAGCCTCTATGACGTCACCATGCAGTTTGATGCAACTGCGCGGACCGGGCAGTGGGATGTGGTTGGCGAGATGCACTTCAATGGACTCAATTGGGCCAATTCAATTGAATTCCTCAACCAGCGCGTGGTGTTTTCCAACTACGACTTCGAGTTGACAGCCGCCCATGACCGAAGCGTTGAGCCCGGGCAAACAGCACAACTGACCTACGCCATCCAAAACACTGGCGTCAGTGTAGATGACTATCAGGTGAGTGTCTCGGACGTCAACGGTTGGGTGTCGGCCATCAGCCCATCGCCCTCCACGCCCACAGTCACGGCCAACGGTACCACCTATGTTTTCGTCGACGTGACCGTCCCAGCATCGGCGCTCCGAACCGACGCCGACACCATCACGCTCAGCATCACCTCCAACGGTGGTGGATTTGCCAAGAGCGTCTCCACCACCATCTTGGCAAGCGAATCTTATGACGGCTCGGTTGAAATGGACAGCGACACCAAATCACTGACGCCTGGCAACCCCACGCCCATCCAGGTGAAGGTGCAAAACGACGGCAACGCGCCCACCTCCTTCACACTCAACGCGGGCATCTCGACCAACCCCATCAACTGGGATCTTTCGTTTTCCTCCGCCACCACGGGTACGCTCCAACCTGGCGAATCGGTGAATGTCACGCTGACGGTCACCCCGCCCGTGATTCAGAATCCACTCGTTGCTGCGGAATACAACGGGGCCGGCGATACCATGTCCGTTTGGGCACAAGCCACCTCGGTGGACGGTGGCGTACCAGAAGTCAACGCTACGCCCGTTCGCATTCTTCCCGTCATCGTGGTGGACCCTGGTCTACCAACGGAGAGCATTGACATGACGGTGCAACAGGTCCTTGAAGCACAACAGGGCAGCGGACTCGAGGAAATCCTCAATCTCGAGGTCGAGGTCCGCCACAACCTCGTCACGGAGCTCTCAGAAACGGTCGACACCACCCTCTCCCTTGGCACGCCTGTCTTCACCTCCGATTCATCCGGTGGTTTCTCAGAAGCGGCTCGCTGGGCTGTCGGATTAACGCCTACTTCGTTGCCGGGCATGTCCCTCGGTGAGACCCGTCAAGCCGTATTGACGGTTCAAGGGCCTGCCGACGACTATTCTGTTGCCGGTTCGCTGTCCATCCCCATCACGGCCACGCCGAGCCTCGGTGCAGCTCACAGCAGCGCCAACGTGATTCCAACCTCCATCTCGCAGACCTTGACCATCAACATACCACCCGTACTTGGCGTTGAAGGCCACAACGGCACCACCCTCGACGCCATGGTCGGCGAAGAGACGTCGTTCGACATCGACCTTGCCAACACGGGTAACAACATGACCTCGTACCGTCTGGTGTTAAACGACCAAGTCCCGGACGGTTGGGACGTTTCGTTCAGTACCAGCAGCATCATGCCCTCCACCACGGTCATTGACGTGCCTGCTGATGTGGCCGATTACCCGTCGAACGCTTCAACGCACATCGCCACCTTCCCGCTCATTCTCACTACGGACCCCGAAGCGCCGGCCAACAGCGTGGAACCCATCGGCATCGATGTGTTTGAGATGTCTTCGGGGACCTACATTGCTTCCTTTGAGGTGCCCGTTCGTGTGGGTGAGAAAGTCAACGCCTCCCTCTCGCCCACCAGCCAAACCGTGAACCTGTCCATCGGTGAGACGATCACCACGAGCGTCATCATTAGCAACGACGGGAACACGCCTGCCACCTTTGGCGTCTACCTCGATACGTCGAACGCCGGTGAAATCGATTTCGTGCTTGAAACGCCCACCGTGGTCCAAATCGGTGCTGGCTACGAATCCACCGTGCGCGTGCGCCTCACACCAACCACCGACGCGCTCGCCGCCGCCAACTACTACGCTACCGTTTGGGTCTCGAACGTCGAATCCGGCCTGAACCTCTCGGCCAACATTCTCGGCAACATCAGTGAACAACACGGTCTCGTGGTCAGCACCATCGAAGAAATCGGTGTTGTTCCGGGCGAAACGCAAACGGTTGACTTCTCCCTCATCAACAACGGCAATCTTGTTGAAGACGTCATTGTGGAAACATCGGTGGCTGGCAACTGGACCGTGACACCCGCTTCGTTCCCCTTGAGTCTTGACGTGGCCGCGACCCACACGGGCTCGTTTGATGTTGATGTTCCAGCGTTGACCGACGATAACAGCATGGCCAACGGCGCGCTGTACCCTGTCACCATTCGTGTGATGAACGCTTCAACCGGTGAAGAACTCAAGGTTCACACGTTCCGCTTCGTGGTGGCGCCGTTGTTCCTCGTCGAAGTTGAGGACTGGCCAACGACCATGGATTACCACCGCGGTATCAGCCGAACTTGGGATGTGAAAATCACCAACACCGGCAACAAGGACGTTGAAGTCAACGTCACCTACACCCTGCTTCAGGGTGGGTTGACCACACCGAGTTTGGATTGGGAAGTCTCCCCGACCGCCCCTTCTCGACTGTTACTCCCTCGAGGCGAAACCGTCCCCTTCTCCTTCAGCATCAGCAGCGTTGCCGTCCAACCGGCGCTGACGCTGGCCGCCAACCTCATCCTCACCCTCGACCCCACCGAAGCGGCGGTCCAGGGCAGCGCAGAATACTACACCGACCTGCGTATGAATCGGTTCTTTGAACTCGGCGACACGTCGGTCACACCACCAAGCGATAACGGTCCGCAGAGTTTCTCCATCGTTTACTCACACATCCCGACAGGACCGGAAAGTGCCGTCGCCTACGAACTTGAATTGTGCCGAGCCGAACGCCTCCTTGATGTGGACGATCTCGGCCAGAACGCCTCGCTCTACGGTTGGACGTTTGCCGTCCGGGTTGATGATACCGACTACCCACTCAACATGTCGGCCTTCTGCGGTTCAACCTCGTTGGGACCCGAATCCCGCATCACCTTGCCCAGCCGGCAGCCCTGGGTCACCAACGCACCGATTGAACTCATTGTGGATGCGCCCAACCCGCCCAACATTCTCCCCGGCGACGGATGGGACCTCACCTTCCGCCTCTACCACCCCGACGAAAACAGCGGCTACACCATCTACGAAGAGGACGTCTTCACCTACCAGCTGGCGGTGTTCGCCGACCCGGCCATTCACGCACAAGGCCCGATTGACCCCGAAGCCTTCTACGAAGGACAAGAGACGCAATATCAGGTCACCGTTCGCAACGACGGCACGGCCCAGGCCCTCGGTGTTTCGGCCATGTTGGACTGTAACGGGGCTGTTGACGTGCTCAGTGTCCCCGACATGGTGCCCATCATGGCGGCCAACGCCGAGCACACCTTCACGTGGGACGTCAAACCCGTGACCATTGACTGGTGGGAAGTTGAGCGCACTGTTCAGTGCGACGCCACCCTTTCCTTCCTCTATGTCGGCGATGGCAATGACGAAACCAACGATCGCTCCCAAGGCGTCGATCTCGGTGAAGAGACCGTTCAATCCTGGTCACCGGACCTTTCCATCGCCTTTGTGGCGTGTGTGGTGGCTGCATTGCTTTCCTTCGTGTTCGTTCGCCTCTCCAGCCAGTCCGAGAAGTGGCAACTCGGTGGCGTCTACGCTGGCGTGATCGCCTTTGGCTTTGCCTTCCATCTGTTCCAAGTTCCGTATTACGGCCCTGCCATCCTCGCCCTGAGTGCCCTGTGGATTTGGCGCATGACGTGGAAGAGCAGCGACGAGTTTAGACTCATTCACGAAGACTATCAGCGTGCTCGCAAGGGCACCTCCACGGTGTATTCTGACCACTTTGAAGCCCTCAAGGACAGCCGACGGCAGTTGACCATCATCTTGTCCATCCCGGTGCTGGGTATGCTCGCCATCGTGCTCGGGCTCCCGCCTCAACTCTCCACGGACAGCGACAACTTGGTGGTCATGGCGTCGTACTTCTTCATCATCATGGCCGGTGTCTGGTACTTGCTCAAGCGATCGGACAAGATGTACGGCAACCTCTACGGTCGCATGACGGATGCTGAGATCAAGTCGATACGCATCGAGCGTGATTTGAGCGACCCCGCCCGCTTGCTCAACGATTTGGCTGACGACGGCCTTGACTTCTCCGCCATTCTCGGTGAGCGTGCTCCGGTGGCCGTTGCCACCACATCATCCGCTAGCGGAACTGCTGGTGGCGTGTCCGGCGCCATCAGCGCCGACGAGGATGAAATGGACACGGCGATTGAGACGGAAGACGCAACAGAAGAGGAGGTGGAAGACGATGCCTGAAGACGACGCCTTGGCGGACATGATGGCTCAAGAGCGGGCAGAGCGCGAGCAAGGCATTCGTGAAGCCTCACAAACCCTCGAGCGCATCGCCCGTCAGGCCGCCAAGCGCGAAAATCCTTCGCTGGCGGAGACCGAGATGGACCTCGGCGAGGTCAAGGTGCACCTGAGCCTCCATCAACTCAGCAAGGCGAAGAAATCCCTGCGTCGTGCAGAAAAGACCCTCGGCGAGTTGGAGGAGGACGTCCTTCACCTTCGCCGAAGCATTGCCATGCTCCATCGTTTGCTGGTGCACAAGCACATTTCCCTTGAGGAAGCCGAACGTATCCTCTACAAACTTCGTGAAGCGACAGCTGCAGCCGAACTTGGCGACATTCGAGCCTCCACCGAAGAGGTCGAAGATTTGCTCGAAGACATGATTGGCGGCAACACCTCGACGCTCAACCCGTTCTTGTTCCGCCACTTCTGGATGGGCGTGGACACCCGATGGCCTGCCGGTGGTGAATCCGGTGTGTTGTTGGTCCGCGTCATCAACGACGGCCCCATTCCCATGCCCATGCTTCGCTTGAAGCCACCCGTGCCCGAGGGCTGGACAGCCAATCCGCCCAACGTCGACCTGCCCATCATCGCCCCTGGTGGCAACATCCCACTCCGCTTTGACATCCAGCCCGACTACCGCCTTTCGTCCGAGGACATCCCGCTGACCCGTAAGTTGTCGGTGGCCACCGCTTATGAGATGCGCTCGGGCGAAATCACGGTCACCATGCGCGTTCAGAACCGTTCGATGGAGCCGCTCTCCGAAGTCCTGCTCACGCCATGGATTCCTCCCGGCTTCTCTGCCGAAGAGGTGCCATTCATCCGCAATCTCGCTCCCGACGAAGTCGCCGTGCTCCGCATGCCGCTTCGCATCAACCTCGGTCAAGGAGGTGCTCTTTGACCGCATCCTGTTCCACCCGCAGAGGCGGGGGAAGAAAACAAAAAATGGTGAAAAACATGAAACATGAAACGAAGAACGAACAACGCGACAACGTCGCTGCGATCGGTATTGGTGCAATGATCGTCTTCATTGCGCTGATCCTGGTTGCTGCGGTGGCAGCTGCGGTCATCATCCAGACGGCCGAGAAGTTGCAGCAGAACGCACAGACGACCGGACAGGACACGACGGACTCCATGGCAGCCCGTTTGTTCGTGGTCAACGTCATTGTTGGTGGTGGAAACCAACTTGACGTGACCTTCGAACTTGCGCCCGGTTCAGATGATGTGGTGACTGAAGACATCCAGTGGACCATCGTGTGCGCTGCTGGTGTGGACGAAGATGACTTGGCGACCGCCCCTGCTGGCGCAACTCACGTCATCGGCGACACCGGCACATCAGCCACGACCATTGAAGCCGGAAACACCTACGTCACCTCGCTGACGACGGCCAACTGCAACCCAACTGCCAACGCTGAGCACACCATCCTGTTCCAAGCAGGTGGCGGAGGTCAAACCTTCGAAGTTCTCAACTACGGCGGCGACGTTACTGCTGGGGCGGTGGTCATTTGAAGACCAACAACGAATCTCGTGACAACGTGGCTGCCATCGGTATTGGCGCCATGATCGTCTTCATTGCCCTCATTCTTGTGGCTGCAGTTGCGGCTGCTGTCATCATCCAAACGGCTGAGAAGTTGCAACAAAACGCTCAGACCGCTGGCGATGACACCGCTGACAACATGGCTGGCAAGCTCTTCATCGACACGGCTTTCGTTGACACAGCCGATGCAGGGAACGACTACATGGTCTTCGTGAAACTGGCTCCAGGCAGTGAAATTACCAACATCGATCAGGTGACCTTCCAGATGTTCTGTGAAAACGGGGCGGTTGAGGGTGATTCAGATGCTGGGACGGCCGGTGTCGCAGAAATGTCCTACGTCGAGATGGACGGTACGGCCTTGGTCGGCAACGACCTGATGCCAGGTACCGCCTACCGATTGACTATCGACGCCAGTGGCGGCGACGACTGTTCGGCAGACGCTGTCCTTACGGACGACGGTGAGGCTCAACTCTACCTCCACGTTTCCAACGGCGGCTCGACCTTCGAGACGTTCAACGTTGACGACGACACCGCAGGTGCACTTGTTGTTTGATCCCTCCAAGACATCACTTCGGTGATATCTTGGAATGGAGGTTTTTACAATGGCATGGCCATTTAGTGGAAACTCGGGTGGAAACAAAAGCGCAGACCAAAACTTGAGCGAAGAGCGCCTGAAAATCTTGGCCAACGTGGCCATTGAACAGGTGCCGTTCCCCGAACAGGGAATGCTCACAGAAGAGGATGCGTGGACCATTTCGCCCGGTCCAACACGAGCCCGGATCAACAGCCAACAAAGCGTGCCCAACGTGGCGGCTTCGCTTGCACCCGCTCCCACGCCGGTGCCAGCGGCCCCTGCGACGGTCGACACCTCTGGCCTTGAGCGCCTCATCAGCAGCCGTCTCGACATGGTTGAGGATGTTTTGCGCATGGTGGAACACCGCCTCGATGAAGGTGTGTCTGTCAATGCCGAAACCGGCGGTGACAGCGAAAGCCACGAGAGCGATGCATCCGATGAGGACGCTGACGGGACGACCGGCGACCGCATCATCACCGCCAGCGGTGAGGTTGTGGAAGTCGGCGGTACATCTCGCATGATGGAAGACGATCAGGGACAACTGGTTGAATTGTACGAGGCGCAAGCCTTGGCAGCCAACCCGTTCCTCGTCGCTCCACGCTCAAGCGGGTCCGGCAACCAGTCCAGCACGGGTGCGCCCACGGTCGCTGCGCTGCTTCTTGACCACATGTCCGGCATGGCCGCCGTGAGTTTCACGCAGAAAGCCATGGAATCCGGCATGCTGACCCAAGAAGAAGGCGACGACGTTCTTGCCATCGTTCAGTTGGCAGAACCCGGCGATCCGGAAACAGCGCTCGAAGACCACCTGCCTCACCGGCAACTGCTGGTGTTCTCGGCGTTGGTCTCGTCCTGGCGACAGCTCCACATGCTTCGGGGTGAAGAGTGACATGGGTGCTTCGGTTGGTGTAGGTGGGCTCATCATCGGCATTTCGATGCTGGTGGTGTTCTCCATGGCCTATCAGGCCATTTCTTTGCAAATTGAATCCGGTGTTGACCGGATTGAAGAGGCAGATGAACCCACGCCAACCTTCACCATTGACGATGCGGTGATGTTCACCGGCGCCATCGTTGATGTCACCATCGTCGACGGCGGCGCAGGCTACAGCAGCGGAGGCACGATTGAAGCCTCCAGCGGAAACGGCGGATTTTCTGCGACTTACACGATTAACGGTACAGGAGCCATCACTTCCGTGGTCATCACCAGCCACGGAAATTATTCCTCGCTCCCGACCTTGGTCGTGAACGGTGGCGGAACGCCGACGTCTGCAGCGAGCCTGACCGCCGTACGTGGAAATGTGCTCTACGCCAACGTGACCAACACCGGTTCAACCACCATCGCTCATGACGATGTTTGGATGTTCCTTGACGGTCAGGACGCGACCCAGTTTTCCAGCGTGTACAATCCACCGTTGACCGATTTGTGGTTTTCAGGTGAAACGCTCTTCTTGGACTGGTTTGATACCGGGCTACCGGGTAACGAACGATTGACGCTCACGGTGGGCAAGACCACTGTTGGGCACGGGTTGTGGTGATCGCATGGCAGATGGAGGTGCTTCTTCGATGGTTATGCTGATCACGGCCCTGCTCATTTCGGGCGGGGCAAGCGCCCTGCTCATCGCTGAATGGAGCGATGCCGTTCGCGTCGTTCAGGTCAACGAGCGGGCCTCTGATGTGAGGGACGGTGTCAGTGTTGCACTCGCAGGCGATCCTGCGATGGTGGCTCACAACACCAGCAGCAAAACCATCACGCTGTATTTCCTGAACACCGGAAGTTATGATTTGGACGCGTCAAACTACGAGGTCCTCATCGACGGTGCAGCACCGTCCTCGAGTACAGAATCCGTTCTTCCCAGCGGGACGGAATGGAACCCCGGTGACCTTCTTGAAATCGTGCTGACCGAGAACACGTGGACCTACGCTGACGGCGAAGACATCTCTGTCTTCTTTGTCGGTGTGTCCGAGCGTGTCAACGGAAACACCCACTCAGCGACCACCAGTGCGGAGGTGAGATTGAATGCTTTCTCCTGATGAAAACCCGTTCATGACCGCCCACAAACCCGTGGAGGACGGCTTCCCCTTCGAGGTGGAAACCGACTCGTTGGCCGACTCAATGGGGCTGCGTTTGCCCAACCGCTCGCTTTACCTGCTTCAGGGCAAGGTCGGGGCGGGGAAATCCCTCATCGCCCAGCGCCTCATTCACGGCATGGTTGACAACGGGGTCAAGGTGCTCGTCATCACGACCGAACTCACGACGCGTGGATGGATCGAACAGATGGAGAGCATCGGCTACGGCATGACCGACGCCATTCGAGAAGGCCGTGTCATGGTGCTCAGTCGCTACGGTACGGTGGCGGATGCCCGTCAAGACGTGTCGCTCCAGGAAGTGCTCAGCAGCCCAGCCATCCCGGCGGCCGATGTCATCGTGTTGGATTCTGCGAGTTCGTTGATGCCGGAAGGTGGAACAAAAGCGGACCATTACAGCTTGATTCAACAACTTCGCAAACTCGCTTCTGACGGACGCTCCTTCATGCTGTGCGCCGACCCGGAAGAAATGGACCATTCACTTCTCCACACCCTGCGTGCCTCTGCTGAGGTCGTTCTCGATCTGGACAACGCCATGATCGGTGGCGAGTTGAAGCGCAACATCATCATCACACGGTTCCTTCGTGCAGCAGGACCAATTCAAACGTCCATCGGTTGGCGTGTTGAGCCCGGTATGGGCTTCATCGTCGACATCACGGCGGTGAGCTGAGGAGGAAGCATGCATGAGCGACGAACCACG